>CACMWX010000001.1 GCA_902617515.1 uncultured Alphaproteobacteria bacterium
AGAAGGTTTTTTATGGATTAACGAAACAAAAGAGTTGAATAATCAACCTAGTTTTTTTGCAATCTTCACTTATCCTAAAAAGACTTTGAATGAAATATTTTTATATTCTAGTTTAAAGGATAGGCATTCATTAATAAGTAATCACTCTCTTGAACTCCATAAAATAAGAAAAGCAATGAATGTGAAAAATTTGTATGTAGAAGAGGAGCTTGAAAGTTTAAGTGGAAATCTATTTTTAAAAAAATTTTTGATACCAGATAATATCTCACCTGGAAATATAAAAGTTTATATGTACGAGATAAAAA
This sequence comes from uncultured Alphaproteobacteria bacterium, assembly GCA_902617515.1. Lineage (GTDB taxonomy): Bacteria > Pseudomonadota > Alphaproteobacteria > HIMB59 > HIMB59 > HIMB59. The sequence continues at coordinate 306 of CACMWX010000001.1, forward strand.
ATAATGAAATTATTAAGATGGTATCTAAAAACTTGCAAATAAAAAAAGGAGGAATTTCATTTAAATTGGAAAATTTGTTAAAAACTGAGTCTTTTATTTATATTATAATTTTGATTGCTATATCATTATTGCTTAGCTTAATTACGAATTTAATATTTAGAAAAAAATGAAAAAAAATAATAATAGAAATTATTTTGTAGTTATTGATCAAAGTGCTGAAATGTGGACTGCAGTTAAATTTGCTATAAGGAGAGCAAAAATAACTAAATCTAACATTACTACTATTAGCTTTATTCAAAGCGCAAGCGAAGGTATGATGCTTACTTCAGGGGCTGAAAAAATTTTGGATATAGATCAAACAACAACTGAAAAATTAAAACATAAAGAAGTGCATAACTACATCTCAGATAAATCTAAAATTAAAGCAAAATCTGAAATATTTAAATATAATGAGATTGATGAGTTTATAAGTTTCTTAAATAAATATTCATCTAATTCAACTATTATTCTTGCTACAAGTAAAGATATAGGCAAGCCTGGGCCATTAATTGACAAACTTATATATGAAAAATCTAACTCGTTACATTGCCCTCTTGTTATAATTAATGGTAATCTCGAAGATAAAGAGATTGAGAAGATTATTTAGCTGAATAAAAAAGTTTTCAAAATTTGTGTGGTATGCCAAAGACCATTTAGTTGGAGAAAAAAATGGGAAAAAGTATGGAATGATGTTAAATATTGTTCAGAAAAATGTCGAAGGTCAAAATCAAAAATAATAAAGAAAAGATAGCAAACTTACTGTTAAGTATTGGATGCGTTAATATAGACTTCAAAAAACAATTTACTCTTACATCTGGCAAAAAAAGTCCTGTTTATGTTGATTGTAGAAAATTAATTTCATTTCCAAAAGAAAGAGAATTAATTATTAATGAAATGAGCAAACAGATTAAATCGAAGTATAAAAATAATTCGACTATTATTGCAGGAGGCGAAACAGCTGGTATTCCCTACTCTTCCTTTCTGTGTCAAAAGATGAAATATCCAATGATATATATAAGAAAGAGCCCTAAAGGGTTTGGAAAAGGTAAACTAATAGAGGGAGAGTTTAAAAAGAATAATCAGTCAATATTAGTAGAGGACATGGCAACTGATGGGGGAAGTAAATTACATTTCATAAAGGCTCTAAGACAAAATAAACTTAAAGTTAAAGATATTTATGTAGTTTTTTACTATGGTATTTACCCTAAAGCTAAAAAAAATATATCTAAAATGAAAGTGAATTTAAATTATCTCACATCATGGAGAGATATATTAACTATTTCTCCAAATTACATTTCAGATAGTGATTACATGAATTTAAAAAATTATTTAGAGTCAATTTCAAGTGGTAAATAAAATTATTAGTGTTGTTTCAGGGGGATTTGACCCCATCCATCCTGGGCATATTATGATGATGAAAGAATGTTTAGAGTTTTCTAATTTTTTAATCGTAGGTGTAAATTCTAATAAATGGTTAATTGATAAAAAAGGAAATTTTTTTATGGATATTAAACATAGAATGTATGTTGTTGATAGCTTAAAAGTGGTAAATGAAGCTATGGAATTTAAAGATGATGAAATGGGAAGTGCAAATAATTTGTTAATTCAAATAAGAAATAAATATCCAAATGAAAAAATTATTTTTGCTAATGGAGGTGATAGATCAGACACTTCTAAAATTTTAGAATATGAAACAGCAAAGAAATATAATATTGAATTAAAGTTTGGTGTAGGTGGAAATCACAAAGAGTCCTCCAGTTCTGATTTGCTAAAAAGATGGAGTGAATACTCTAAAAACTAAGGGCTAAGGTTATACGAAAACCAATTATTATCTTTAAACTCAAAGACTTCTCTTTTGTGAATTCTATGAGGCATATCCTCCCAAAACTCGATTTTTGAATATTTTACTATAAACCCTCCCCAGTAATCAGGACGAGGGAAATTTTCTTTTTCAGAATATTTATTTTTATAAAATTCAATTTTATTCTCTAAATCATCTCTTGATTTTAGGACTTTTGATTGATTAGAAGCCCACGCCCCTATTCGACTTAAATAATGTCTTGAATTAAAATATTTATCAGATGTTTCTTTTGAGACTTTTTCGACTTTACCCTCTATTCTTATTTGCCTTAACAATGACTTCCAATGAAAATTTAGGCAAACATTAGCATTTTTTAAAATGTCATTTCCTTTATTGCTCTCGTAATTTGTGTAAAAAATAAAACCTTCATCATTATAATCTTTTAATAGAACCATCCTTGAATGGGGGGTGTTTTTATCGTCAACTGTTGATAGACACATAGCATTAGGGTCGTTGATCTCTTTTTCAGTGGCTAAATCAAACCATTCTTTAAACTTAATAATTGGATTTAATTTATCTGACATGGTATGAGTATTATATTAATTTTAGCTAAAAATGGATTTAAAAAATAAAAAGGGGCTTATAATGGGAGTGGCTAATGATAAGTCCATTGCCTGGGGCATTGCTCAACAATGTGCAAATTTTGGTGCTGAATTAGCTTTTACTTATCAAAATGATCTTTTACTAAAGAGAATAGATCCTTTAGCTAAATCTGTAGGTTCTAATTTATTGATACAATGTGATGTTAGTGATGAAGGATCAGTAAAAAATACTTTTGAAAAAATTAAAGATAAATGGGGAAAATTGGATTTTTTCGTTCACGCTGTAGCGTTTGCAGATAAAAATGAGCTAAGAGGTAAGTATGTTGATACATCAAAAGAGAATTTTTTAAATAGTTTAAATATTTCTTGTTATTCCTTCACTGAGTCTTGTAAATATTGCTATGATTTAATGGATAATGGTGGGAGTATTTTAACGTTAACTTACTATGGAGCAGAGCAGGTTATGCCACATTATAATGTAATGGGAGTCGCAAAATCAGCGCTCGAGGCTTCAGTTAAATATCTTGCTGTAGATATGGGAGATAAAAATATAAGAGTTAACGCCATATCTGCAGGCCCAATTAAAACTCTTGCAGCTTCTGGTATTGGTGATTTTAGATTTATTTTAAAATGGAATGAACTAAACTCTCCTTTAAAGAGAAATGTTACACTAGAAGATGTTGGAAACACTGGAGCCTATCTTTTAAGTGACCTTTCATCTGGTGTGACTGGAGAAATCCACCATGTTGATTGTGGTTATCATACAGTTGGAATGGTAGCAGTTGATGAAGCTGAGGGTGTAGCAGGATTACTTAATGAGTTTAGTAAAAAATAATTAGTTAATGTCACACAATTCTTTTGGAAATTTATTAAAGTTTACTACTTGGGGAGAAAGTCATGGAGATGCTATAGGTTGTGTTGTTGATGGTTTCCCAGCAGGAATACCTATTAACACAAAATATATTCAAACAAGATTAGATTTAAGAAAACCAGGTCAGTCAAAATTTACAACACAAAGAAAAGAGAAAGATGAAGTTAATTTACTCTCAGGGGTTTTTAACGGTAAAAGTACTGGTGCTCCAATATCAATGATAATTTATAACTCTGATCAAAGAAGCAAGGATTATTCAGAAATCAAAAATAAATTTAGACCTGGTCATGCTGATTACACTTATTTTATGAAATATAAAAATTATGATTATAGAGGCGGAGGAAGGTCAAGTGCAAGAGAAACCGCGATGAGAGTTGCTGCAGGTGCTCTTTCAGAATTACTTCTTAAAAAAATTTCAAAAAATAAAATAAATGTTACAAGTGCTGTTATTCAAATAGGTAATGAGAGGATAGAAAACTCAACTTGGAATAATAATTTTATTAACAAAAATCCTTTTTTCTCACCAAATAAGTCCATCCTTAAAAAATGGGAAAATCTGATCCTTGCTCATAGAAAAAAAGGTTCGTCTCTTGGTGCTGTAATTGAAGTTAGAGTCTCAAATTGTCCTGTAGGTATAGGAGAGCCAATATATCAAAAACTTGACTCAGAGTTATCAAAAGGGATTATGAGTATTAATGCGGTGAAAGGTATAGAGTTTGGTACAGGTTTTGATTTAGTAAATTATGACGGTACTAATGGATCTGATCAAATTAATTTCAAAAATAAGAAAATTAAATTTCATACTAATCATGCAGGAGGAATATTAGGTGGTATTTCTTCAGGACAAGATATTATTTTTAGATATATTGTAAAACCAACTAGTTCAGTATTAAGCGAAAAAAATACTATTACAAAGAATTTTAAAAATACAAAAATAAAAACTAAAGGACGTCATGATCCTTGTGTGGGTATTAGGGCAGTGCCAGTGGGAATTGCTATGACTAATTTTGTGATTGCAGATTTATTGTTAATTCATAAATCTAAATTACTTTAGAAACTTTATAAGCTTTTCATATATCATTTTTGGAGAAATTCCTGATTTAAAATATTGATCTTCAATATCAGATTGGTCAATAAATTCATCTTTCATAAAAAAATTTAATATTTTTGGAGTATTGCTTAGTTTATTTATTAAAAAGTCATTAACCTGACTTGAGAACCCCCCAATTGCATTCTCCTCAATAGTGACAAAAATATCATGGTTTTTTGTAAGTTTTTGTATTAATTTAACATCAATTGGTTTAGCAAATCTCATATCTATTATGGAGCATTCCAATTTATAATTTTTTCTTATCAGTTCATTAATCTCTAATACTTTTTTTAACCTCGTTCCTAGATTAAGAAAGGCTATTTTTTTTCCATTTTTTATAACTTTACCTTTACCTATTAAAATTTTTTGAAATTTATTATTGTCTTTATATTCATGCGCTAGATCTCTTGGATATCTTATAGCACATGGTTTATTATTTATAGATAATGCTAAATTTATCATATTTTTTAATTCCTCACCACTAGAGGGGGCCATAACAACAAAATTTGGAAGACAACAAAGATAACTTAAATCAAAAGATCCAGCATGTGTAGCACCATCGGCACCTACAAAGCCAGATCTATCAATCAAAAATCTAACAGGTAATGACTGTATAGCAATGTCATGTACAACTTGATCATAAGCTCTTTGCAGAAAAGTTGAATAAATTGCAACAAAAGGCTTAATAGACTCTGTTGTCATACCTCCAGCGAAAGTAACAGCATGTTGTTCAGCTATTCCAACGTCATAAAATCTAGAAGGATATTTTTCTTTAAACCTATCTAGGCCTGTTCCTGAGGGCATTGCAGCAGTTATTGCTACAATTTTTTTATCTTTTTTTGCTAATTTTAAAATAGTGTCACTCACTACATTGGTGTAAGTAACTAGCTTAGATTTATTTTGTAAACCTGTTTTAACATCAAATGATGATACACCATGAAATTTATCTTTTGATAACTCAGCAGGTTTATAGCCTCTACCTTTCTGTGTAATTAAATGTAAAAATACTGGCCCATGTAATTCTTTTTTTTTGTATTTTTTAAATAATTGAACTAATAGCTTTAAATTATGTCCATCAACAGGTCCCAAATAATTTAAACCCAATTCTTCAAATAGAGTGTTGCCTGTAAGATAGCCTTTAAAATAACCCTCTGTTTTTTTTGCGAACTCTCCTACTTCACTTGGAAGTCTTTTAGTAAAGTTTTTAATAATATCTCTAAAACTTTCATATGATTTTGAACTCAATAAATTTACAAGATATTTACTCATAGCGCCAACAGGTTCAGCTATAGACATTTCATTATCATTCAGAATTATTAGAGAATTTTTATTTAAGTGTCCTAGATTGTTTAACCCTTCGAAAGCCATCCCTGCACTAATTGCTCCATCACCTATAATACTAACAACATCAAAATTCTTATTTAAAATATCCCTTGCAGCTGTGATTCCAAGACTAGCTGATATAGAAGTTGAACTATGCGCTGCACCAAAAGGGTCATATACACTTTCTGATCTTTTAGTAAAACCAGATATTCCATTTTTTTTTCTTAGAGTGTGTATTTTATTTTTTCTACCCGTAAGAATTTTATGAGGGTATGTTTGATGTCCCACATCCCATATTATTTTATCTGTTGGCGTATTAAATACATAATGTAAAGCAACTGTAAGTTCTACAACACCAAGACTAGCACCTAGATGTCCGCCAGTTTTTGATACAATTTCAATTGTATAATCTCTTAATTCATCATTTAGTTTTTGTAATTCACTAAATGATAATTTTTTTAAATCTTTAGGTAATTTGACTTTACTTAAAACTGACATAAATTTTAATTACTGAAATTCTGTTGATGAAAGAGATTTATTCTTTTTTATAATTTTATCAATTTTAATTTTTGCAGATTTTAATTTTTCCTCACAGTATTCTTTTAATTCTATACCTTCCTCAAATAACTTGATACTCTCTTCGAGAGGTGTTTCTTCATTTTCTAATAAATCTGATATTTCCTCTAACCTTTTAAGTGCGCTTTCAAAATTTTTTTCATTTTTTTTATTCATTAGAGTACTCTATTAAAGCTTTTAGGTGGCTGTTTAATCCATGAAATAAGCCTTTCATATCATATCCTCCCTCTAAGACAGAAATTATTGGAACATTATTTGCAAACTTTTCCAATACAATTTTTGTCACCCAATAAAAATCCTCATTTTCTAAATTGATTGATGCTAGAGGGTCTAACTTATGGGCATCAAAACCTGCTGAAAAATATATCAAATCGAAATTATTATTTATTTTATTTATTATTTTATTTTCAAATAATGATCTAAATGTTTTAGAATCACAACCAGCTGTTAAAGGGCAATTAATTATGTTGCCAGTTCCTCTCTCATTCTCAGAACCTGTACCTGGGTAAAATGGATACTGATGAGATGATACATAGAATATATTTTTGTGGTTTTCAAAAATATGTTGTGTTCCATTTCCATGATGTACATCAAAGTCTACTATTAAAATTTTTTTAAATTTGCCTGATCTATATGCATATTCTGCTGAAATGGCAACATTATTAAAAACACCAAATCCCATTGCTTTGTTTTTTTCCGCATGATGTCCTGGAGGTCTATGTGCACAAAAATAAACATTATTATTATTATCTTCTATGATTTTTTTTACAGCATCTACACTCCCACCAACAGCTAAAAGATAACTCTTTAAACTATTTGGACTGGCGATGGTGTCAGGGTCAAAATAATTAAAACCAGAAGCAGGTATAGAGTCAAAAATATAATTTACATAATCTATATCATGAACTAAGGAAATCAATTTTTTATCAGCTATAGTTGGTTCGATAAGATTATGGTTAGAATACTTTTCTTTAATTAAATCATTAACAACTTGTATTCTTTTTATGGACTCGGGATGATTACCAGTATCGTGATTTATATATTCTTCCGAAAAAATGAAATTAATCATTATAAAAGCTTTAATAAAAAACTTTGAAACCAATCATAATTTTTGTATTGATATTTTTTAAAATCTTTCATTATTTTATTTAATTTATCTATATAAGGATATTTTATTTTGACTATATCGTGCCATCTTTTAATAGTATTTGAAGTAACCTCAGGGTGAAATTGAAAACCATAAATATCTTTATTTTTAATCTTGAAGGAGTCTACTTCATACAAAATGCCTTTAGATAATAGTTCCATATTTTTATTATAAGAAATACCCTCTGTGTGGAATTGTAAAAAAGTTAGATTTTTTTTGAAAAATTTATTATTTTTTTTTAAATTTTTCTTGTAACCGCACTCAAACAATTTTTCTTTTGATTTAGATATTTTTGATCCATAAATTTTTGCAATTAATTGAGCGCCCAAACATATACCTATAATAGATTTGTTTTTTTTAATTATGTAATTAAGAAATTTATATTCATACAAGATAGCCTTTGATTTACTATTTGCACTCTGTTTTCCTCCATGAATTATAAATAAATCAAATTGATCAATATCTTTTTTTTTTAAAAAATGAAGATTTTTATAAAAAATCGTAGAAGATTGATGTTTTTTTTGAAAAAATTTTGAAATTACGCTTACATCTGCTACTTCACTATGAATTATTTGTAGAACTCGCTTCATTTTTACTAAAGTTGATGACTGTACCAAATATAATAGCATAAGAAAGCATAGATGATCCTCCATAACTTATGAAAGGTAGTGTCATCCCAGTTGGAGGTATAAGGCATATAGATGAACCAATATTTATAAATGCCTGCAAACACATTAAAAAACATAAGCAAAATATTGTATTAATAATAAATAGATTTGAAGGATTTGAGATTGATTTTCTTACAAGTATGAAAAAAATTGGATACAAGAAAGATACAAATAATCCGAAAAATACTCCAAATTCTTCAATTAAAATAGCAAATATAAAGTCATTATGAGACTCAGGTATAGAGTATTTTAATTGTCCCTCACCCAAGCCCACACCAAAAACACCGCCAGTTTTAATTGCAGATAAGCTTTTTGATACTTGAGAATTATTACAATCTAAGAAATTATCAATTCTGTAAGCTACGTGATCAAAAGTTAAATAGGCCAGTAATAAAAAAAATACACATAAAAAACCTAATAAAATAAAAAGGTTAATATTTCTAAAATATAAAATAAGAATTAATGAAAAAATGGCTATATAAACTAATAATGTTCCAATGTCTGGCTGAAAAAGAAGTAAAATTATTATAAGACTTATAATGAAAAAATTTATAATTAAATAAAATAATTTATTAGTTTTAATATATAAATAACATAACCATGAAAACATACATACAATTGGGCCTTTTAGTAATTCAGAAGGTTGTATTGAAAAATAATTAAAACTTATCCATCTTGTTGCACCTTTAATTTCATATCCAAATAATGGAACTAGGAATAAGAGTAAAATAAATAAAATACACATACTATTTAAAGTTTTTCTTAAATCATTTTTTGGGATTAATGATAAAAAAATTAGAACAATTAATGATATTAATGAGAAAATTATATGTTTAAATATTAATAAAATTGGATACTCAGTTCCTATTAAAGAATAAATAGCAAGAATACCAATAAAGGATAATATGAATGGTATAATAAAAAGTTTTTTTGATAAAGTATACCAATTAGATCCTAATAAACTTTGATCATCTCTGAATAAAATATTTTTCAAATTATTATATTTTTAATTAAATAATTAAAATGTTTACCTCGTTCAATATAATTTTTATAAAAATCAAAAGACTCTCCTCCAGGTGAAAATAAAATATAATTATAACTATTGAACTTAATTATAATTTTTAAAAAATTAATTAAATTTTTAAGATTTGAAAATTTGTAGTATCTAGAGTTATTTAAATTTAAATAATTAATATATGAATTAGAGTAATTTCCAAATATCAATACCAATGTATCTGTTATATTTAACTTAAAATTAATATCTTGTTTTTTTAATTTACCACCGAGAATAAGTATTTTTTTTGAACTTTTTATAAGATTGATTTTATTTACAGCATTATTTAAGTTAGTGCACTTACTGTCATTATAAATATTTAATTTTTTTGACTCATAGATCAATTCATTTCTAAATTTCAAACATTTAGATATGTTTAATTTTTCAAAATTAATATCAGTATCAATAACTTTAATTAATTTTTTAATAGTGTTTAAATTAATTGCTTTGAAATATTGATTAAGATTATTTGTATTAATTGATATATCATTAAATAGAGATATATTTTTGATCTTTATATAGTTTTTAAATTTCAAATAAGTTTTTTTGGAAAGAAATAAATTAGAGTCAGTTTGTAGTAATTTTTGAATACGAAATTTTGATTTTATATAATTTTTTTGATTTATATGATAATCTAAATGATCACTATAAATATTAGTAATTAACGCATATTTCACTCTTAAAAATCTTAGTTTATCTAGTTGATATGAACTCAATTCAACAATTAAAAAATCTATTTTTGATAAATAATTTTTTAGATTTTTTTTATCCAAGATGGTATTACCATAGTTACCAATAATTTTGGTATTATATTTTTTTGATAGAATCTCATTAATATATAGGCATATGGACGATTTACCTTCTGTTCCTGTTACTCCAATTATTTTTTGATATGGAATTTCCAAATTTAAAAAATCTAAATCAATTAGTATTTTTTTTTTAAACTTATACAGAAAATGATTTTTTTTTATTTTTATTGAGGGCGAAACAACAAAATAATCATATTTTTTTAAATTTTTTAATAGATATGTTTTGCTAATTAATTTTGTGTTTTTTATTTTTTTAAAATCATCAAAAATATTATATTTACAATTTTGATTGATAAAGTAATTTTCTATTGATTTTCCACTTATACCGTAACCATATATCAGAAACTTTTTTTTTAAATTTATCAATTATCTTATTTTTAACAGTGATAATGCTAAGAGGCAAAAAAGAAAGCTCAATATCCAAAACCTAATAACAATTTTTTGTTCTGAAAGCCCTTTTTTTTCATAGTGGTGATGAAGTGGGGCCATTAAAAATAATCTTTTACCTTTTGAAAATCTAAAGTAAGCAACCTGTAACATAACTGATATTGTTTCAATAACAAAAAGACCACCAGCTACTGCTAAAACTATTTCTTGTTTTAGAAGAATTGAAGTTACTGCTAGCGAAGCACCAAGAGATTGGGATCCGGTGTCTCCCATGAAAATAGTGGCTGGGCTAGAATTAAACCATAAGAAACCTAATAATGCTCCAATTGATGATGTACAAAGAATTACTATCTCACCTGAACCACTTATATAATTTACTAAAAGATACTCAGAAAAATTTATATTACCTAAAATATAAGCAAAAATAGCAAACGTAAGAAATACGAATATTAAAGGCATTGAAACCAAACCATCTAAACCGTCAGTTAAATTTGTAGCATTTGTTGACCCAATGATAATAAATAAAATTAGAAAAAAATACATATAACCTAATTCAATTGAAACATCTTTTAAAAAGGGAATACTAAATTTATTCAAATCAAAACCATTGTACCTGATAGTGAAATAGATAATTATAGTTGCCAATAACTGGGATATGAATTTAGTCTTGGATGATATGCCTTTTCCTACTTTAACTTTTTTATAATCATCTATAAAGCCTATAAGGCCAAAAAGAATTAATGTTAAAATTAAAATATAATTAAATTTTGAAAAATCAGATGTCCAAATAATTGAACTAAAGATTATTGAGAAAAGAATTAGTAATCCTCCTAATGTTGGTGTTCCTTTCTTACTATAATGTGTTTGAGGACCATCTTTTCGTATAGGTTGACCACTTGGGAAAATATTCTTTTGTAATTTAATCCAATAAGGCATTAACCAAATTATTAAAAAAAAAGAGCTGACTAAAGATAAGCCTGCTCTAAAAGAAATATATCCAAATAAATTAAAAATAAATTCAATTTCTCTTAAAGAATAAAGGTAATCACCTAACATATTTTTTTATTACTCTATCTAATTGATTGTTTCTTGAACCCATAACAAAAATATTTTTAAAATTTTTAATTCTTTTATCTAAATATTTAGTAACAGGTTTATAATTTTTATAAAATTTAAAGTCTAAATATATTTTTTTAAACTTGTTAAACTCATCACCTATAAAAATAATATTTTTCAGAGATAAATCAGAGACTAATTGAAGTATATTTAAGTGATAGTAATCTGAGTGTTTTCCTAATTCCATCATTGATCCTAAAATGTAAACTTTTTGATGAATTTTTCTCTTATTAAATATTAATATTTGTTTATTTAATGAGTAAGGACATGCATTATAGCTATGATCATAAAAATTAACTTTTTTTTTGCCTATTATGGTTGAAACCTTTCTGCCTCTTGACTTGATTATAGATTCTTCATAAAAAAAATTTTTAAAATTTAAATTTTTAATGATTTTACTGAGAAATAAAAAAGAAATTATAGCAATATCCTCATAAAAATTTCCCATGGAAGACTGAATTTTATAAGCTCTATTTTTTATTGTGAAATCTATAGTGTAAAAATTTTTAGTTTTTAAACTATTTTTTTTTAAATTTTCTACATTCAAAAGTTGTACTTTTGAATTAATTCTAGTTTTGATATAACGAGGATCATAATTAAAATTAATTATTCCGGCTATCAATCTTTGTGAATTAAATATTTTTAATTTATTATCAATCAAATGTTTGAAATCTCTAAAATTTCCAATATGAGAATTTTCTATACATGTGACTAAACTGTAATGTGGCTGTAAGATTTTAACTAATTTACCCATTTCACTAGAATTATTAATTCCTAATTCAAAAACTGAATATTCACATTTGACATTCATGTTCATAATTGAAAATTGTAGTCCTTGTAAATTATTATAGTTTTTAAAAGACCTGTATGTCTTAAATTGGTTATTTTTAAGAATATGGTAAATATTCTCTTTAAATGTTGTTTTACCTACAGAACCGGTAATTGCAATAATCTTACCTTTATAGGATTCAAGAATAAACTTGCAAAAGTTTTTAATAAAAATTTTAGTATCCTTAACATATATACAATTTGATGAATCAACTTTTAAATCAATAATTACTAAAGATGCTTTTTTTTTAATAGCATCTTTGAAATATAAACTACCATTATTGGTTTTTGTTTTTAAACCAATAAATATATCATTTTCATTTAATAATCTTGTGTCAAAAACTATATTACTGTTATGTTTTAATTTTAAAGATGAAATGAGTTTATAAATTTTTTGCATAGTTTGATGAAATTAATCTGTCGTTAAATGGATAATATTTATCATTATAAATTTGTATTTCCTCATGTCCTTTACCGGCAATTATTAAAATACCATTTTTATTTTTTAAAATATTTATACCGAGTTTAATTGCTTTCCTTCTATTTGGTATTTCAATTGGATTAGAGGAATATTTTATAAGAGTTTTTCTTATTCCTGCCGGGTTTTCAAACCTTGGATTATCATCTGTAATTATTTGTAAATTTGTAAATTTTGATACAACTTTAGCAATTTGAGCGCGTTTATTTTTATCTCTATTACCTCCACAACCATAAATAATAATTATGTATTTATTCAATATAGCAAATTTATTTAGTAAATTTTTATATGCATCTTTCGAGTGAGCGTAATCTACTATAATTATTTTATTTTTTTTATTATAAATAATTTCTGATCTTCCAGGAGGTAATAGTGTGTTATTTAGCTTGTGAGGGCAGTTTTTAATAATTTTTTTATAAAGCATCAATATAGTTAAAATATTATTAATCATAAAATAATTAAAAGATTTTATTCTATAACAATAATTATTAGTAATAATTTCATATGTATTAATATTTTTTTGAACAATAGATATATTATTTTTAGTTTGAAAATTTCTTTGGGATATTAAGTTTCTCCCAAAACTTTTGAATTTATTTTTTAAATTGTGGTCCTGCAAAAATAATATTGAGTTTTTTAATTTTTGTTTTTTAATTAGATTAATTTTTGCTGAATGGTAGTTTTTTATATTAATATGATAATCAAGGTGATCTGATTTTAAATTTGTTAACACACAATAGTTATACTTAAGATTACCGATTCTACCCTCACTGTAGCCAATACTCGACACCTCAATAAAAACAAATTTAATATTATTTTCTTTTGCTATATCGATTAAATTTAGTATCTCAAAATAAGAGGGTGTCGTATTATTTAAATTTTTAATCTTTCTTGAGTTAATGAAAAAACCTAAAGTACCAATATAACAAGATTTTTTTCCATTAATATTAAATAATTTGTTAGCACCATAAGCTATAGATGTTTTACCATTAGTACCGGTAACAAAAATAACTTTTATATCTTTGAAATTGTAAAATATTTCAGCTATTTTATCTAAGTCTTTTTTATTTTTATAATAAAAATAATTTATACTATCATCGTCAAAAATTTTTTTAAAATTGATACTACAAATAATAAATTTACACTTTTTTTTTTGTGCAAGCTTATGATATTTTAAAAATTTTTTAATATCATTATTATTAAACAAAAAAATTGATTTTTTATTTATATCTTGCCAATTGGTAACAATTTTAAAACCTTTTTTATATAATTTATCTAAATTCATTAGATATCTGTGCTTTTAGTTTTAATTATAGATAGGTCCAAATACATATAAATTTCTTTTAAAAGATTGTAAAATGCTGGTTTTACAGTATTTCCTGCAGTCATATACTTACCATATGACTTTTTTGGATTTTGCATAAAAGTTAAATTTAAATATTTTGGATTATTATATGGGAAGAAACTTATATATGTAACATTTTGTATTTTTTTATTATTAAAAATAGTTTGATCGGCTGTGCCAGTTTTACCAGCTATTAAAAAATTTTTATATAAATCATCATTAGACTCATTTGCATAAAATAATAATTTATTTATTGAGTTAGTTATTTGATTATATTGATTTTTTTTTAATTCTTTTGTTTGTTTTTCAAAGGTAGCATGAAAATCATTCCTACCAGTTATTATTTTTCCATATGCATTAATCAATTGAATTGTAGTAACCGATAAACCATAGCCAAATGGAATATTATCACAATAACTACCTCTAAAATTATTAATTTTAGGCTCTAAAGAATTCATGTTATAACCAATGTTTATTGAATTTAATAATCCAATTTGCTCTAAATCATTCTTGAATTCTTTTTGACAGTCTAGATTTCTTCCAATTAAAATAGCACCTCTATTTGATGATTTTTTTAATATATCTTTTACTTGCATTGGTGCATTACTATTTTTTGGGAAATCATTAATTAGCTTATTTCCAATATATACAGATTGATCAACATCAAAATATTCATTTAATTGGATTTTTTCGTTTTTTAATGCGGAATAAACAGTAAATGTCTTAAAAACAGAGCCAAAATCAAATCTCAGATCCTTAAGAGGTAATAGTGTTTGATCAAACTGATCTTCAATTTTTCTATTATCTAAAAAAACATTACTAACTATTTCCTCACTGCTTAAGTCAACTAAGACATTCATAGAGTAATCAGGATTTAAAATAGAAACATCTTTATTTAATGAGTCATATATTTTCCTTTGGATTTGAATATCTAGAGATAATTCTACGTCTGTCTCATTGGTATCTACATATTTTTCAATTAAAGATATTCCTTTATGATCAATATTTGTATTTCCAATCAGATTATTTGTTAAAGAACTGTAGGGGTATTTTCTAGTTAATATTTTTTCAAATTTTATAAATGGATTACCTATATAAATATACTCTTTTATGTTATTGAGAGACACATCTCTTTTAATATACTTAAATTTATTTTTGTTATCGATAATTGAGTAGTTGTAATCAGAGTATGCTAGAATATTTTTATTAAAATCATAAATAGTTGGCAAAATTTTTAAATATTCATTTTTTGAAATCGACATAAAATTACTTTTATTATCTAAGCTAATATAAATAAGCCTAATAAAAATTGCGGTGAAAAGAATTAAAATTGCAAAGATAAATAAATTGTAATAGTTTTTTGTATTTGTAATGGACTTATAATCTGTTTCATTACTCAGATTTAACATAATTGACCTTTATAATTGTAAAGTCATCAAATTCATTTCTATCAAACCTAATAATCTTGTTAAATTGAATATTATTAATATTTTTTAAATCATTTAGTTGCAACTCGTTTAAATGCTTTGATAGTAATATTTCTTTATTAATATAAATTTGTTTATTTTTAAAATAGTTATTTTTTAAAAAAGATAATTCATTTTCTTTAATCTTTATCTCATTTTTAAAACTTAAAAATAAAATTACAAAACAAAATAATACAAAGAATTTAGAAATATGACTAATCAATTTATAAATTTCCCCACTCTAAGTTTGGCAGATCTTGATCGATGGTTCTCATAAATTTCTGAATTTGATGCAATAATTGGTTTTTTAGTGAGATTTTCAAATCCCCAATTTTCTGAATTTTGAAAATTTTTATTTTTTTTTACCTTATTAGCTCTAAAGTAGTTTTTTACAATTCTGTCTTCTAAACTATGGAATGAAATCACAGCCAAAAAAGCATTTGACTCTAAGAGATTATGTACTTTTTCTAAAAATATTATTAGATTTTCCAATTCACTATTTGTTTCAATTCTTAAGGCTTGGAATGCTTGAGTAGCAAAGTGAATTTTTTTTGATCTGAAATTAACTCCGCTATTTCTCAAAATTTCAATCAATTCAAAGTTTGTATTTATTTCTCTAATTGAACGCTGTTCAACAATGTATTGGGCTAATTTTGCAGCTTTATTGATTTCGCCATAATTATAAAAAACTCTCTCTAGTTCCTCTTTACTATATTTATTAATTATTTTATGTGCTGTTAATTTACCACCTAAATAATTCATATTTAAATTAGAGTTTATTTTGAAAGATAAACCAATTTTATTATTGCCAAGTTGGTTTGATGAATAACCTAAATCTAATATTATAAAGCTGAATTTTTTTAATTTAATATTCAACATATCAATATCTTTAAAATTAATTTTGTAAAATAAAAAATTAGAAAAATCTTTTTTTATTTTTTTTGCTATCGATTGTGAAAATTCATCGTTATCAATAGCTGTTACAGAGTGACCTTTTTCAAGAAATTTTATGGAGTGTCCTCCTCCTCCAAATGTGCAATCAAGAATAGATAACTTTTTTTCTTTATCAATGAATGACAAAATTTCATTTGACATTATAGGAATGTGCTGGTTTGTGATCATTTAAATTTATTTCTTGATATTTTTTTATGTGTCTCACCTAAATTTTTTTCCCAAATTTCAAAATGATTTCCTTTTCCAATAAATATTAAATCTTTAGATAACTTTGAAAATTTTTGTAATTGTTCTTTCATAATAAATCTACCATCTTTATCAATAGTTATCTCTTCTAAATCAGAAAGTATCGCAGTCTTAAAATGATCATTTTTTTTTGAAAAGAAATCTTTTTCTTCAAAACTTTTCACAATAGAATTTATCTTTGAGGCTAAATGAACTTCTAGACAAGTATATTTTAAACTTTTAAAAATATATATTTTTTCTTTTGAACTATTTATCGTTGATCTATACGGCGAGGGAATAGCCACTCTATTTTTTGTGTCGATAATTCCATAGAAAGATGAGAGAAACATTAACATGGTATTTTATGGGATTATATGGGATTATTTGTAAATAGCAAATATTTATGGGTAGCTATAAGCTGAGTTCTGTAATTTTTAAATTGCAGTCATTTATCTTGGCTAATTATTACTAACTAGCTCTAGCGATCAACCCTGGTCAGCTGTAGAAATAGCTTTAACCTCTATTTGATCTTACACGTGATAGGGTTTACATATTGCGATATTGTTTAAATACCCGGTAAGCTCTTACCTCACCTTTTCACCCTTACCTTTCGGCGGTATATTTCTGCTGCACTTTCCCTAAGGTTACCCTCGACGGAAGTTATCCGTTATCACTTTCTACTCGAGCTCAGACTTTCCTCTTTGTATACAAAGCGACTGCACGCTACCCAACACGAATATATATAACTTTAATTAAATAATAAATTATAAAAATCATTAATGAATTTCTTTGATATAGATGCTGAAATTCTTTTATAATTTAAAGTTCTTTTTACTGATTTTATACAATATTTCTTATAGTTTTTTATATACATCTTATTAAAACCGTAAAGACTTAGCATTTTATTAATATCTTGTATTTCTTTATGTTTATTATTGTGCTTTTCTCTTCTAACACCAATTCTATTTAAAAAAAATTTTTCTCCTGGATCCTTTTTTCTATTTGGTGCAATATCAGAGTGATAGAGAACATTTTTGTCTTTTATATAAAAATTACTTTTAAGAAACAAAATTACATTTTTAAGAGAGTTGTATTGTTTATTAGTAAAATTTGAATAGCCAAATTCATGACCTTTATTTTCCAATTCAATACCAATTGATAAATCGTTTATATTTTCATAATTTTTCCAACTAGATTTTCCAGCATGCCATGCTTTTAATTTTGGGCATAATAAGTTGTAAATGACACCCTTTCTAGTAATAAGATAGTGTGCGCTTACTTTTGAATTACTATCAGATAGCTTTTGATAAGCTAATTTAAGATTTTTCATACCTGTGTAATGAATAATAATATATTTGACTATTTTATTTTTTTTTCTGAAGCTATAATTCATATATGCACAAATTGATTCTTATATTTGTATTAATTGTAATTAACTCATGTTCTAACAATGATAAAGACCCATATACCAATAATCAAAATCTTTATATGAATGAAACATTACAAGATAATGAGCTATACACCCTAGCTAAAAAAAACATATCAAATAATCAGTTTGACTTAGCATTAAGTCAATTAAATAAAATTCAAGTACTATTTCCAAGTAGCCCCTATACCAGTAAAAGTATGCTTTTTAGTGCTTACATACATTTTATTTTGAAGGATTATGAAAAAGCAAGGGCAATAGCTGAAAATTATACAAAATATTACCCCGGAAGTGATGACATTGTTTATGCTAGCTATTTAGATGCTATGACTTATTATGTTACTATTAAAAAATCTGATTATAGTCAGAAAAACGCCGAAATCTCATTGGATAAATTTACATTTATTTTAAATGCTTATCCCAATAGTAAATATGAGATAGATATAATAACAAAAGTTCATTTGATTAATAATAACTTAGCACTAGCTAAGATTAAAACAGCGAAGTTTTATTTAGATAAAAATAATTATAATGGTTCTTTAGTTTATTTATTGGATATTTACAATAATCATAGCTCTAGTTCTTCAATTGAAGAAACACTATTTTATTTAAGTAAAATTTATTACGAAATTGAAGAATTTGAATTAGCAAAAAAATACGCATCAATACTAGCTTATAATTTTTCAAATAGTAAATGGTATGAAAAATCATTTAAAATAATAAACGGTATAGATGATGTAAACGAAAAGGAAAAGTGGTTTGATAAATATAATCCTGCCATAATCTTTAAACAGGACCATAAAAAAAATTCAGATGAAAATGAAATATTACCTTTAGAATAGATACAATGTTAGTTTCGTTGGAGATTAAAAATTTTATACTAATAAAAAAAATAACTATTAATTTCATAAATGGTTTTAATGCTTTTACTGGTGAAACAGGAGCGGGTAAGTCTATTATAATAGAGGGTTTAAAATTAGTTCTTGGAGGTAAAAACCAAAATAATCTCAATCTCAAAGACGATGAAATTTCATCAATTAAAGCAGTATTTGAAATTAACAATTTAATAAAACAAAATCTTGAAAATTTAAATATTGAAATTGAAGATGATTATTTGATTGTAGAGAGAGAGATAAATTCAAATCAAAAGTCAAAATTATTTATTAATGGTGAAATAAAACCATTAAACAAAATAAAAGAAATTTTAAATAATGTTATTGAATTTCAAGAGAATTACGAGCAACAAGAGTTATTTGATAATAAATATTTTCTTAAATTTATAGATAATATGGGTGATATAAAAAAAGATAATTTAAATCTTAAATTTGATAAACTTAAAAATTCTCAAGATATTTATCAATCTCATTTGGACAAAGAAAAAAATATAAATGAGAAACTTGAAATATTGAAAATCAAAAATAATAAAATTAAAATATTAAATCCAATTAAAAATGAATACGAGGAGCTTATTAATAAGAGAAATTTAAATAAAAATATTAAAAAATATAGTGAAATATCGAGAGAAATTAAAAATTTAATATCAAACTTCGACTCAAATGAAAATTTAAGCCTTATAGAGAAAAATCTGAAGAAATTAGAGGATATAGATAAAGAATATAATGAAATTTCACAAAAATTTTCTTCTTTAACATTAGATTTAAATGAATTGATTAATGAATTAGAAAATAAATTCAATTCTGAAGATTATGATGAAATAAATTTTGATGAAATAGATGAAAATATCTATCAATATCAACAGCTGTCTAAATTTTTCGAAGTAGAGCCTGAGAATTTATTTTCAATTAAAGATAAAATATTAAATGAAATAGAGTCACTTGAAAATTTTGATAGAGAGAAAGAAATTCTTTTTAATAAATATACTATCGACCTTAATAATTATAAAGAGGAGGCTTTAAAAGTATCAAATTTAAGAAAAATAGAGTCGAAAAAAATATCAGAAAGTATCAATAAACAACTTCCAATTGTAAATATCGAACAAGGTGAAATTATTTTTAATTTTTCAGAAAAAGATGAAAAAGATTACAGTTCTCATGGATATGATGAATTAGATGTATTATTCAGAACAAATAAAAATTCTGAATTTAGCTCAATAAAAAAAGTGGCATCAGGAGGAGAGTTGTCTCGATTATTATTGATAATTAAATCATTATCAGCAAATAATGATAATAATTTAACTCTTATTTTTGATGAAGTAGATAGCGGTTTAAGTGGTAAAATTGCATCTAATGTATCTGAAAAAATTAAAAATATTTCAAAGAAAAATCAAGTTATTGCCATAACACACTCACCTCAAGTAGCCTCAAAAGCTCACAAACATTGGAAAATTGAAAAAATTGTAAAAAATGACGAAATGACAAGTCAAATCGTAGAATTAAATGATGAATCAAGAGTAAATGAAATCGCAGGTTTAATAAGTGGGGCTAAAATTACTGAGACTGCAAAAAAAGTAGCATCTGATTTATTACAAAATTAATAAGATGAAAAAAAAAGATAGTTTTATTAAACTTAGAGATAAGTTAAAGAGATATAACACAGAATATTATAATTCAAATCCATCAATCGATGACTCTAAGTATGATGATTTAAAGAAAAAGTATGATTATTTATTGTTTAATAATCCTGAATTATCAGAATTCGATAATTTAGGTATAGGTGCATCACCTTCATCAAAGTTTGAAAAATTTAAACATTATGAGCCAATGCTATCACTTTCAAATAGTTTTAATTTAAGTGACACAGAGAATTTCTTTGAAAAAGCAACTAATTATTTAAAGACACAAAATTCAAATTATATATTTTACGTAGATTGCAAAATAGACGGAGTCTCATTATCTCTAATTTACAAAAATAATAAGTTATTTAAAGCTATAACTAGAGGTGATGGTTTAATTGGAGAAGAGATCACAGAGAATGTATTGGATATATATGGGATACCAAAAGTTTTGAAAAACTGTAAATCCGATCTTATTGAAATAAGAGGTGAAGTGTTTTTTTTTAGGAAAGATTTTGAAAAATTAAATAAACAATTAGAAAAAAAAAATCAATTTTCAAATCCTAGAAACGCTGCCTCTGGATCTCTTCGCCAAATCAATAGTAAAATTACTAAAGATCGTCCTTTAAGATTTATACCACATGGATATGGTAAATTTTCTTATGAAAAAGAGTTTATAAACTTTGAAGAGTTCTTAGCTTTTTGTAAGAAAAACAATTTTGATCAAACTGGTTATGCAAAAAAATATACTAGCTTAAAGCATATTCATAGTTACGTTTCTGAAATTGAAAAAAAAAGATCTTCCATAAAATTTGACATTGATGGGATGGTAATAAAAATTAATGATTTAGATTTACAAAAAATGTTGGGAAACACAAATAAATTTCCTAGATGGGCAATAGCTACAAAATTTAGTTCTGAGGAAGCATTGACTCAAGTTGAAAAAATTGAACTGCAAATAGGAAGAACTGGGGCTATTACACCAGTTGCTAGACTAAAGCCAATTAATATAGGAGGTGTAATTGTATCAAATGCAACTCTTCATAATTTTGATGAAATTACCAGAAAAGATATAAGAATTAATGATTTTGTTTGGGTAAAAAGAGCTGGGGACGTAATTCCATATGTTTCAAAGGTGGATATTGAGAGAAGGAAAAAATTTATCAAAAAATATGTCATTCCAAAAAAATGTTTATGTGGATCTAAAATAATTAAAGTAAAAGGTGAAGCTGTACAAAGATGTAGCGCCAGAAAAAATCAATGCAAATATCAAAACTTAGAGACCTTTAAGCACTTTGTTTCTAAAAAGGCTATGAATATAGATGGTCTTGGTGAAAAATTGATTGAAAAATTTATTAGTCTCAATTTAATATCAAATAAATTTGATATTTATAGACTAGAAAATCATAAAGATAAGATTATAAGACTCGAAGGATTTGGAGAAAAGTCCTTTATAAATCTCATAGATTCAATAAATAAATCAAAAGTTACGACTCTATCTAGATACTTATTTTCATTAGGCCTTAGGTACTTAGGTGAAAACAATTCTGAACTTATATCTTTATATTTCAAAAATAAAACTAGATTTAAAGATTTTATTCAATCAAAAAATCTTAGAGAAGAGCTTCAAAATATTGATGGCTTAGGAGAAAAAGCAATTAGTTCTTTTATTAATTATTTTACTGATAAAAGTAACCTCGATGAGTCATTTACAATCCTTGACATAGTTGAAATTAAGGAAATTGAGGATGATGAAATAAGTCTCAATAAAAGCATACTATTTACTGGAACTCTTCAAAAAATGTCAAGAGATAGAGCTAAAGAGCTAGCTAAAAAAAAAGGATATAAAATTGCCTCAAATGTTTCAAAAAATTTAGACATACTTGTATTTGGAGAAAAATCTGGTTCTAAATTAAAAAAAGCTAAAGATTTAAAAATTAATATTTTAAATGAGGAAGATTTTTTAAATCTTATTAATTAAATTTTTTACGAAATAAATATCATATTTTTTATTTAATCTTGGTTTTAAAATTTTGTAGATTTTCCGATGATATCTCTTAATAAATTTTCTCTCAAAGTTTGTAATTAACCCCAAATCCACTAAATCTAAATCATATGGCACTAAGGTAATATTTCTTAACTTCATACCTCTATTTGAATTTTTTGTTACATATAAATTTTCTAATCTTAGACCAAATTGACCCTCTAAATAATGACCTGGCTCAATAGAAAATAAATTATTATTAGTTAAGATGTCCTGGGATTTTGATGAAATTATCGGATATTTTTCATGTACATCACCAAAATTACCAACTCCATGACCAGTCCCATGACTATAGGATATTTTAAATTTAGAAAGATAATTTCTTATAAATAAATCTATTTCAGATGCTCTTATATTTTTTGAAAATACTTTATTTTCTATCTTTATTAATGACTTTAGTAAATAAGTATAAGAGTATTTTATTTTAGAATAATTATTTGATCCAATTTTAATTACTCTTGTTACATCAGTGGTGCCCTCTAGATATTGTGCACCTGAGTCAATTAATAATATTTTTCTATTTTTTGAAGAAAAGGACTTATTCCGAAGCGCCTTATAATGAACAATTGCTGCATTTGAGTCAAATGCACTAATATAATCAAATGAATTTCGAAAAAAATTAATACTTTCTTTTCTTTTTTTATATAAATATTCAGATACTTGAAATTCATTTTTAGGATTTATTTTTTTTAGTTTTAGTTCAATTATAAATTTAAGAACAGCTAGGCCATCTTCAATATGACAAGTTTCAATATTTTTTATTTCTTTAGATGTTTTAATACCCAGATATTTAGAAATATTTATTTTAGTTTCAGATAGATTCAAAAATTTAGATAATTTTATATACATATAAAGATTTAAAAATTCGTAATTGGTTTCAATATTTTTAAATTTTAATAATTTAAGAAATTTTATAAATTTTTCTTCTCCAAAAATATTAAAATTAATATTTAATTTGCTTATTTTTTTTAAATTTAGGTTATTAGTAATTAAAATAGGTTTGATATTTTTTTTTGGGATAAATAAACCTGCGAAAGGCTTAGTTGAATTAGATAGTTCAAATGATCTAAGATTTAAGATATAAGCTACGTGAGCGTTATTCCAAATTAATATTCCTTCAGTTTTTAGTTTGGTCTTGATCATTTTTAAATTTATAAAGTAAGGTCTTGGTATTAAATATTTTGGCATACTCATTGGATAAGAAATATTGAAATTTGGATAATAAATTTTTCTATGAAAATTTTTCGATTGTGGATAAATAATAATTTTATTTTTTTGTAATTTTGAATTTATTTCTCTGAATTCTTTTACTGAAATTAATTTTGAGTCTAAAATACCAGATAAACTTTTGTTTTGCATAATAAGGTAATCAACAAAAGTA
The DNA here is from genome assembly GCA_902617515.1 of uncultured Alphaproteobacteria bacterium. Taxonomy (GTDB): domain Bacteria; phylum Pseudomonadota; class Alphaproteobacteria; order HIMB59; family HIMB59; genus HIMB59. The sequence goes on from CACMWX010000001.1 coordinate 24,448, forward strand.
ATTTCGCTTAAATCAAATATTTCACAATTATTTTTGAAAAATTTTTTAGCAGCTAATGTGTAACGTGAATCAGTAAAAAAGATAAATTTATTTAAGAAGAAAAGCATATATCCCCTGGAGCAATCAAATTTAAAAAATTTATATATATCTTTTAAATATAAATTTGGACTTTCATTAAGATGTAGATCATTGTTTGTGATAAGATAAAAATCTATCCTGTTATCCTTTAAATATTTTTTAATTATGTGAAATTTCATTTAGTATTTTTTTTAAGAAATTCTAACATTCTTTTTTTTCCAGGACTTAATTGTTTATCATCCGATGAAATCTTTTTATTGAGATTTGATGTAGAGTTATATTCTATAGTATCGAGTGTATTTTTTTCAATTTTTGAAATTTCATTTAAAAATCTTGATGGTAACGAATAATTATTTATTCCATAAGTGTATCTAGAAGTTGCATAACTTAAATTTAAATCAAACTTTGCCCTAGTGATTCCAACATAGGCAAGTCTTCTCTCTTCTTCTAATGATTTTGATGAATTTTGCTCTAGCGCACGAGAACTTGGAAAGATACCTTCTTCCCATCCTGGTAAATAAACATGGTCAAATTCTAATCCTTTAGCAGCATGTAATGTCATAAGTTTTACAGAATTAGAGTGTGTTTTTTTTTGATTTTCATTAACCAAACCTACATGTTCTAGAAAATCATCCAAGTTCTCAAATTCTGAAAGGGCGTTTACAAATTCTTTTAAATTATCAATCCTTGATTCATTTTCTACTTGCTTCAATTTATTTTTTTCATTTTCTAACATTTTTAGATACCCTGACTCCTCAATTATAAAAATACCTATATCTTCGAGAGTAGTTTTGTTTATGAGATCGGATGTTTTTTTTATGATATCAATAAAAGGCTTAGTTTTTATCATAAGAGATCCAGGTAAATTATTTTCTTTAGTTAACACCTCTAAAGACTCAAAAAATGAAATTTTTTTCTCTCTTGCATTGTCAATTATTAATTTTACTGATTGATCACCAACACCTCTTTTTGGAAGGTTAATTACTCTCTCAAATGATAAATCATCCTTAAAACTATTTGCTAGTTTTAAGTATGCAAGAATATCTTTTATTTCTTTTCTGTCGAAAAATCTTGGTCCCCCTATAATCTCATAGGGTAAAGCATATTTTATAAACTTATCCTCGATACTTCTCATCTGTGCAGTAAGTCTAACTAAAACCCCAATACTATTATTATCCTGAAACTTTTTAGATATATTATCAGATATCCATAATGACTCCTCTTCTTGAGAAAAAAATGAATTTAAATTTATTTTTTGTTCAGGGATATTTTTATTAAAACTTATTAGGTCTTTTCCTAATCTATTCTTATTATTACTTATAATACTAGCTGCTGCCTCTAAAATAGAGCTATTTGAACGATAATTTTTTGTTAAACGAACCACAGGAGAGTTAAATTCTTTAGGAAAATTTATGATATTCTCTATATTTGCACCTCTCCATGCATAAATTGATTGATCATCATCTCCAACGCAAAATAAATTTTTATTAGAATTTAATAATAATTTTATTAAATCATACTGAATTAAGTTTGTGTCTTGAAACTCATCAATAAGTATATGTTCAATGAATTCTTGGTATGATTTTCTTAAATCTAGATTATTTGAAAGTATAGTATAACTATGTAAGAGAATATCACCGAAGTCTACTGCGTTTATTTCAATTAATCTTTGCTGATAATAAGAGTAAATGTCATCCAATCTTTCAATAGAAGAAAATTTAGATACTTTTTTATTTTCATTGAAAAGGATTTTATTATCTTTTAAGTTTTGAATTTCATTGTGATATATACTTTCGTTTATATCTTTTTCAATTTTACAGAAATCCAAAACTTGTTTTAGAAGTTTTTTTTGATCCTCTGTATCTAATATTGTAAAATTAGATTTTAAATTTACTAAACTAGAATGTTTTCTAAGAAATTTTGCGAAAATTGAGTGAAAAGTACCTATCCAAGGGGTGTCAATACTACTTTGAAGTTCAGTATTAACTCTTTCTTTAATCTCATTAGCAGCCTTGTTAGTAAATGTTACTGCAATAATTTTATTAAAGTTAACATTTAAATTTTTTACAATATAAACGAATCTCGAGGTTAAAACTCTTGTTTTACCTGTTCCTGCTCCAGAAAGAACTAAAAGTGGTCCTTTTTTGTGCTCAACAGCAATTTTTTGTTCTTTATTTAATTTACTAAGATCCATAAATTGATTGTATTATAATGAAACAAGATTTTATGTAATGAAAAAACATTTGAAATTAATTCTTTTAATAGTATCTGTTACTTTTTTACAAACAACAACCATATATGCAAATGAGGATGTTTCTGTATCAAAAATTTCTTACGATGAAATATATGACCCAATAGAGCCTATAAATAGAGCAGTTTTAAATTTTAATTTTTTTATAGATGATATTGCAATTAGACCGATAGTAAAAACATACAAATTCATAGCACCAGAGCCAGTTGAAAAAGGGGTATCGAATTTTTTTAGTAATTTAAAAGAACCGATAAGAACAATTTCTTTTATATTCCAAGGAGAGTTCTATAAGTCATTCAATTCAATTGGACGATTTACTATTAATTCATTAACCTCTTTAGGTACTTTTGATCTAGCCTCAAGGGTAGGAATGGAAAAAAATGAAACTGACTTTGGAATAGCTCTTGCTAAAGGTGGTGTATCAAGTGGTCCCTATATAGTAATACCAATTATAGGACCAAGTAATCTAAGAGATTTTAGTGGAGATGTAGTAGAGTATTTTGTTGATCCAATTTCAAACAATGTTCCAAATAGAGAATATGTAGCAGTGGGAAGCGGTTTAAACGAAAGAGTAGAGATCGATGAACAACTGGATAAGGTAAGAGAAGCCTCTTCAGATAGATATGAAATGATTAAATCAATTTATTACCAGAATCGAAATGCACAACTCGAAGAGGAATATATACAAAATCTGCCTGTGCCAAAAATTTATATTGAATAGTTTAACAAACTATATTTACTAGATTCTATGAGAAGATTTCTGTTTATACTTAGTATAATTTTTTCCTTTTCAACAATTGAGGCTTCAGAGGTTTCAGAGTGGTTTGAAAAAGAGTCAAACCAGTTTTTGGAAATAATAAACAATAACGAAGGGACTGAAAGCGAAAGTTATGAAAAATATAAATATTTTGTAAATAAAAATTTTGCAGTTAAGTCAATTGCATATGGCCTTATTGGAGAGAGTATTATTAATGAGAGCTCAGAAAATGAACTATCACTATATTTAAATGTTTTTACAGATTATCTGATAACAACAATTTACAAATTAGCTAATTCAAGTAATTCAAGTTCAATCACTCTTAGAGATGTTGATATAAAAGACGATATTTACATTATCAAATCAGAAATTTCAGATAAAAAAACCTCTGCTAATCTCTATTGGAAAGTAATTGACACAGGGTCATCTTTTAAGATTATTGATGTTATTGTTGAGAATACTTCATATTTTGTTACTAAAAAATCTGAGTTTAATAAAATATTAAGAAAAAATAGGGGAAGTTTAAAAGCTCTAATAAAAGAGATACAAAAAATTTAGTCCTTTGTTATATTTGGTGGGCCCGGCAGGACTCGAACCTGCGACAACGGCGTTATGAGCACCGCGTTCTAACCAACTGAACTACAGGCCCATGATTAGAAATGTTACTAATATAATCTTATAATAAAAAAACAAGAATTTAAATTTATGATGCTTTTAAGAGTCCATGAAAGATTTTAGTTTCTTTGATCTTATAGGATGTTTTAATTTTCTTAGAGCTTTTGCCTCAATTTGTCTAATTCTCTCTCTAGTCACGCTAAATTGCTGACCCACTTCTTCAAGAGTATGGTCAGATGACATACCAATACCAAATCTCATTCTTAGAACTCTCTCTTCTCTTGGTGTTAAGGTTGAGAGTATTTTAGTAGTTGTTTCTCTCAGATTTAATTGCATAACTGCATCTTCAGGTATGACTGCATTCTTATCCTCAATGAAATCTCCAAGAAAGCTATCATCATCATCACCTATTGGTGTCTCTAAACTTACTGGTTCTTTAGCAATTTTTAAAACTTTTCTTACTTTTTCAATAGGCATTTTTAGTCTCACAGATAACTCTTCAGGTGTAGGCTCTCTTCCTAATTCTAAAATCAATTGTCTGCTTGATCTTACTATTTTATTGATGGTTTCAATCATATGTACGGGAATACGAATGGTCCTTGCTTGATCTGCAATAGACCTAGTGATTGCTTGTCTAATCCACCAGGTAGCATAAGTAGAAAATTTATAACCTCTTCTGTACTCAAATTTATCGACTGCTTTCATAAGGCCAATATTGCCCTCTTGAATAAGGTCTAAAAACTGAAGGCCTCTATTAGTGTATTTTTTAGCTATAGAAATAACCAATCTTAGATTGGCCTCAATCATTTCTTTTTTTGCCTGATTTGCAGTCCTTTGACCAGATTGTATTTCTCTTACTTTTTCCTTAAACTCAATAGTGTTTTGATTTGCAATTTTGGATAAGCTAAGAATTTCTTTATAAATAATTTTTAATTTATCACTTTTTTTCTGGAAAAGACCTTTGAAAGACTCATCTGAAGAAATCATATATTTTTGATAAAGTGTATATGTATCCTTTAAAGTATGGTGCTTTAAAAATAAATCCCTACTTATTTTGCATTGAGTGGCGAGAGTCATTAATGAGACCTCTTTTGATTGAATTTCTTTATTAATTGAGTAAAGGTGGGTAATTATCTCCTCTAACTTATAGGGTTTAATTTTGATTTCATTAAAGTAGTTAAGTATTTCATCTTGATATCTTTTTAACTCTTTTAGAGATTTCAAATCAGAAATTTTGGTAATATTTTTATTTTTTTTAATTTTGGTAATATTTTCAGAAAGAACTAAAACTCTATCAAGTTTTTTTAAAATTTCAGGTTTATAAAATTCCTCTATAATGGATATAGAGAAACTTTCGTTTTCAATTTCCTCATCATTAGAGTTTTCTTGGAGCTTTTCTTTATCAATTTCTATACCCTGCTCTTTCATTAATTGTTGCTTTTCTTTAATTAGAGCTTTCTTTTTATCATTTATTATTTTTTGAATTTCTTTTCTTTTCGTAGAATTAGAATATGGATCATTATCCTCATTAAAGTATTCATCAAAATCAACTATTTCTCTGAGATTAATTTCATTATGCTTAACTTGTTCAATCCACTTTTTTAAAATATCTATAGATGCAGGGCACTCAAGAATAGAATTCATCATTCTATCTAATCCAGACTCAATTCTTTTAGCTATTGCTATCTCGCCTTCTCTAGATAGTAATTCAACATTGCCCATTTCTTTAAGATACATTCGAACAGGGTCATCACTTTTCACACCAGTTGATTTTTCTTCCTCCTCTGACTCATCATTTGTTGAAGACTCTTGGTCTGAGTTCAATGTATATGCTTTTAGCTGCTTAAAAAGATCCTCATCTAAATTTTCAATGTAATCTAAAAAATCATTTACAGTAATTATGGAGTCTTCGATTTTAGAGTATGATTTGATATAAGTTTTAGCTTTTGAAACTATGTCTTTGTCAAATTCTTTAGTAATTAATGCAATTAATTGGTTTTCATTTTCTTTGTAAATTAAATCAAGTGTATTAGATGGCGTATCTAATTTTTTTTTTGTGATTGAAGTTTTTGATATTTTATTTAAAGCAACTTTTTTTTTTGAGGTGTTCTTTTTTGTTTTTTTTGTAATAACTTTTTTTTTTACCATTTTTAACTATTTATAAAGCTTATTGTTTTTTCAATTTCATTATAAGGATCTTCTTTAAATTTGGATGATGCAAATCTACACAGCCTTCGAACTTCATTAGAAAATAGTAAATTTTTTGTAAAATTCAATCCTTTAGAGTCTAATTCTGAATAAATCTCAAAAGTTGTTGATTTGAAATGAGTTTTTTTAATTAATAAATCTCGAATAACTTTGAATTTACCTTCAAATTTTGCTGTTGCTATCAAATCATAAATTCTTTCTCTTTGTGGGGGGTTTTCAATAAAAAATATAATTAATGCTGCTGAAAATTTAGACTTTAAATCAAATTTAAGGTCTAAGTTTTGTGTATTTGAATTCTTTTGATTTTTATTAATAGTTTTGCTTGATTGTATTTTATTAAAATGACTACTTAAAATTTTTTTTAAATCATTATTAGAAATATTATTAAGTAAACTTTTTAGAACTTTTGATCCTTTGAACTGGTTATCAACATCATTACTTTTAGAATACTTTTCTAAATATTTTTCAATTAGCTCCTCAATTTTTAAAGGTTGATCAAAAAGTTTGTTTAGAGCTTCGATCATGTTAGACTCAATTAGTTGATCTGGATCATAATTTTTTGGCAATAATACAAATTTTATACCAAGTTCAAAATTTTCATCACTAAGTAAATTGTTCATTAGTCTTATTGTGGCATTTCTACCAGCTATATCCCCATCAAGACATACTACTATTTCAAATCCTTTCTTTGTAATTTCAATTAATTTTTCATGATTTATTGAAGTGCCGAGAGGTGCTAAACAGTTTGAAAAACCACTTTGTTCTAATTTGATAACATCAAAGTATCCCTCAACTAATATTATTTTTTTATTGTTTTGCTTATTTAGTATTTTTTCGTTAAATAATATTTGTTTTTTTTTAAAAATTTTTGTTTCAGCTGTATTTATATATTTTGGCAAGCTATCATCAATCACTCTTCCTCCAAACCCTAAGGTTTTATTTTGCATATTAATTATTGGAACCATGATTCTATTAGAAAAAAATAATTTAGAGTTTTTAGTTTTACTAAAAACCCCTGCTGCAACTAAATTACTGACTTCAAAATTATCTAAGAGTTTTTTTTGTAGGTCAAATGCATTTACTGAAGAACCTAATTCAAATTTTTGAATTGTTTCTTTGTTAAACTTTCTTTTATTTAATAAATACTCTAAGTGTTTTTTAGAGGATAGTAAATTTTTATGAAATAATTCTTTTGTATACATGTTAATATCAAAGATAATATTGTTTAATTTTGATGATTTGTAACTTAACTCAACACCAGCCTTATCTGCTAATTCATATAAAGCATCCTTAAAGCTATATCCTTTAACTTTAATTAAAAAATCAATAACATTTCCATGCTCGCCGGTACTAAAACAATGAAATATTTTTTTTTCTTCATTTACTGAAAAAGAGGGTGTTTTTTCCTTTTTAAAAGGACTTAAACCAAAATAATTAGTACCTTTTTTCTTTAAAGGAACAGATGAGTTTATAATCTCAACTATTGATGTTCTGTTTATAACTTCTTTAATATTATCATCTGTCATTCTTTAAAAATATTTTTGATAATTTTTGAAGCTAAATTCATATCAATTTTATTATTATAGTTTTGTTTTAAGTAACCCATTATTTTTCCAAAATCTTTATTTTCATAATTATTTTCATTTATGTGTTTAGATATAATGTCAATTGTATTTTTTTCATCCATCATAGTTGGCAGAAATTCATTAAGGTAATTGATATCAAATTCTAAGTCTTCTATTCTGCCTTGATCTTTAGCTTTTGATGCGAAATCTAAAGACTCTTTTTTTTGCTTAAGTTGAGTCTTAACAATTTTGATTACATTTTCATTGGATAATTTAAGCACGTCTCTATCTAGATTCTCTTTAATTAGAAAATTTTTTAACTCGGAATAGACATACCTTGCTATTGAAAGTTTTTTCCTATCTCCGCCTTTTAAAGCACTTTTAACGTCATCAGAGATTTTTTTTGCCAAACTCATTTGAATTTCCTCTCATATAATATACTAATACACATGATTTAATATGTCCGTATTAGATAATAAAACTAAACTTAATTATCAAAACGGATATTTAATTTATAATAAAAAATATATTTTCAAAGGTAAGTTTCTTTCAAAAGATCAATTCAAGATAGCAGAAATTTGCTTCAATACTAGTATGACGGGGTATCAGGAGATTTTAACAGATCCCTCATATAAATCTCAGTTTATAAATTTTACCTTTCCTTTGATTGGTATAGTTGGATGTAATAATGAAGATTACGAGTCATGGAAAATACATGCATCTGGCTTAATATGTAGAGAATTATTTGATTTAAGTTCAAATTGGAGAGCTCAAACAAATTTTGGAAATTGGATTATAAGTCAAAATTCTTGTGCTTTTTTTGATTTAGATACAAGAGCAGTAACTAAAATAGTAAGAAATTTTGGACCAAAAAATATTATGCTATGCTCAGAAGAATATTTTAAGAGCAAAGGTATAGAAGAAATTTGTAAACAAATAGATAAAAGTCTCACTCTTGAAGAGAATGATGTAATTAAAGATTTTACATCAGAGCTGAATATAGAAAAACAAGAAACAGTTAAAAAAAAATACTCAATAGCTTTTTTAAATTTTGGAGCGAAAGACAATATTAAGAAAAACTTATATTCCAGAAATTGTAAGATAGAAGAATTTGATATGAATTTTAATGCTGAGGATATAATTAATAGAAATTTTGATGGTTTTTTTTTAAGTAATGGCCCAGGTGACCCTAAAAAAGTTTATGAAAATATAAAACCTGAATTAAATAAATTACTAAACAAAAAAATACCTACTTTTGGTATATGCCTAGGTCATCAAATATTGAGTTTAGCATTTAATGCCTCTACTGCTCGGATGGAAAAAGGCCATAGAGGTGGTAATCATCCTGTAAAAAACTTGGAAACAAACAAGGTTGAAATTACATCTCAAAATCATGGATTTGTAGTTTTAGATGAAAATTTTCCATCTAATCTTCAAATAACACATAAGTCATTGTTTGATAAAACTATTGATGGCATGAAAGCAAATGATCAACCTTTGTTTTCTGTTCAATATCATCCAGAGTCAAGCCCTGGACCACATGACAGCAGATATCTTTTCGATGAATTTATAAATTTAATGGAAAAGAATGCCGGCTAGAAAAGATATATCTAAAATATTGGTTATTGGCTCAGGTCCTATCATCATAGGTCAAGCATGTGAATTTGATTACTCTGGTAGTCAAGCATGTAAAGCGCTAAAAAAAGAGGGTTATGAAGTTGTTTTGATTAACTCTAATCCAGCAACTATAATGACTGATCCAGAATTCGCCGATAAAACTTATATTGAGCCTATTGATAAAGAAATTGTAAAAAAAATAATTGATAAAGAGACACCCGATGCAATTTTACCAACAATGGGTGGTCAAACAGCTCTAAACATTATCAGAGAATTGAACAAAGAGAATTATTTCAAAAATAGTCCAATCAAAATTTTAGGTGCCAGTCCAAAGTCTATCGATGTAGCTGAAGATAGAAAGTTATTTGCCGAAGCGATGTCTGAAATTGGACTTGAGACACCATTTAGCATAATAGTTGATGACAAATCTGATCTTAATAAAATTGTTAACGAAGTCAGTTTTCCATTAATTTTGAGACCTTTTTATACTCTAGGAGGAACTGGAGGGGGAATTGTGTACGACAAAGATGAATTTATCTCTAAGGTCAAAAATGCTATCGATTTAAGTCCTGTATCAAAAACTCTCGTCGAAGAGTCATTAATAGGATGGAAAGAATTTGAATTTGAAGTAGTTAGAGACAATTTAGATAACTCAATTATAGTTTGCTCGATAGAAAATTTAGATCCGATGGGAGTTCATACAGGGGATAGTATTACAATAGCTCCAGCACTTACATTAACTGATAAAGAATATCAGAAATTAAGAAATCAAAGTATTGCCATTCTCAGAAAAATAGGTGTAGAGACCGGTGGTTCAAATGTTCAATTTGCAGTAAATCCAGAAAATGGAAGGATTTTGATTATTGAAATGAATCCTAGGGTAAGTAGATCATCTGCATTAGCATCTAAGGCAACAGGTTTTCCTATAGCTAAAATAGCAGCTCTTTTAGCAGTTGGTTACACTTTAGATGAATTAGATAATGATATTACAAAAGTAACCCCAGCAAGTTTTGAACCTGTTATAGACTATATTGTAACCAAAATTCCAAAATTTAATTTTGAAAAATTCCAAGGAACTCCAAGTGAATTAAATACTGCTATGAAGTCTGTAGGTGAAATTATGTCTATAGGTAGAACTTTTAAAGAGTCACTTTTAAAAGCTTTCTACTCAATAGAGTCAGATAACTTTGGTTTAGACATAAGTCATGAATTATTAAATATAAAGGATGAAAATTTAAAAAATTTACTTTCAAAACAAAGACCTGATAGATTATTAGTAGTTGCAGAAGCTATAAGACGTAAAATACCTTTAACTGAAATAAGCAAATTAACTCATATTGATCTGTTTTTTTTAAGAGAAATAAACGAGATTATCAAAATTGAACAACAGTTAGTAAAGGCAGGTAATAGTTTAGAAAAAAATTTATTTATTTCTGCTAAAAAAATAGGATTTTCTAATCATCATATAAGTAATTTAACAAAGATTAATATAAATAAAATTTACGATCTTCAGAAAAAAAATAATATAAAAACAGTATTTAAAAGAGTAGACACATGTGGAAACGAATTTGACTCCTCTACTGCTTATCTTTATTCAACATTTACCTCTGAAACAAATGAATTTAGTTGTGAGTCTAGACCAACAGATAAGAAAAAGATAATTATTCTTGGCTCTGGTCCAAATAGAATAGGTCAAGGAATAGAGTTTGATTATTGTTGTGTACAAGCTGTAAAATCTTTTCAAAAACTTGGTTATGAAACGATTATGATTAATTGTAATCCTGAGACAGTTTCAACTGATTATGATACTTCAGATAAGCTATATTTTGAGCCTTTGGACTTTGAATATGTCAAAAATATTATAGATAAAGAAAATGAAAAAGGTGTTGTTGAGGGTGTTATCGTACAATTTGGTGGACAGACACCTTTAAGAATAGCTAACAGGCTCAAAGAATATGGCTATAAGATACTAGGCACATCTTTTGAAGCGATAGACATATCTGAAGACAGAGAGAGATTTCAAAAATTAATTCAAAAAGTAGGTTTAAAACAACCAAAAAGTGACATCTCAATAGGAACAAAAGAACTTGTTGCTAAATCTTCTAGGCTTAAGTTTCCTATTTTATTAAGACCCTCATATGTCCTAGGAGGAAGAATGATGGAAAAAATGGCTAATTTAGATGATGTGCAGAATTATATTGATCAAAACTATTGGGCATTAGAAAATAATGTAATTCTAATTGACGAGTTTCTTCAAAATGCAAAAGAGGTAGATGTTGATGTATTAAGAGATAATCAGGGCAATACCATGATAGCTGGAATTATGGAACATATTGAAGAGGCTGGTGTTCACTCTGGTGATAGTGCTTGTAGCATACCTCCCTTTTCCCTTAATGATAATATCATATCAGATATAAAAAAATTTAGTATCTCTATTGCGAGTGAACTAAATATACTTGGTTTGATGAATATTCAATATGCTATTAAAGATGAAGAAATTTTTATACTTGAGGCAAACCCAAGAGCTAGTAGAACTATTCCTTTTTTAGCTAAAGCAATAGGAATACCATTTATTAAAATTGCAGCTGAATTAATTGTAGGTAAAACTATAACTAAAGAGTATCAGAATTTTGATAATAGTACTTTACCTTACTTTGCAATCAAAGAGGCTGTATTTCCATTCAATAAATTCCCAAACACCGATGTGATACTTGGCCCAGAGATGAAAAGCACTGGTGAGGTTATGGGTATAGATGAGGATTTTTATTTGGCATATTTCAAAAGTCAAATTGGTGCAGGACAGAAACTTAATGATTTAAAAAATATATTCATCTCAGTTAAAAATGAGGATAAACAAAGTATATCTGAAATAGCTAAATCTCTTAAAGAAAATGGTTATAATTTGTATACAACAAAAGGAACTCATGACTTTTTGTTGAAAAAGGGAATTTCATCAAATTTGGTTAATAAAGTTGCTGAAGGATCACCACATGTAGTAGAATATATAAAGCAAAATAAGATTGATTTAGTTATAAATACAACTGAAAAAAAACAGGCAATAATAGACAGTTTTACTATAAGAAGAACTTCCGTAGATTTAAATGTTCCGTATTACACCAATCTAAGAAGCGCAGAAATACTTATTAAATCAATGATTACATTGAAAAATAAGCCTATTTCCGTAAAACCTATACAAATTCATCATTCTCTTTAGCATAAAAATTCATTTGTAATAACTGATAAAATTCAATATTTTCTACAACTTAATTAAAATAGTAAAAAAATGGAAAAAATACCAATGACAGAAGAGGGTCAAAAAAAACTCCTCGAAGAACTTAAACATTTAAAAACAGTTGAAAGGCCAATTATTATTAAAGCTATAGCAGATGCTAGAAGTAATGGTGATCTTTCTGAGAACGCTGAGTATCATGCAGCTAGAGAAAAACAAAGCTTCATTGAAGGTAGAGTAGCTGAGATAGAAAGTATTATTGCTCAAGCAGAACTAATAGATGTATCAAAATTATCAGGAACAGTTGTTAAATTTGGAGCAACTGTTTCAATTATAAACTTAGATAATGATAAAGAGTCTAGGTATCAATTAGTTGGAGAAGTGGAAGCTGACATTGAGCAAAAAAAAATATCTGTAACAAGCCCTATAGCAAGAGCTTTAATTGGAAAAAAAAAAGGCGATTATATTGAAGTGTCAACCCCAAAAGGTATAACTTCATACGAAATTAAGTCAGTAAGATTTAAATAATAAAAATTTGAATACATACAAAATTGTTACCATTAGCGAGGGTGCTGCTGGTATGAGAAGTCAAATAGAAGGATTAGCTAGTTTGATATCTGACTCTCACAAAAATTTCGATTTAAAAATAAAACCTATTTTTAAAAATTTACCTATTGAATTGATACCTACAAGTAGACTTACCTATGAAAATTTATCTTCATTGAAGATTGAAAAAAATACAATTCTTATTAGTTGTGGTAAAAAAAGTGTAAAAGCATCTGTTTATTTAAAAAAAAAATATCAGGATTTAATTTTTAATATTCACATACAAGACCCAAAAATAAATCACAAGTATTTTGATCTTATTGTATGTCCAGAGCATGATAATTTAAATGTTGATAATTGTATTTCAACTTTATTAGCCATTCATAATATTAAATTCAAAAAAAATATTAGAAATAAAAATACAATAAATTTTATTATTGGCGGGCCAAACAAATATTTTAAATTTCAACAACACACACAAGAAAAAATTTTAAATGAAATAAAATTTTTAAGTAATGAGTTCAAAGTCAATGTTATACCATCACGAAGAACACCAAGAGGACTTATAGAAGAATTATCAAAAATTGATAATGAAAATGTTATAACTTTCAATGATTTATTTAATCCAAAGAAGTATGGTGAGCTTTTATCTGAGGGTAATTTACAAATTGTAACTTGGGACTCAATATCCATGATATCTGAAGCTATATCCTCTGAAGCTGGTACTTTTTTATTTAAGTTTGAAGAAAAATTTTGTCCAAAAAGATATCTTAAGTTTTTTGATAAAATTATAGAGCTTAATTTCGCACAATTTTATAATCAAAATTTAAAACCTTATAAAATCTCTATTGATGAGTATAACAAAAATCTTAAAACTAAGATCTTGAATAAGATACAATCTAATTTAAGGTTCAGATCTAGTAATGCTTAAGGAATCAATATTAAATCGTTGCAGAACATACTTAGACCCATTCCCTCATTGGGAGCTGGACTCCCCTTTTACACAAGGTCTCATAAAAGAACTTAATGATGTAGATATATCTGATGCACCTAGGTCTTTTGACGGAACAAGAGCGGCTGATGCAGGAGGAGATGGGATAGATGGCAAACTTAGAGTTTTTTTAGAAAGCGATAATTCAAAAAACCTATCAAATGGTATGGGTTTAATTGATGATTTGAGGGATAAGGATGTTATTGAGTCAATACAAGACAAAATCAAAAAAAATTTATCAAATAGTTTTATTAGAATTGAGTACATATCAGATCGTAAAGGTTTTTGGCTAAAACCACATTTGGATATCAAAGAGAAACTAATGACAATGATGCTATTCATTAACACCCACGATGAATCAGAAAAACTTGGAACAGATTTTTATGATACTAATATGAATCTTGTTAAAACAGTCCCATACAAACATAACACTGGTTATTTTTTTGCCTCTGGAAATAATACTTGGCACGGACTTGAAAAAAAAGAAATTAAAGTTGAGAGAAGATGTATGCAAATAAATTATGTAACCTTCCCAACTAGCTGGCCAATAAATGGCTGATATTAATAATGTTATTATTATAGGTTCAGGACCTGCTGGATATACTGCTGCAATTTATGCTGCTAGGGCTAATTTAAAGCCTATTTTAGTTAGTGGTTTTCAGCCTGGTGGTCAACTCACCATAACAACTGATGTAGAAAACTATCCAGGGTACGAAGATCCTATCCAAGGTCCATGGTTAATGGAACAAATGCAAAAGCAAGCTGCACATGTAGGTACTGAAATAATAAATTCACAAGTAACAGAAGTTTTTTTAAACGAAAAAATTAAAAAATTAAATTTAGATAATGGCACAACTCTTAATTCAAAAACTGTGATAATTAGTACAGGAGCACAAGCAAGATGGCTTGGTTTAGAAAATGAGGCTAAATTTCAAGGTCATGGACTATCTGCTTGTGCAACTTGCGATGGTTTTTTCTTTAAAGATAAAGAGGTTGCTGTAATTGGTGGTGGAAATAGTGCAGCTGAGGAAGCTTTATTTTTAACTAAGTTTGCAACAAAAGTTTATCTTGTTCACAGAAGAGATAAACTAAGAGCTGAAAAAATATTACAAGATCGATTAAAACAAAATTCTAAAATAGAGTTTATTTGGAATAGTGAAGTAAGTAAGTTTAATGGCAATGATGATTTAGAGTCAATAGACTTAATGAATAAACAAGACAATAAGATTTCAAATCTCAAAATAGATGGTGTATTTATTGCGATAGGTCACGATCCAGCAACACAATTATTTAAAGGTCAACTAAAAATGGATGAGGGTGGATACATTATTACAGATCCAGATAGCACAAAAACATCCATAGAAGGAGTATTTGCTGCGGGAGATGTTAAAGATAAGATTTATAGACAGGCCGTTACGGCTGCTGGTATGGGATGTATGGCAGCCTTAGAAGTTGAGAAGTATTTAGAGTAATTTTAGCCTTGTCTGGCTTTCATTCTTGGGTTGGTTTTATTGATCACATATAACCTACCCTTTCTTCTAACCAGTTGATTATTCTTATCTCTGGTTTTAGCTGTTTTAAGAGAACTTTTAATTTTCATAATTTAATGTATTAGTTATAAATAATTAGGCAGAAATTTATGTTAATTAATGAAAAAATCAACAAAATTAAGGAAGATTTCTCATATTTTGATAATTGGGAAGATAAATATCAATACCTTATAGATTTAGGAAAAAAACTCCCCGATCTTGAGGATATTTACAAAACTGAGGAATATCGTGTACAAGGATGTACATCAAATCTATGGATGGTGACTAAATACAATGATGGAAAAATCAACCTTTCAGGATCAAGTGACTCTATAATTGTAAAAGGTTTGTTTTATTTAGTTTATTTTGCTTATGACGATGAAACTCCTGAAACAATTATAAACAATCCATTATCTTTTTTTGAAGAAATTGGTCTTTCTCATCATCTAGGTCAATCAAGATCTAATGGCCTAAATTCGCTTAGAAAAAAAATAACGTCTATAGCGACAGAATTATCAAATAAATAAATTTTAATGATTGTAAACTATGCTAATTTGATAAAGTGAAAATGATTAAATTAATTATTTCAATTTTATTTTTACTATTTTCTAGCAATTTATATTCTAAGGAGGATGTCATCAACTTACAACTTAAAGACGGAATCGTCAAAATAAAGACCTTTAAAGATAAGGCACCAAAGCATGTTAAACAAATTACTGATCTAGTCGCCAAAGGCAGTTACGATGGGGTAGTTTTTCACAGAGTAATAGACGGTTTTATGGCCCAAACAGGAGATGTTAAGTTTGGAAATTCAAACTCAGATACCTATGATCTAAGAAGAGCTGGCACAGGTGGTTCTGGTAATAATATTGAAGCTGAATTTAATGATATGCCACATAAAAGAGGAACTCTAAGTATGGCACGAGCACAAGATCCTAATAGTGCTGATAGTCAATTTTTTATTTGCTTTGGTGATACTCCACATTTAGACGGACAATATACTGTTTGGGGTGAAGTAATCGAAGGAATGGAATTTGTTGATGCAATTAAAAAAGGTGATCCTATAAAAAACGGTCTGGTAGATGACCCAGATAAAATTATCAAAATGTGGATTGAATAAATCTACTTTTGAGTAATTTTTAATTCAATTCTTCGATTTTCTTTGAGATCCTCTTTAGTATCTCCAAGGTTAATAGGTTGATATTCACCATAACCGTTTGCTGACAATTTGTTGGCAGGGATACCTTGTTGAATAAGAAATTTTACGACCTCAAGTGCTCTAGAATGAGAAAGTTCCCAATTTGATGGAAATTGAGAGGTTGAAATAGGTATTTTATCAGTGTGACCATCTATTTGTAAAATCCAATTTAAATCAGATGGTATTGACTCTGCAACCTCTATAATTGTTTTAGTGATAAGAGATAGAGCAATCCTACCCTCTTCTTGAATATTTGCACTTCCAGAATCAAATAAGATCTCAGATTGAAAAATAAATCTATCTCCTTTAATTTGGATATCGTCTCTATCAGCTAAAGCTTCAGATAACTTGCCAAAAAATTCTGATTTATACTTTTGTAGTTTGAATAGTTCACTTGTAAGTACTCTATTTAATCTATCTCCTAACTCTCCAAGTTCTATCTCATTTTGAGCAATTTCAGCTTCTTTAGACTCCAGTAAGTTATTTAAGAGATTAATTTCATTACTAAGTATCTCAATATCTAAGGCTAAATTAGATATCAAATTTAGAGCCTCATTTAAATCACTTGATTGTATTGCTGACTCCTCCTCTAAAGTTGATAATTTGTTTTGCAGTTCTTGATTTATATTCTCTGAGGAACTCAATGACTCTAGAAGATTTTCAATTCTATTTTGTGACTTGCCGATTTGTCCAACTAGCTCACTGTTTTCTCCACCAAGTTTTATTAAATCTGATTTTAATATTTCTTGTTGTTTATTTAATTCAGAAAGATTTTGCTGAAGAGTTTCTCTGTCTGCTAAAGATAAAGATAACTCATCAGTAATTTTAGCAATTATCGTATTTAGTTTATCTATATCAAGTGCTTGGTCTTGAATAATGGTATCTTGAGCCAAAATTTGAGATTGTTTTATAGATATCTCTTCATCAAGTTTTTCAATTAAATTTTGTCTATCAATTAATTCAATCTCTTTATCTGTAAGTGTAACATCTTGTTCCACAATAGTTTCGTCTTGTATGTCAATTGTGTTTTCTAAACTTTGTATTTGTTCATTTTTTCCTACTACAAGATCACCTAAATAAACTTGAGAAACTGTGAATAGTAAAACTATAAAAATTATAACCATCAATGTAGATGCCAATACATCTACAAATCCAGGCCAAATTATGTTTCCATTTTCTGAACTTTGAGTTTTAGAGAGATAGCTCACTTTTTGTCTAAGTCTTTGATAGACTTGCTTATAGACTTAAGCTCTGTGATAACTTCTTTCCTTAAATCGTCATTAGAATTTTTCATTCCATTAACTAAATTATCAAGCTTAGAAACTATATTTTGAGAGAGATTGGTGTTATTGGAATTCTGATTAAATTTATTTGTACCAGTGCTAGATCTATAAAAAAGTCTAATTTGATTTTCACAGAATTCATAGTAGTTCTGCTTAACACCTCTAGTGATTATTTCATAAAGCCCTAAAATCAAAGAAGTCACTAAACCAAACAATGAAGAGCTAAAGGCTATTGTCATCCCAGATAAAGGTGACTTTAGTCCATCTTTTAAATTGTTAAAAAATACCCCGAAATCCTGTTCTTCAATTGATAAACTATCAATGACATTCGAAACGCTCCCTATAGTTAAAAGTAATCCATAAAAAGTTCCTATAAGTCCTAAGAATATAGCCAAGTTGATAAGATATTTTGATATGTCACTTCCACTTTCAACGGTAGATAAAAGATCATCTAGTATCTCATCAAGTGTTTTACTTATACTTTTAGTGGTAGTTGTTATACCAAGATTATTTGCAATAGATTTTGTTATTGGATAGTTGTTTAAAGATGAGTCGTTTAGTTTTAATTTTCCGAATGCTACAGAGTTCATGAATCTAAACTCAGAGCTTAAAGTGAATATCTTAAAAGAGTATAGAAGAAAACCAATTATAAGAGTAAGAAGTATTATTCCATTAATATATGGGTTAGCATCAAAATAAATCTTTATTTCCTCGTATCCAATTACAAGAATTATTACAATTAAGATCGAGAATGATATATAAGCTAAAAAGTTTTTAGTCATCCATCATAAAAATAAACGAATTTTGTAAATTAACAATTGGATAATTATTAATAAACTTAGAAATTTCTATTGTAAATCATGTAATAATTATTTGTGCCTGGATTTACTGTGGCTAAACCTGCATTAGAAATGTGATGTGACCCTATTCCAATCCTAGATTCTTTAGATATTTTATAAAAAATGTTAACCTCTGATTTAAATTGGAAATCATTTCCTAAATCTTTGCCATCCCCATTGCTATAAATACCAGCTGATGAAGAGAGGTTTAAGTGAATAGAATCTGCTCCAATATTTGTTTCAAACCCGCTGTAAAACATAGAAGCATTTTCAGATGTAATGAAACCTCCAATAACTGGGTTAATTGTTAAGATATTTATCAATTCTATTTTATTATCAGACATATGATAATTTAGACCAAACAAATTCGTTGTATTATCATCATCGTAATCATAGGTACCACCAAAGATAGAATAACTATTTGCATATATAGTTATGTTTGATGAAAGGAAAAAAATTAAAAAACTTAATAAATATTTTTTCATTCAACTAAACCATACACCATCAATTTAGAAAGTAAATGGTGGGCGTGACAGGATTCGAACCTGTGACCCCTTGCGTGTCGAGCAAGTACTCTAACCAACTGAGCTACACGCCCTTTAAATTAGGGATAAATATTTTTAAATTAAATAAAAAATTAGTAAATAAAATTCCTAATTAAATTTATTTAATTGAAATACAAGTTTTATTTCTTTTAATTTAAGCCAATTTAAAATCAAAAAATATGCTATCAAACCAATAATTATTTGAATGAATAAATCTACATAAACGTTTAAATCCAAAATTATTTTAAATATTAATATTGAAATCACCATAATAATTGCACTAAATAAAATTTTAAATAATTTCTTAAAATCTAAAATTAATAATTTTTCATAAAAACTTCTAAAATTTTTTCTTAAATAAAAAATTTGAATAAATAAATTTAGCCATATACTAACAGCACCTGATATAGCTAAACCTAAAACACCCAGAGGCCTATAAAGAAGAAAACATAAAATAAAATTACATATAAATGTTGGAATAGCTGCTTTTACGGGATACTCAACTTTTTCATAGGAGTAAAAAACTTGATTAAAAATTCGAGCGAGCATATATCCTGGCAATGAAAAAGAGTAGACGAGTAAAATCTTAGATGTTATTAACACATCCTCATTATTAAATTCACCCCTACCAAATAATGCTCTTATAATATCTTCACTAAGAATAAAAATACCGAATGCGCTTGGTATAGCAAAAAGAAAGCAAAATATTACTGTTTCGTTAAAAGCTTTAGAATTTTTACTTTCATCTGAAATATTTTTGCTCAAATAAGGCAAAAGTGTGAAAGACATAGCAACAGCAATAAGAGCAAATGGTAAGTCAATAATTCTATCAGCGTAGTAAATTTGGCTTATAGCGCCCCCACCCACCAAAGAAGCAAATAACATTGAGATAAAAATATTTAATTGAACAATACCAGAGCCTAGTAAAGAATAGAGAAATCTTCCAAAGAATTTTTTAAGCTCTCCAGACAAGACTTTTATACTCTTTAAACCGATACTCCAAAATATTTTTATTGCGCCTAAATTGATAAATAAAAGGATCAATTGAGTGAAACCAGCTATTATCATTGACCAAGCGAGAGCAAAATGAGAGTTAGACTTGAATAATACCAAAGTTACAATCATAAAAATGTTAAGAATTACTGATAAGAAGGAGGGTAAAAAAAATCTTCCTTTCACATTCAAAACTGAACTCAACACTGATGACAGAGTCACAAATATCAAAAAAGGAAAAGTTATAATCAATAACTGATTTGCTAATAAAAATTGACTTTTATTTGATAAAAATCCTGGCGCTAAAATTGATATCACTTGCTCATTAAAAAAAAATATTAAAAAAGATAAAAATAAAGTAGTTACAAAAAAAAAGTTGAAAACTATCCATATGAAATCATTTGCTGATTTTGAATTCATTTTTTTTTGATTTACATACAAAGGAATAAATACACTATTCATGGAACCCTCAGCAAAAATTCTTCTAAATAAATTTGGTAATCTATAAGCAAAAAGAAATGCATCTGACATTAAATTAGCACCTAAATAATTTGCAAAAAGTATATCTCTAATAAATCCGGTTACACGAGATCCAAAAATATTTGATGAAATTTTTGAAAAATTACTGATTTTCATTAAGTTCAGGAAAATTCTTTTTCCAAAATCTCAATAATTTTATCAGAATCGATATAGCCTGGAATTATTTCATTTCCTATTATAGTTGCAGGTGTTCCATTAAATTTAAATTCATCAGCATAACTTCTATGAGTAGATAGAAAATCTGATACCTCTTGTGAGTCTAAATCATTCTTTAATATGTCAAGATCAACACCTCTTAGAAATAAGTCAGCCAAAATATCCTCCATTTTTGATTTTCTCTCAGTAGAATATAAATAATTATGGACAACCTGAAATTGACCTTGCAAGGATGAAGCTAATGCCAACTTAGTCAATTCCTCTGAAAAATTTCCTAAAATTGGCATCTGTATAATAACAAGTTTTAATGAATTATCGTTCATTACATTTATTAATTCTTGATGGAATTTTTGACAATAACCACAATTATAATCAACAAATTCATATATAATTTTTGCAGAACTTGAGTCACCCAAATACATAGGATGATATGCAAGGTTTAAATTTTTTATACTTGAGATATTTTTTTGATTAGTTTTTTCTTGTTCTAATTTATTCTGCTCTAATTGATATTCTCTAAGAACACCTAAAATATAATCTGGATTTTCCTCTATAAATTTTTTGATATTTTGATCAAATTCATTTTTAGTAAAATACTCATCAAAATTTACATCTTCTTTTTTTAAATAAGAGCTAAGATTTGGTTCGAATATTTGATTTGACTCTTCTTCAAACTCTGAAACTACGATATTTGATAAATCAAAATTACTTTTTTTTAAAAAAATGTAAAAATATAGAGATGTAAGAATTATAATTACAAATAGAAAAATCAAAAAAATGTTTAAAATATTAAATTTCTTTTTTTTAACATAAATTCCCATGAGAAAAATATATTATTTAACTATTACTGTGGTGTAAATAATTTTAGTATTAAGACTAATCACTTTTACATATAGATTTAAATTTACCATTTAAGCTATCTTGTTTCATTAAGCTAAAATTAGAGTAATTCAAAGATTTGATTGAATTATCAAATATTATCTCATTTGTGATATCTGATACTGAGATATGGTGATTGCTAAACTCAAATAAATAAGGATATCCCCATATTAAATAATATTCCATTTCTAAAGAAGTTAAATGGCTGAAACGCTTAAGATCTTTTTGAACTTCTTGTTTGTTGAGAGTTTTTCTATATAAGTCAAAATATCTCATGATATCATTACATAGAAAATTAAATTTTTCATTAGAATTCATTTCTAGAGCAAAAACATTTTTGGTTTTCTTTAAGCCTAAAACATTAAATACTTCTTTATAAGATTTATTCTGATTAGATAAAAAATATTCTTGAAATGAATTTATAAGTTCCTCTTCTTTATAAAGATGGCTTAAATAAAAAGGAGCTTTGACAGTATAATGAAGGCCTTGCTTAGATATTTGAAGGTTATCAAATTTCACATTATTTTTAAAAAGTAAATTCTCAACTTGATCAACAAATAATTTATTGGGTATCAGATAAATTGAGTAACGAGGAAATTGAATATAATTATCCATCTGTAATTTTACTCAATATAAATTTTTGCATTTTTGTTTCTAATAAAAATTTCATTATAAGAATTATAATAACGGTATAAATAAATCTAAAAAATAAAATACCAGAAATATGACTACCTAATAACAAAATTAATATAGTATCTTCAATTATGCTATGACATAAACTTAAAAAAGACAGAGAAAGTAAAATATCTTTTTTTGAAATATTATTTTTTCTAGACTCTTCTATTAAAAAACCCCCTCCAAACGAAATTCCTAATGTTAAGCCTATTAAAATTATATTAGCTACCTTCTCTGACATACCCAAATAAGACAAAGGAATTTTCAGGCTATTAATTATAAACTTCCAAATACCAATTGCTTTGAGGATATTAATTGTTGATATAATAAAAAATATTATAAAGAAAATTAGGAAAAAATTTTGAAGTTGTAAAATAGCCCACTCAATATTTGAGATAGCTTTAACTGGAACTTGTAAGATTGAATTATTAGGTTCATTAAATAAATTATATTCAGTAAAAATTAAATTTAATATTTTTCCTGCAATTACAGCATTTACAAATCTAAAAGTTAAATTAAATACCCATGAAATTCTTGATTTTTGTGCAATAGCTACTTCAATTGGTAAACTATGTGCTATAAGTATAATTAATCCTAAAATTGTAGTTTCAGCTATTGTGTAATCAAATATCGCTTGAAGGGATGCAAAAGCAGCCAAACCTGCATATATGTTTACTAATATAGCTGCCATCCAAACTAGTCCTAGTGAACCATCAATGCCAATAAAACTTGTTAATGGTTCTAGGAATTTAGCTAAAAAAGGGATTGCTCCGATGAGCTCGAGGATTCTGATAATTATGACAACGGGGAAAATAACTTTGAATAAAATCCAAAAAATTTTACTAGTTTCTTGAAATATATTTACTAGTATTTTTTTTGATTTTTCCATTATGATAGCAATCGATTAATTTTACTTCTTTATAAAGAAATAAATGGCAAGGACAAATAGTTTTACAATAAAAGCATCAATAACAACTTTATTGATTTTAATCAGCTTTTTTTGCTTTTATATAAGCTATTCTGATTTCGTAAAAATAAATAATGAATATGCTTATATTTATGATGACTTAGATATTAATTATTTTGATAAAAAAAAATTTCAAAAATATTATGATATTATAAGTATTGAAAGTCTAGACGACCCAATATTTGACAAAGAAAAATCACAACAATATTTTGAAAGTATAACACTTGAAAATTTATCAAATATTTTTGATAAAGACTTAACCCAAAAAGAGGATAAAATTTATCTAAAAACACCAGATGAGCACAAACTAAATGAAAATAATATAGATAATGAATTAAAATATAATTTCGATGAAATCATTGTCTCCAAGGGTGATAGTTTTGCAAAAGTTTTAAAAAAAGGAGGCCTAAAAGGTAGAGATATAGACTTAGTAATACTCAACGGAAAAGAATATTATGATTTTTCTAAATTATATATTGGGGATACTGTTAAAATATTAAGTGAGTATAATGCTGAGGGTTTAAAAATTTTTAACCTAATTTATAAATATTCTGATACCAAAGAATTAATCATATCCTACCAAAATGATAATTTTATTTATGAAATAAATGAAATTCCGCTGAATTCTGAAGAAATTTTTGTGACTGGGAAAATTAAGTCAAGTTTATATAAAGCTATGAAAGACCAGGGGTTATCTGAAATAGTGATTAATGAAATTATCAGAATTTACAGTTTTGATGTTGATTTTCAGAGAGATATTTATGAGGGTGACAATTTTGAAATGTTGTTTATCAAAAAAGTAAACAATGAAGGTAAGACAATTCAAATCGAAGATCCAAAATACTTAATGCTTTCATCAAGAGGCACTCCATTAATATACTATCTTTATGATAATGGAGAATTCAGCGAATATTTTGACGAAAAAGGTAAAGGAATGACAAAAAGCTTAATGAAAACTCCTATCAATGGTGCAAGGCTTAGTTCCAGTTATGGTATGAGAAAACATCCTATCTCCGGTTATAATAAAATGCATAAAGGAGTAGATTTTGCAGCTCCAACAGGAACTCCAATTTTTGCTGCTGGAAATGGTATTGTAGAGTACGTAGGTAGAAATGGAGGATATGGAAAATATATAAGAATTCGTCACGATAGTACTTATAAAACAGCTTACGCGCATCTTAATAGTTATAAAAAAGGAATATCAAGCGGTGTAAGAGTTAAGCAAGGTGATATTATTGGTTATGTAGGCTCAACAGGAAAATCGACTGGACCTCATTTACATTATGAAATTATTGTTAATGGAAAACAAATAAACCCAGCTACACTTAAATTACCTTCAGGAAGAAAGCTTAACGAACAACAACTAAATGAATTTAAAATATTAGTTTCTAAAATAGATGAAGAAATTAATTTTTACAAAAATAAAAAAAATTAAGCTAACTGACTAGCTAAGTCGTCAAAATCAGAGGTTTGGTTACGTTCTGACTCATTATCTTTATTCAAATCGCTGTTATTATTTTTAGATTTGTCTTTAGTAATAATTTTTCTAGCAACAAAACCACTATTTGAATTATCTGTTAGTCTAAAATAGTGTTCTGCGTGTTGAAGGTAAAACTGCTCTAATACATCATCACCTTGTCCTTTAGCATCTTTTGCTTTGTTAAGATAATCGTTATATTGGTCTTTTGGATTTTTTCCGTTTCTTTTAAATCCGTTTGAATTTCCATTAGCTTGCAGATATGGTGAGTCTGCAACGCCAGATCTTGATGAGTTTATTTTTCTTTGACCACCAAAAGGCTTTCTTTTAACAAAATTTTTCATTAATTTTTTATTGATTATCTCTTAAAAAAGCCCATCAATTAATTAGTAGGGAATTTTATTTTTATCAGTCTATCTAAATCAAGATAATCAGTTTTTTTATAAACTATTTTCACACCTTTTTCTAATAGAAATTTATACATATTTTTAGTGATAATTGGATCAATTTCAAAATAAACGACACCTTTATATTTTACACTAATTAAAAAATTAATAATTTTGACATAATAATCCATGCCTGATTTTCCACCATCAAGTGAAATTCTTGGATCATGCAAAGTCTCTTTATTTAAATTTAAATAATTTCTTGTTGGTATATATGGTGGGTTACAAACAATATAATCAATATATTTCAGTCTATTTATTGGATAATTTTCAAATAAATTTGAATGGAATATTTTTGTATTTTGTTGCTTTTTAAATTTAATTATATTTTTTTTACAAGCAGTAAGAGCATGTTTTGAAACATCAATAAAATCACAAAATGCATTATCTAGCTCATCTATAATAGAAATACCGAGGCACCCAGTCCCACAACACAAATCAAGCAACTTCAAGTGTTTTTGATTTTTATTTTTTTTAAAATCAATTAATAATTGTTCAACTAATATTTCAGAGTCGGCTCTGGGATCTAAAGTGTAATCATCTGTATAAAAAACTTTTTTCCAAAAACCTTTTTCATTGATTATTTTTGCTAATGGTTTTCCTTTTATTCTATCATTTAGGATCATATTAATTAAACCTTGATCAACTTCACTGTTATTAATATCTAAATTGTTTTTAATTTTAGATGAATAAGAAATCATTATTTGAGACTCTTGTTCAGCTTGAGATCCAGTAATTGTGTTTAATTTTTCAAGTAATATTTTTTTTATATCAAATTTACTTAAATTGTTATTAATTAGCATTAAGTTGACTTAATTTTTCGGCTTGTTCACTGGCTGACAAAGCTGATATCATTTCATCTAATGCCTCGCCAGTTAAAAACTGGTCTAATTTATAGAGCGTTAAGTTAATTCTATGATCTGATACTCTGCCTTGTGGAAAATTATATGTTCTTATTCTTTCAGATCTATCTCCAGAACCAACTTGATTTTTTCTATTGGATGAGACCTCCTCTTGTTTCTTAATTCTTTCAACTTCATATAATCTAGATCGTAAAATTTTTAATGCTTTAGCTTTATTTTTATGTTGAGATCTTTCGTCTTGTTGAGTCACTACTATGTTTGTAGGTAAATGTGTAATTCTTACAGCGCTATCTGTTGTATTTACCGATTGGCCTCCCGCCCCACCTGATCTATAAACGTCTATTCTTAAATCAGTATCTTTTATCTCTAAGTCAACGTCCTCAGCTTCTGGCAAAACAGCAACAGTTGCAGCCGAGGTATGAATCCTCCCCCCAGACTCAGTTTCTGGTATGCGTTGAACTCTGTGGACACCAGACTCATTTTTTAAAAATTTAAATACACCATCTCCTTTAATTTCTATTATTGCTTCTTTTATACCCTTCAATCCTGTCTCGCTCTTCTCCATTGGCTGAAACTTCCAACTTTTTAATGAAGAATATCGCTCATACATTCTATATAAATCTCCAGCAAACAATGCAGCCTCATCACCTCCAGTACCAGCCCTTATTTCTAATATTACATTTTTATCATCGGCCTCATCTTTAGGTAGTAGAGCAATTAGCAATTCTTTATTTTTAATTTCTAAATCTTTTTCATACAAAGGTAATTCTTGTTTTGCTAAATTTCGGAGCTCTTCGTCACTCTCATTTTCAAGTATTTCTTTATAGCCTTTAATTTCCCTATCTAAATTTTTAATTGTGTCAGATAAGGCAATAATTGGCTCCAATTTTGATAAATCTTTATTTATTTGAATAATTTCCTCATTTTTTAAGTTTTGAGAATTTAAAAGTTTCTCATTTAGTTGATTAAATTTGTTTTTTAAATCAATGATTTGTTTATCTAATTTCATTTTTAAGCTCGAACTTGGATATTTCAAAAGATTTTTGATTTTTATTATTTAAATCTTTTAAAATAATTTTTTTATTTTTGATCTCTTCTTCACCAATAAGAAGAATAAAACTAAAATTATTTTTATCTGCATAACTAAAAAGTTTTTTTATATTTTTACTAACTCTAACTTCGTGATTATATTTTGAACTATAAATTTGTTTTAAAATCCTATTATTATTTAAATAAGACTCGTCTTGGACAGCAAATAATATCTTTTTATGTAAATCTAATTTTTCTTCTTTTATAGAAATCAAATCCATTAATCTTTCTATACCGGCTGCCCAACCAACTCCTGGGATATCTCTTGAAGAAATCATACTAATTAAATTGTCATATCTGCCACCAGCTAATATTGCATTTTGTCTTTTATCTTCATTTGTTTGAAATTCAAAAGCCGTATGTGAATAATAATCTAATCCTCTAACTAATTTTGAATCCTCAAAAAATATAATTTTATTATCTTTTAGAAATTTTTTAACTTGATTGAAATAATTTTTACTCTCTTCAGATAAGTGTTCGCTAATTTTTGGAGCATTTACTAATATTTCAGAGTCTTTTGGATCTTTACTATCCAAAATTCTAAGTGGATTTTTATCTAATCTAGATTGTGAGATTTCTGATAAATGTTTTTTAAAATCAACTAAATATTTTTTTAATACATTAGCATATTTTATTTGATCCTCTTTTGACCCTAAAGAATTAATTAATAACTTATATTTATTGTCTTTAATTCCAAGGTTATCAAATAATAATTTTGCAATTAGAATTAATTCAAAATCTACATAGGGACTTTTTTCACCAATAGACTCAATATTTATTTGATGAAACTGTCTATATCTACCTTTTTGGGGTCTTTCTCTTCTAAACATTGGGCCGTGCGTAATTAATTTAAGTAAGCCAGATTGATAGTTTGAAGCAGCAAACCTAGCTAAACTACTTGTAGCCTCAGGTCTTAAACAAATATATGCCTCTCCTTTATCTCGAAATGAATACATCTCTTTAGAGACAATATCGGTTTGCTCACCTACGGTCCTAGAGAATAAATCTTGTTGTTCTAAAATAGGAGTTTGAATAGATTTAAAATTGAAATTCCTACATACTGAATAAAATTTTTCAATAATAAATTCAAACCTCTCCATTTCAACTCCATGAATATCATGTGTGCCTTTTACTAAACTAATATTTTTTTTCATTTTGAATGATGAATCTGATCAACTTTATTTTCTATAGTTTTAACTAAGTACTCAACTAAATCTTCATCTTGAATTCGATGGCTTTTTTGTCCATCGACATATACCATATGTGTGTTATTTCCACCACCAGTTATGCCTATGTTAGTCATTGTAGCTTCACCTGGCCCATTAACAACACATCCAATAATTGAAACTGTTATAGGTTTTTTAATGTGAGAAAGTTTTCTCTCAACATTTTTAACAGTCTTAATAACATCAAATTGTTGCCTAGCGCAAGATGGGCAAGATATTATTGTCACACCATAATCTCTCAAATTTAGTGATTTTAACATTTCAAACCCTACTTTAACCTCTTGAGTTGGATGATCTGAAAGTGAAACTCTCACAGTATCGCCAATACCATCGTAAAGAAGCAAACCAAGACCTATAGAAGATTTTATTGATCCACTAAAATAACTTCCTGCTTCAGTAATACCTAGATGAAGAGGATAATCACAAAAATTAGATAACATTCTATATGACTCTACTGCTGTAAAAACGTTAGAAGCTTTTACACTAATTTTAAAATTATCAAAATTTAAATCCTCTAAAAGTTTTATATTTAGTTTAGCACTTTCAAATAATGCCTCAGAGGTTGGGCTTTTATATTTT
Source organism: uncultured Alphaproteobacteria bacterium (assembly GCA_902617515.1). Taxonomy (GTDB): domain Bacteria; phylum Pseudomonadota; class Alphaproteobacteria; order HIMB59; family HIMB59; genus HIMB59. Next base: position 53,589 of record CACMWX010000001.1, read on the forward strand.
TCTAATATTGATTTTTCTAAACTTCCAGCATTAACACCTATTCTTATAGGTATTTTGTTCTGCTTGGCGGCTTCAACAACCTCTTTTACTTTTTCCTTAGAACCAATATTACCTGGATTTATTCGAAGACAATGTGCTCCATTTTCTGCGGCCTCAAGAGCTCTTTTATAATGAAAGTGAATATCAGCAACTAAGGGAATCGTAATTTCAGGAATTATTTTTTTTAATGCTTTTGATGATTTCTCGTCAGGAACTGAAACTCTGACTATATCACATCCTTCTTGTTCAATGAGAGATATCTGCTCAAGAGTTGCTTCGATGTCATGGGTAAGGGTATTTGTCATTGTCTGTACCGTAATTGGAGAATCCCCACCAACAAAAATATTTCCAATTTGAATTTTTTTTGTTTTCTTTCTCTTTATTGAATGAGAATATTTCATAATAATGTCTCTAAATCTTTAATGTCAAAATTAAATAAATATGAATTTAATTTCTCATTTAGTTTAATTTCTATACCTCTGTAAATAATCTTATCAATGTTATTTATATTAGATAAATCGATAAAAAAATCATTGTCTAAATCGAGAATAAGTTCATTAGATTTAATAATTTCACCAAATTGTAAAGTATTTTTAATATTGTTTTGAATTTTGTAAAAAATAGTCTTATTTGGCTTTGCAAAAATTGATAAATTTTGTGAATAATTTGCTCTATTTAACACAACAAGATTATTAATAAAATCATCATGACTTAATTCATATAAATCGTATTGATTAGATATATTTAAAACATCATTATAAATCTGATCTTTTTCTATTTCATTAAATAAAATTTGATTATTAAATTTATTATATATATTTAATGATAATAGAATTAAAATAATAAAAATAAGCAGAAATAGAAAATAAGTTATTGAAAGTTTTGTATAATCAATTGGGGTATCAATGATTGAACTTTTATATTTAATTTCGTAGCCCAAATATCTGTATATAGATTTTATATAAGTTGATTGGTAAGCTCGATATTTTTTAGGAAGCTTTAAATTATCATCTAACAGACGTATTATTTCTAAGTCTAATTTTAGAGCTTTGGATAAATCATTGATTGACAGTCCTTTCTTAATTCTTGCCTCTTTGATTGAAATTAACTTATCCAAAAAATTATTTATGTAATTTGAAGGCTTGATGTAATTTTTGTAAAGCTAAATCTGTCTGATCTTCATGAATTAATATACTTATTTTTATTTCTGAAGTGGTAATAACTTGAATGTTTATTTTATTTTTTCCAAGAGTATCAAATAATGTCTGGGCAACTCCAGCATGAGATCTCATACCTACTCCAACAACTGAAATTTTTGAAATATTATTAGATGAAATAATTTTTTTATATCCAATTTTAGATTTCTCTTTTTTTAGTATTTTTAATGCTTTTTCTAAATCTAGTCTTGGCAAAGTAAAAGATAAATTTGCAAACTTTCCGTCTTGTGAAATGTTCTGGAGTATCATATCAACATTTATATTTCCTTTAGCCAATGGCCCAAAGATTTTTGAAGAAACACCAGGTTTATCTAATACCCTTGAGAGAGTAATTTTTGCTTCATCTTTTGAATATGCTATTCCACTTACAGTATTATTTTCTAAAACACTATTCTCATCTGTTATCATGGTACCAGTTTTTTTAGGTTTTAAAGAAGATCTTACACTTAATTTAGTATTTTTTCTCATAGCTAATTCAACAGAACGAGTTTGAAGAACCTTAGCCCCTTGTGAAGCTAATTCAAGCATTTCTTCATATGAAATTTTATTAATTTTTTTTGCTTTAGATACTTTGTTTGGATCGGTTGTAAATACTCCCTCAACATCAGTATAAATTATACATTCTACATCCAATGCTGCTGCAATTGCAACAGCACTAGTATCTGAACCTCCCCTGCCTAAGGTAGTGATTTCTCCCTTACTATTAATACCTTGGAAACCAGGAATTACAAGAACATCAAAATTTTTAAATTCATCAAATAAAAAATTAATGTTAATAGACAGTATTCTTGACTTCATATGATCAGATGAAGTTTTTATAGGTATTTGCCAACTAAGAAGAGATTTAGCTTTAATCTTTTGATTATTAAGATAAATAGACATTAACGCACACGAAACATTTTCACCTGTAGAAATGGCATTATCAAAGTCAATTGGATTTGGGAATTTAGAAAAAGATTTTGTTAAGTTAATTAAACGATCAGTTTCACCTGACATTGCAGATAACACAGCTATAACTTTAGATTTTTTTGACCAACCATGAATAATATCTGCTGATCTTTTTATAGCTTCAATACTACCAACAGATGTGCCACCAAATTTTAAAACTTTAATTTTCATAAATTACGGTAATATACCCTTAACATTTATGATGTAAAGAACATGGGCACTTATAATAGTAAGTATTACGAACCATTAGAGCAAATGATGGCAATCAGACATCAGTATATGTCTAAAATATTAAAAAATCATAATGGTCAAGATATCTATGAATTTTTTAAGAATAAAAAGGTTTTAGATCTTGGATGTGGAACTGGTGAATTCCTTAATAATTATTTTGATATGGGTGCAGACTGTTCTGGTATAGATATCGAGAATAATTTTAAAATAAAAAACAAAATAAATTTTAAACTTATAAATATAGAGGCTAATAAATTCCTAAAAAATTGTAAAAAAAAATTTGACGTCATTTTTTTATTTGAATTCTTAGAACATTTAGAAGAACATGATAAATATCAACTTTTTGAAAACTTGAGTAAAAATCTTAATAAAAATGCATATATATTTATATCTACTCTTAATAAGAATTTATTATCAAGATATTTAGTTATTGATATTGCTGAAAATCTTTTAAAACTTCTTCCAAAAAAAACCCACGATTTTAATCTTTTCTTATCTCCTTCTAAATTACAATCAATAAGTCAAAAATATAATTTTAATTTAATGGATATAGAAGGTATACAATACAACCCAATTCTAAAATCATTCAAACTAAGTAAAATTGATTTAGTTAATTATTTTAGTACTTTGAAATACTAATTTTTATTTTTTTCTCTTTTACTAAAAGGAAGTCTGACTAAAGATATTCCCTCATCAACCAATTCTTGGCTTTCTTTGTCAGTTGCCTCTCCATAAATTGGTTTATCTTTAGATTCACCATAATGAATTTTTCTAGCCTCTTCTGGAAACTTTTTTCCAACATATGTAAAATTTTTTTCTATCTCAGATTTAATTTTATTTAACTGTTTATTATAATTTGAAAATAATTTCTTTTTTTCACGATTAAATTTAGCTGAGCTTGTTGATTTATTAGAAATGTTTGGTGCCATAACTGATTTTGATATTTTTGATGAATTGCAGAAAGGGCATTCAATTTGTTTTTTTCTTTTCTGTTTTTCATAAGAGTTTGAATCATCAAAACTAGCTTCAAAGATGTGTTGATTTTCACAAATTAAATCAAATTTTATCATAATTTATATTTAGCCACTGAAAAACAATTTTCAATAATATTACTCAAAATTTCTATCATTATTTAATACAGGTATTGCGTTTTGACAATCTCTAACTCTATTTAAATCAAGCTCTGCAGTTATAATTATCTCACCATCTTCTGCTTCTGCTAATGTTTCTCCCCAAGGATCTACTATTAAAGAGTGTCCATAAGTTGACCTATTCTCATTATTTACCCCCCATTGATTAGGTGCCAATATAAAAACTCCATTCTCAATAGCCCTTGCTTTGATAAGAGAATGCCAATGAGCCTTGCCTGTTGTGTGAGTAAAAGCTGAAGGAACAACAATTATTTGTGAACCTTTTTTTGCCAAAGCCCTATACATTTTAGGATACCTTAAATCATAGCAAATAGTGTGACCAATTGAGTACCCTAATACATTAGTCATTTTTAATTTACTTCCAGATGAATAAAAATTACTTTCTTTATAAGACTCTCCATTTTTTAATGTAACATCGAACATATGAATTTTATCATAAATTGAAATTATATCTCCGCTAGGATTAATTAAGATTGATCGATTAAATAACTTATCGTTTTCGGTTATAGGAAGTGAACCTAGAAGTAAATAAACTTTATTTATCTTTGAAAAATTTTTAAAATATTTTATGCATTCATGGTCCATTTCAATCAAAATTTTAAGTTTATTAGATAAAAAGAGGAAGCACTCCGGTAGTAAAATAAAATCTGGGTTTGAAATTAAGCTATCTCTTAAAAAATTTTTTGATTTTTCAAAATTTTCATCAAAGTTTGAACCAATTGTGATTTGAATTAACGCAACTTTCATTTAAATGTTTAACTTATAAATAATAAAGTTTGAAACATCTTTAATAGCTTTGTGAATTTTTATTTTTTCTTTAGGTAAAATAGAAATACTGTGGTTTGAAAATAATATATAGTCAAATTCTTTATTCTCTTTTTCTAATGTTAGTTTCAAAGTCCTATCTTTATTTAAAACTACAATTGGCTCTTCGGCAGAATATAAGAGTTCATTATCATTATTTGAAGTAATTATTTCAATAAACTCTTTATGAAACAATTCAGGATTTTCATAAAATGTTAATCTTTTTTGATCTAAATTAAATCTCGATATCATGGTAAGTTACTCTAACACATTATGTCAGAATTTAATTTAAAAAAGAAAAATGTAAGAAGAAAGGCTTATTTTGATAAAAATAATTTTCTTACAAAAAATGGATCAGATTTAATAAAAAATAAATTAAAGTTCATTTCAAAAAAAATAGAACGTTGTTTAATATTAGATGAAGATCTTGATACAAATATTTCTAATTTTAGTGTTACAAAATTCAAAAATATCAATGATATTACTTTAGATAAGGATAAGTATGATGCTGCTATTTCAAATTTTTCTTTGCAGATACCATTGTTTTTAAATAGCAATGATATTTTTAATAAAATTCTATCCAAATTAAATGATAACAGTTTATTTTGCTTCAATATTATAACCTCAAATTCTATGAGGACACTTCAAAATATTTTTTTAGAAATAGATGAGAAAATTTACGGAGGTGTATACAGAAGATTTGGACCATTTTTAGAAACTTCAAAATTGATAGATGATTTGAATAAAAATAAATACAAAGATGTAGTTGTGGGAATAGATAATCTAGAAATTAACTACAGTTCTTTAAGCAACATGAGAAGTGATTTTAGAAAATTTGGAATTTCTAATTTTTTTAATGAAAAACACAGATTTAAAAAAGATTTTTTAAAATTAACAAACAAATTATTTTCAAAATTAGTTGATAATCATAAATATATTCCATTAGAAATAGAGATTGCTACATTTACATCATGGAAATAATATTAATTTAGTATATTTGTAAGCTAATGTTCGAAAAGATTAATAATTTTTTTTCTTCAAAAAAAAATTCAAATTTAATTAATGAAATTTCAAATAAATACTTAAATCAGGTAAATCAATTAGAGGAGGAAATTTCAAATTTATCAAAAGAGGAAATGATTTCTAAAATTGAAACTTTAAAACAATATTATATTTCTAATAACATAAATGAGTTAACTAAAGAGGATATAAGTTTTGTTAGCGCTATATCAAGAGAAGTCTCAAAAAGAACTATTAAACTAAGACATTATGACTCTCAAATCATTGGTGGAATTGCTCTTTATCACGGATTTGTTGCTGAAATGAAAACAGGTGAAGGAAAAACACTCGCTGCAACTATTCCAATCATATTAAATTATGTTTTAGATAAAAAAGTTCATTTAATTACTGTTAATGATTATTTAGCTAAAAGAGACTCTATCTGGATGGGGCCAATTTTTGAATTCTTAAATATCAGTTGCGCCTACATACAAAACACTCAAACTATTGAGGAAAAAGTTAAAAATTATAAGTCTCATGTTGTTTATGGAAATAATAATGAATTTTGCTTCGATTATCTAAGAGATAACCTAAGAGGAATAAATCAACCAAAAATGCAAAATGCATATCATATTGCTTTAATTGATGAAGCTGACTCTGTGCTAATAGATGAGTCAAGGTCGCCATTAGGTATTTCAGGACCTGTGAAAACTCCTATTCAACTTTTTAAATTATGCTATGAAATCACTCAAGACCTCATAAAAAGTGATGTTGAAATAAATGAAGAAAGAAAGAATGTTTTACTTATTGATAGTGGGATCAAAAAAATAGAATTTAACTTAAAAAAAATAAATTATTTAAAAGGAGATAGTTTATTTGATAATGAAAATTTAGAGATTTATCAAATTATAAATCAATCACTCAAAGCACATTTTTTGTATGAAAGAGACAAAGATTATGTTGTAAAAGATGGGCAAATTATTGTTATAGATGAGTTTTCAGGTAGATTAGCTGAAGGAAGAAGATTTGGTGAAGGTCTTCATCAATCTTTGGAAGCCAAAGAGAATCTTAAAATACAAGAAGAGAGTATTACTTTAGCCAGTATAACCTTTCAAAATTATTTTAAAAAATACCAAAAATTATCTGGAATGACTGGAACTGCTCTGACTGAGTCAGAAGAGTTTTTAGAAATATATGGCTTAAGTGTAATAGAAATACCTACGCATAAACCTATGATTAGAATTGATCAAAATGATCAAATCTATAAAACCCCAGAAGAGAAATACAAAGCTGTTTTAGATGTAGTTAAAGAAAAATATGAAAAAGGCCAACCTATCTTAGTAGGTACAACTTCTATTGATAAATCTAATTCCATCTCAGATTTACTAAAAACTAATAATATTCCTCACAATGTTTTAAATGCAAAAAATCATGAGAATGAGGCTGAAATTATTGCTTTGGCAGGTAAACCATTTCAAGTAACAGTCGCTACAAATATGGCAGGTCGGGGTACAGATATAAGATTGGGTGGAAATCCAGAAATTGATAAAAATTTTAATGAGAATGATTATCAAAAGGTTATTGATCTGGGTGGGTTGTGTATTTTAGGCACTGAAAGACATGAAAGTAGAAGAATTGATAACCAATTAAGAGGAAGATCAGGAAGACAAGGAGATCCTGGTCAAAGTATATTTTTTGTATCTCTAGAAGACGACCTGATGAGAATTTTTGGATCAGAAAAGCTTCAATCAATGCTTTCAACATTAGGCCTTAAAGAAGGAGAAGTTATTGAGCATAAATGGTTAACTTCATCAATTGAGCGAGCTCAAAAAAGAGTTGAGGGTCATAATTTTGATATTAGAAAGCAGTTATTAGAGTTTGATAATATTATTGATAAACAAAGAAATATAATTTACTCCAAAAGGGAAACTATCATTAATGAAGATATAATTAATTTTGTTCAAGAGACCGAGGATGAATTTATATCTAATTTATTAGAAAGTGAAAAAGATGAAATTAAAAATTTCTCAGATTTATTATCTTTTATTAATGAGGAGGAAAATAATAATAAAGATCACTATCTATCTTCTTTTAAAAAAATAAAAGATGAAAATTATGCAAAACATACAAATGCTTATATTTATATACTAAGACAAGTGAGCCTTTCTATTTTAGATAAAAATTGGCATAACCATATCCAAGAGCTTACAAATATTCGCATGTCTGTTAGCCTAAGTGGATACGGTGGAAAAGACCCAGTAAATGAATTTCGTAAGGCCTCTTTGAGTGCCTTTAATCAGCTAATATATGAAATACAAAAACAAATGGTATTAGTGTTAAATAATATCAGAGTTGAAAAAAAGAGTGATGACGGAAAAGTTGGATTAGAAGAGCCTATAACTAAAAAGATTGGTAGAAACGATCCTTGTCCTTGTGGATCAGGAAAAAAATTCAAACAATGTCACGGAAATAGTAGTTTAAACAATATAGTTTAAATATCTGTTATTTCTTTTTTTTAATAAATCATCTTTTGAAAGTAAATTAAGATCCTTAATGCTTTTTAAAAGTGCTTCCTTTAAATCAGAAGATACCTGTTCGAAATGCCTATGAGCACCTCCAACTGGCTCATCAACGATTTGATCAATGATTTTTAATTCAAAACAATCTTTGGCTGTTATTTTTAAAGAGTTTGATGCTGTTTCGGCATATTCAGAGGATTTCCAAAGTATTGAAGAGCAACCCTCAGGAGAAATAACTGAATATATTGAGTTACTTAACATTATGACAATATCACTTGTAGCTAGAGCAATTGCACCTCCAGATCCACCCTCTCCTATAACTATTGAAATGCATGGAGTATCACAATTTAAAGCCACTTTCATTGATTGAGCTATAGCCTCAGCTTGACCTCTTTCCTCTGCGTCCTTACCTGGGTAAGCTCCTGATGTGTCAACAAAAGAGATTAAAGGTAAATTTAATTTTGAAGCCAGTCTCATAATTCTTTGAGATTTTCTATATCCCTCGGGTTTGGCCATACCAAAATTGTGCTTTAATCTTGTATTCATATCATTGCCCTTTTCAGTACCTAGAACAATCACTGGCAAGTTATCTAAAAATGCAAAGCCGGAAATGATGGCATTATCTTCAGAATATAGTCTATCGCCATATAAAGGAGTAAATTTTGTGAAAATGCTATTAATAAAATTTTTTGTCTTCGGCCTATTGGGATGTCTTGCAAGTTTGACAATTTGCCAAGGAGATAAATTAGAATAAATTCTTTTTAACTCTAATTGTTTTTTTTTCTCAATATCTTTAATTTTTCCATCAACATCTATGTCACTTTCTTTTGAAAGCTTAATTAAAGATTGTATTTCAATATCAAATTTTTCTAATTTTTCTTCAAAATCTAAGTAAAACATTTTAGGACTATAATTTATTTTTTAGTGGATGATAAGAGTCTAAAACTCTCTTTTTTATAGACTTTGCTACTTTAGTATAAATTTCAGTAGTAGAAATACTTGAGTGGCCTAATAATTTTTGTATGTGCCTAATATCAGCATTATTTTCTAACATAGTGGTAGCAAATGAGTGTCTAAAAACATGAGAAGACAATTTATCTTTAATTATTGAGTCGTTATAGCAATTTTCAAGAAATTTATTTACTGATCTAACAGAAATCTTTTTGTTTTTTAAAGTAAAAACAAATTGATTTTTTTTATTTAAATTTTTCAAATGTTCCAAAAAATCATTAATTATGAATACTTTTCTCTCTTTAGAGCCTTTTCCATATACGTATATAGAATTATCATGATGGTTAATGTCAGACCACTTTAAGTTTAACGCCTCCGATATTCTTAAACCAGATAAATAAATTAATTTTAGCACTAATATGTAAAGTTCTTTGTTAGTCTGTTTAGAATTATACAAATTCTCAAATATTTGTTCTATTTGAAACTTTGATATAGCCTTTGGAATTTTTTTTAAATTTGATATGCTTTCAAATTCTTGAAAATTGATTTGTTTAATTATTTTTTCAGATTGAAGAAACTTCAAAAAATTTTTTAAGGTTGAAATTTTCCTATTTATGCTAGATGTTTTCAAATTTTTTTTTCTTAAGTCAGTAATATATAATTTAATCTTAAGATTAAGATTACTAACTCGTATGTCCTCATAAAAAAAAAATTGATCTAAATCAACTAGATAATTATTTATAGTGTTCCTTGAAAGATTTTTTTCAGAAATTAAATATTGTGTGTATAAATCTTTATATTTTTCATATTTCATAAATTAATTAAATGTACTCTAAAGGCTAATTTTATTAATTCTTTTTTAAGATATTCATTATCTATAATGTAATTATTTAAAAAGTATAAATCGAATTCATTTATAGAATAAAATTTTTCACTCAAATTGACATAATATATGTATGAGTCGATTAAATTTAAATTTTCTGCAAGACTTGCTAAATACACAGGATTAACAGAAATTGTATCTGTTTCTGTTACTTTAAGATTATCACTTTCTATAAAATTAATATTTCTATTTAAAAATAAAAATTTCATTAATGGACTACTCATATACTCATCATTATCTGCATAATATTTGTTATCATAATTTTTAGTTAAATAGTTTTTCATAGCTGTGGCTATATCGTTATTTTCAATTATACCGCTAGGTACATCCTTTAATAATATTAATAAATTTTCTAAAAAACTTGAATTTTCGTAAAGTGATAAAAGCATTAATCCATTGATATAATTTAAGTTTCTAGATGTGATTCTCATTTCACTAAATTGATCATTAACTAATCTAGAAACATCATATAAATCTAATTGTAGTTGAGGAATGTAGATCTCTAAAATTTCAAGTTTTTTATTATAATTAATATTTTTTTGCATTTCTTGATACATAACTAATTCTTTAGGTTTAACTTTTGACATTTCAAGCATTGCTAAATATTGCGATTTATTAATAACTCGATTTTTAAAAAGGTAATTCATTTGATATAGATCAATTTTATTTGTTTTGAGATATATCTCTAGTTCAAGAGTGTTATTAATTTCATCTATATTAACTTTTATAGTATCAGAAATAAGTGCAATATATTTATCAATTAAACCTAACTCACTTAAATTGTAATTGGTTTCAATTGTATTGTTTTTAAGGAAGTCCAATAAAAATTTTGTATTTAGTTTATCAAAATCTTTTTGATCATAAATTTCAATTATAAAATTAATTTGTTCATATTGATTATCTTTTAATAAGCATAAAATATTATAAACTAAAATATTATCAAATTTTTTTTGATCATTATCCAACGTAGATATATAACTACATAATTCATCAAATTGATTTGAGTCATATAAATAAGCTAAATATGATTTATTATAATTTGAGTTTTGAAATTCTTCAAAAATAACTTTTTCAAATAAATTGGAATTGATTTGGTATCTATAGTCTTTTTGATTGAACAAAATAATTTTTTCGAAAAAAAAATCATTTTCATTAGAATATTCAGGATAGATAGTGCTATTCGTTAAAGGATCAAATAAAGAATAAAAAAAATTGTTATTGTTTTCTGTAGCGTTTATCAGTTTTAGAAGAGTTTCTTCTGTTTGAATTGACGAAATTATATTGTTTTGTGAGACAGATTTTTCTTGAAATATAATTTCCTCATTAAACTCATTAGCATTTAAATGTAGACCTATTATTAACAAAAAAAAAATTAAATATTTCATGTGAACTGGTCTATCGGTATGTAATATAACTTTTCTTTTGCCGGTGCTGGTATTTTGATAGAATTTATTAGAACAAAACTGACCAAAATTATTACAATAATCGTTGATATTAATGCTATTTTTCTCATAATAATAAATTTATTGGCTTTCCTTATTATATATTTAAAACATATCAAATAACAATGGTGAAGAAAAATTTTGAAAAAATATGTATGATTGGTATGCCTGGATCTGGTAAATCTACGATTGGTAGGGCTTTATCTGATTACTTAAAATTTGATTTTTATGATACTGATGAACAAATTGAGATAGAGAGTCAATCTAAAATAAAGGACATATTTAAAAAAGAGGGTGAGGATCGTTTTAGAAAATTAGAGAGATCAATATTCAAAAAATTGATTTTGAAGAAAAAGATTGTTGTTTCTACTGGTGGAGGAATAATCTTAAAAAATAAAGATCTTTTAAAGGAAACATTTAATATATATTTAAAATGTGACTTAGAAACTTTAATTAAAAGAACTTCGCGAAATAAAAATAGGCCTTTATTAAAAAATAATGTTGAGAAAAATATAAAAATACTTTTCAATAATAGAAAAGAAATTTACAGTGCAACGTCTGATTTTACAATTAATGCAACTAGTAATACTCAAAAAACTATAAAAACTATAATAGAATTTTTAAACTAATGAAGATAAGAAAGATAATTGATAAACACATACACGAAATTGAATTTTTAAAAATAGCTCAATTACAAAAAAAATTAATTAATAATATTTCAAATCACGATATTTTAATTTTTGATAGGAATATTGTAGAAATTAGAATAATCAAAAAGCTTTTAAAAAAATTTCCTAAACGATGTATTATTATCAAGGGCCATGAGAAAATTAAAAATATACAGAACTATTCGTCTTTGATTGAGAAAATAATTAAATTAGGAGTTCAACGTAAAACTGTAATTTACTCGTTTGGTGGTGGAACACTTGGAGATCTCTCTGGCTTTTTAGCATCCACTATATTAAGAGGAGTTGAGCACGTAATGATACCTACTTCTCTTTTAGCAATGGTAGATAGCTCAATTGGTGGTAAAACAGGTATTAATAGCAAATTTGGTAAAAATTTAATTGGAACTTTTTATCTACCAAAAAAAGTTTTTATATGTTCAGATTTTCTTAAAAGTTTACCAAAAAGGGAAATTGCATGTGGATATGCTGAGATAATAAAATATAGTCTTATTAACTCAAATCATCTTCATAAACTACTTGTTAAAAAATCCAATGGCGACATAAATAAAATTATTAAACTATCAATATACTCGAAATTTAAGTATATCAGTGATTTTAGGGAAAAATTAAAATCTAAAAACTCTAGAGCAATTCTAAACTTTGGACACACAATAGGTCATGCTATTGAAAATTCAAATATTTATAAAGGTAATCTAAAACATGGAGAGGCAATATCTTTAGGAATGATTTTAGAATTAAAAATTTCTAGTTTATTAAATTACTATCCTAAAGGAGTTGATAGTTTAATTAAAATTTTAAAAAAATATAATTTACCTATTAACTACAGCAAATATGTAAATGAAAAAACTATTCCATCATTAATAAAAAAAATTACATTTGATAAAAAAGTAGTAAATGAAGATGTTAATATTGTTCTTATTGGAAAAAATGGAGGGTTTATTAAAAAGATTTCAATTAGAGATCTTAAATCTATTCTAAATCAAATAAAATAATGACTTTAATTGTTATTATAAAAATTTTAGCGATAATTATCTTGCTTTTGTTATCAGCCCTTTCCTCTGGTTCGGAAACTGCTTTAACTGCAGTATCGAAACAGCGAGCTCATAGACAAAAAGATAAAGGAGCTAAAAATGCAAATTTCATTTTAAAAATTAAAGAATTCAAAGATGAATTTATTACGGGTATCTTACTTGCCAATAACCTATTTAATATTTTAGCTACAGCTTTAATGACAGAATTACTTGTTTCACAGTTTGGAGGTTTAGGGGTTTCTGTTGCTACAATTTTCATGACATTAATGATTGTTATATTTTCTGAAGTTACTCCTAAAATTTTTGCAATCAATAAACCGATGACTTTTGCACTAAAAGTTTCTAAGTTTTTTTACTTTTACACAAAATTAATTAAACCAATAGTAAATCTTATTAATAAAGTTTCTAACAAAATTATTAAATTAATTGGATTAAATTTAAATGCAGACCAATCAAAAATTATGGAAGAAGAGTTTGAAGGAGCTGTTCAATTGCAAAAACAATACTCAAAAGATGGTGAATATGAAGCCGATTATATGAGTAATATTCTTGAATTAAAAAAATTAAAAGTTGATGAATTAATGACTCACAGGAATGAAATTCTATTTATTAACCTAGATGATCCCTATAAACAAAATTTTAAAGCAATAAGTTCATCAACATTCACAAGAATACCTGTTATAAAGGGAAATTTTAATAATCTGGTAGGTCTTATAGATATCAGAGATTTTTTAAAAGACTCATCTTTAGAGCAGTCAAATGAAAGTATTGAAAGAAATACTTTTCAGCCTGTTTTTATCCCCCAAAACAAACTTGCGATGAAACAACTTATTGATTTTAAATCTTCAAGAGAACATATGGCTTTAATAGTAGATGAATATGGAGAAATACAAGGCTTAATTACTTTAGAGGATATTATTGAAGAAATAATTGGAGAAATTTTTGATGAAACTGACACTGATGAAACATATCTAGAGAAAATTGACTCAAATAATTATTTATTTAATGGAAATGCTAGTGTAAGAGAAATTAATAGAAGTCTAGATATTAACTTACCTGATCAATTTGTAACATTATCAGGTTTAATTCATGATTTAGCAAAAGAAATCCCCAAAGTTGGAAAAGTTTTCTTTATTGAAGATGTGAAATTGCAAATTATCTCTAGGTCAATTAACAAAATAAATAAGGTTAAGTTATCTATTTGATATTTTTATTTCTAGAGAGTGTAGGCCAGATTTAAAAACTGGTTCTAATTTTTCATGAATTGTTCTATGAATATCTATTTTCTTCAGATTATTTTTATTCAATATTCTGAGTTCAACATGAGTTAACATGGTTGATATATTTTCTACACCAGCATGCCCCATATGTTTGTCACTATTATCAATAATTTCTAATATTTCAAATTCATTAATATCTTGTAAAAGGATTTTAATATTATTTAAATTCATAATTAAATATTAAATGAATAAAAAAAATAAAATAGAAAATTTATGTAACCATCCAAATTGTAAAGAGGAAGGTGTTTATAAAGCACCTTTGGACTATGATAATTTAGCTAATTATCAGTGGTTTTGTATTGAACATATTAAAGAGTTTAATAAAAAGTGGAATTACCATAAGAAGATGGATGCAAATGAAATTGAAAACGATATTCGTTTTGACACCATCTGGAGAAGACCGACTAGCTCTTTTGGATCGGGGAGAAAATTTTATAATTTTACCATCAATGGTGAGGATATGGGCACATTTGATAACCCTGCTGGATTTCAGCCTCAATCAAATAAATTGTTAAAATCCCTTAGTATTCTAAAATTAGATATAAATACAGACTTAAAATTGATAAAGAAAAGGTACAAAGAGCTAGTTAAAGAGCATCATCCAGATGTAAAGGGTAATAGTAAAAAAGTTATTGATAAATTTAGAGAAATAGTAGAAGCATATAACTACCTAATTGAAAGATACAAAAAATGAATAAAATTGAGGCTCTGAAAAAAAAGGATAATTTACAAATTTCTGATGTTTCATCCAAGGAAGTTTTTGGTATTCAAACAGATATAAAAGTTCCAAAATTTAATGAAGCTAGTGAATATTGCCCTAAATTAGATACAAACTACGTATTTGATGAGAGTACAACGATTGCTATTTTACTTGGTCTAAAATTCAATAAAAGAGTTTTCTTACAAGGTTTGCATGGAACTGGTAAGTCCTCACATATTGAACAAGTTTGTGCAAGATTAAACTGGCCGTGCATAAGAGTTAACTTAGATAGTCATGTATCGAGAATCGATCTTATTGGAAAAGATGCAATAGTTTTAAAAGATAATAAACAAGTTACAGAATTTCAGGAAGGTATCCTTCCTTGGGCATTTCAAAATAACGTTTCGTTGGTATTTGATGAATACGATGCAGGTCGACCAGATGTGATGTTTGTAATTCAAAGAATACTTGAAGCTGAGGGAAAGTTAACACTTCTTGACCAAAGTAAAGTTCTCTCACCTCATCCTTATTTTAGGTTGTTTGCAACAGCAAATACAGTAGGTCTTGGAGACACATCAGGAATTTATCATGGAACAAATCAGATTAATCAAGGTCAAATGGACAGATGGAATATAGTTGCAAAATTAAACTACCTTGATGAAGATAAAGAAATAGAAATTATCTCAAAAAAAGTTTCAGCAAACAATGAAGAGAAGAAAATAATAGCTTCTATGGTTCAAATGGCAAATTTAACAAGAAAAGGTTTTGAACAAAAAGATATATCTATTGTCATGAGTCCTAGAACTGTAATTATGTGGGCAGAAAATTATAAAATTATTAAAGATATTAAAAACTCTTTGAAGTTTACTTTTTTAAATAAATGTGATGAAAGTGAAATAGATATTTATAAAGAGTATTTTCAAAGAACCTTTGCAATTGATATTTAATTGTCCGAGAAACAATTAAATATTCCCAGACAAATTTCAAATACACTCAATTCTGTTAATAAAACCATATCGGAAAACAAAGAATTAAAAATAAATGTAAATTCAAATATCGTTTTAGAGAAAGATGATACTTTAAACCTTCCTTCAATCTCAAATATTTTCAATTACGAGGATATGCGTGGTGCAGCAGACTCATTTGCTCTTAAAAAAAAATATCATGATGAAAAACTGTTAAACCAAATAACATCTAAAAATATTGATATTAGAGAAGAAATTATTTTCTTAGAGCGTTTACGATATGAGACATATGGCTCAAAACCCTTCAAAGGTATTATAAAAAATATTGAGAATAAATGGCTTAAAAGATTAGAGGTATTAAAATTAAAAAAACAAAAAGACTCTAAAGATTTATTTTATTTTACCTTAACGCATTTTTTCATTGATTTAGTAAACAATAAACTGTGGAAATCAAATAATAATCATTTAAAAAATATAACTTCTAAAGACAACATATCAAAATTTTATAACACACTTCAAAAATTATCTCAGAATATTCAAGACCAAAAAGAATATTTAAACTTATCGGTAGATTTACTTAGAATTATTTTTCCATCGATTGAGGATGAAAGCCAACCAGATGATAAAGATCTCGAGGAGGGAAATGATGAAGAGGATTTTAATCAACAACAAAACCAAGAAGAAAATCAAGCCCAAAAACCTGAAGAAAGCCAATTAGAGGAAAATATGCATACTCCAGAAAATGACTCAGATAATAGTCAGTCTAGTGTTCAGGGAGAAGAAATTGATATTGAAATTTCAGACCAACAAATTGAAGATATATTTAAGTCAATTGATAGTTATAGAAACCTTAATCAAAATTATAAAGCAGCTACAAATCAGTATGATGAAATCATAGAAGCAATTAAATTATGTGATAATGAAGAGTTAGTGGCTCTAAGAAGGCAGCTCGATGAAAAATGCGATTTATATCAAAAGCAAATATCAAGATTAGCAAATAAATTGTATCGAAAACTTCAATCAAAACAAAATAGGTCATGGACTTTTGATTTAGATGAAGGTGTTTTAGATACTTCAAAACTTACCAGGGTTATAACTAATTCAAATAGTTCTCTCTCTTTTAAAAAAGAAAAGGAAATTAAATTTGAAGATACAACGGTAACTTTGTTAATTGATAATTCAGGATCAATGAGAGGAAAACCTATTATGATAGCTGCTTTAACAACTGATATGATAGCCGCTACTTTAGAAAAATGTAAAATCAAAGTTGAAATTCTTGGATTTACAACAAAAGCATGGAAAGGTGGAAAAACTCGAGAGCATTGGCTTAAAAATGGAAAGCAGAAAAACCCTGGAAGACTTAATGACCTAAGACATATTATTTATAAATCCGCTGACCAAAACTCAAAAAAATCTAAAATAAATTTAGGCCTAATGTTAAAAGAGGGTCTTTTAAAAGAAAATATTGATGGTGAGGCTCTTCTTTGGGCAAGTTCTAGAATTTCGAAAAGGCCTGAAAGTAGAAAAATACTAATTGTGATATCTGATGGCGCACCTGTTGATGACTCAACACTGTCAGTAAACAACAGTAATTATTTAGAAAAACATCTAAAAAGCACTATTCTTGCGATTGAAGAGAAATCAAACATTGAACTATTGGCAATAGGTATAGGTCATAACGTAGGTCAGTATTACAGTAAAGCAATTACCATTCATGATGTAGAAGAGCTAGGTGGAATTATGTTTGAAAAAATAGAGTCATTATTCGACTAAATTAGAAAAAATTTTATTCTTATACTCTTCAAATCTATCCTCATTTATAGTTGATCTTATTTCTTCAAAAAACTTATTCATAAACCAAATATTATATATTGATAAAATGGTCATACCAAGCATCTCATTAGCTTTAAACAAATGATGTATATAAGATTTTGAAAATTTATTTATTTCCTGTAATTCACATCCTTCATCAATACTAGAATGATCGTCTTTAAATTTTGAATTGTTTAAATTAATACCTTTACTACTTAATTTTGACATCATGATACCATGTCTAGCGATCCTTGTAGGCGATACACAATCAAATGTGTCATATCCAGAACTTACACCATGCAAAATATCATCTAGTCCTCCAATTCCTAGAATATGAATAGGTTTGGATTTATCTATATAATTTTCACAGATAGAAAAGATATCGTACATCTGATTTTTTGCACTCCCCAAAGAGCCACCTATTGCAAGTCCATCAAAATTTTTTGAGCATGTTTCTTCACATGCGATCTTTCTTAAATCCTCATAAACACCACCTTGTATAATACCATATAGTGATTGTTTTCCTGAGGAACCAAAACTTGAGTTATACTTTTTAAATTTTGAGTCGAAAGAATTTTTACATCTTACTGCCCAGCGATGACTCATATACATAGACTTTTCAGTATATTTTTTTGAAACATTAAAGGGCGTACATTCATCTAAGACAAAAATCAGATCAGCGCCAAAGTCACGTTGTAATTCAATTGATCTCTCAGGTGATAAGAATACTTTATCTCCATTTATATAATTTCTAAATGATGCACCATCCTCGGTTATTTTTATGAGAGATTTTCTCTTAGCATTATTGTTTTTTCCTTTAATTTCCTCTGAAACTGACCCATATCCTAGTGAAAATATTTGATATCCGCCACTATCAGTCATCATAGGTCCATTCCAATCAGTAAAACTCTGTAAACCCCCTTCTTTTGATATGACCTCTGGACCAGGTTGAAGCATTAAATGGTATGTGTTTGAAAGAATTATTTGTGTTCTTGCTAATTTTAATTGAGAAGGAAGTACAGATTTGACAGTGGCCTTAGTGCCACAAAAGATAAATGAAGGTGTATTGATTTTACCATGTGCTGTATTAATTAATCCAAGTCGAGCATTTGATAATTTTGACTTTTTTTTTACTTGAAAAAAATTAGTCAAGTTTAGATGGCAAAAAGATCTTCGCTAAATATATAAATATTGTGTCAAATAGACTTAATAAAATTCTAAGTAAATAAATACCTATTCCATAAGAAATAATTAAGTCAAATAAAGGCACTGGATTAGAAGATAAGATATTAAATGCAAGAACACTAAATATAATATTATCAATAAATTGCGATACAATTGTTGATGCATTATTTCTAAACCAAAGGTTAGTATTTTTATTTTTTAAATAAGAAAATATAAAAATATCAATTTTTTGACTTATAAAAAAAGCACAAATACTTCCAACTATTATTGGAAACTGTGGAAGAAAAATAGTCATAATTGATTCATGCATACCATAGCTCCAAGACCATGCAGGATGTTCATCAGGATTAATTGGAGCCATAGATATTGTTAAAAACATAAGTACTGTTGAAAATAAGTATGCTGCAATACCGAGGTATATACATTTAGTTGCAGATTTTTTATCAAAATATTCATTCAATATGTCAGTACAAAGAAATATAGAAATAAACAAAACAGTTCCTAAGGCCATAGGTTCAGGAAAGAAGGGAAAGTCTACAACTTTAAGAACTTGAATATTAGCTAATATGATTGCAATCGCTACGTAAACATAAATACCTGTTTTTCCGAAGAACTTAAGTGAAAGTAAAATAGAAAGATAACAAAAGATAATTTGAAATAACCAAATAATTACTATTGAGGAATTATTTAAGTTATTTGATAAATTTAAAAATAATTCTTGAAACATTTAGCTAGCTTTTTTGCTAACGTTTTTTTCGATTTGTTTTTTTATTTTTAGAGCTTTATCAGTTAAAGATCGTGAGCTAGTTTTATTTAAAAATTGATCTAAACCACCATGTTTATCAATAGTTCTAAGTGTAGACGAAGCTATTCTTACTCTAAATTTTCTTTGTAAAGACTCACTGAATAGAGTTACGTTATTTAAATTAACCATAAAACGCCTTTTGGACTTTATATTTGAATGGCTAACATTATGGCCAGTTTGGTGTTTTTTTCCTGTAATATCGCAAGATCTAGACATGAAATGAGTTTATAATATAAAAGTTCCTTTTTTACAATGATAGTTTCTTATATTTTAAGGTCACTTATTGCGTAATTTGGTTTGTACTGTTTGATTAAATCTTTGATTTCTGGCCCATTATTCAATTGAGATCTATGAATGCCATTTTTAATCCAAAGTGTATCAAATTTCATCTTGTTGCCTCCATCTATATCATGCCAAAGAGAGTCCCCAATTACTAAAACTTTTTTTGGATTTTTTATTTTAATTCTCTTTATTATATTTTCATAAATAGGTTTATAGGGTTTACCATATCTAAATACTATTCCACCTAAATCTGAGTATAAGTTTGCGATAGTGCCGCCACACATAGAGAGTTTATTTTTATTATGAACTAAATAATCTGGGTTAGCGCATAGCAAAGGTAAATTAAATTTTAACATTTTATCTAGTTCTTCTGCGAAGTCTAAAATTGTTAAACCATCCTTTAAATCTGCAATCATCGCGAAATTTGCTTTTTGAATGTTATTAGTACAGTCCAAATTAAAAAATTTTATTTTTTCTTTTGGTAATTTAAGAGGGAAGCATTTTTTTCCATATTTATTATAAATATCTTTTTCTAAAAAATTCAATGCTATTTGCCCACTAGTAATACAATAATCATACAAATTATTGTCTATACCTAATTTATCTAAATTATTTATAGAAAATTTTGTTGGTCTTGAGGAATTAGATACTAAGATAACACACTTATTTTTCTTTTTTAAAAAACTTAAGCATTCCTCTGCCATAGGGAACTTACTACTTCCATTATGTAAAACGCCCCATTGGTCAAAAAGAAAATAATCATAATTATTAACAACTTTTTTAAAAGACGAAATTGATATCAAGAATATTGTCCTATTACTTCAGAAATATTTCTAAAACCTTGTTGTTGAATTAAATTTTTCAAATCATAAGTCATTTTTCTAACATGATAAGGACCCTCATATGTAAAGCTACTATATATTTGAATTAATGAGGCTCCTAATTTCATTTTAGTTAAGATATCATTGGCATCAAAAATCCCCCCTACTCCTATAATTTTAATTTTCCCTGAAGTCAGAGTATAAAAATCTCTAATTAACTCATTTGACTTAAGAAATAGTGGTCTACCACTTACTCCTCCCTCTAACTTTTCATTAACCATAGATTTATTAATTGTTGTGTTAGTCAGTATTAGCCCATCCACATCATTTGCCAGTGAAATCAATGAAATATCCTTTTTATCCTGATCAGAAATATCTGGTGAAATTTTGAATAAAACAGGGATTTTTGAGTTATTCTCATCTCTTAGCCTATGAATATTTGTAACAATCTTTTCAAAATTTTGAGATTTAAGATTATCTCTCAATCCAGGTGTATTTGGTGAAGATAAATTGATCACAATGTAATCACCAAGTCTATACAGTCTATCGAAAAGCTTTTTGAGATCATCTAAAATTTCTACGGTATCCTTATTGTTACCGATGTTTATGCCAATGATTTTATCTTGGAAGTTTTCTTTTAGGTTTGAGTTATTGATATTTCTTTCAAATACATCCATGCCTTTATTATTAAACCCTAAAGAATTTATTAATGCTTTTTGTGCAGGGAACCTATGAATTCTAGGTTTTGTGTTGCCTCTTTGAGGCAAAGGTGTCACTGTTCCCAACTCAGTAAAACTAAATCCTAAATTTAATATTGGATTTATCACCTCTGCATTTTTGTCAAAACCTGCCGATAACCCTATAGGAGTTTTGAAAGTTCTTCCCCATATTGTTTGTTCAAGGATTTCTGTATTTTTACAAATAATTTTTGGATAAATGCCTAATTTGAGAGCTTTTATAGATATATTATGTGATAATTCTGGATCTAGCTTTTTGAGAATACGATGAGCTAAATTATACATTTAGCTTCGAGTTGAACAACTCCAGAGTTTTATCTTTTGTATAAATTTTAGTAAATGAACCCAATCTTGGCCCATTCTCTTGACCAAAAACAACTTGATAAATAAGTTTAAAAAATTCTTTAATATTCTCTTTATAAACGGAATTTTTTCCGACACTGAAAATTGCAGTTTGAAATTCATCTGCATCAGCCGAAGACTCTACTTCTTTTAATTTAGACACAACTTCTTTAAGTATAATTAATTCTTCAGAATTTGGAATTTTAAAGTTTAAATTTGGTTGTATAAAGTCCCTAAAATAATTAATACCACAATCAATCATTCTATTAATAAGATCAGTTTCCGCTTTACTAAAATTAGATTGATAATTTTTTATTAAACCAAAAATCACATTAGAGTCCTCTGACTTGCAAACTGATATTATATTTAGGATTAAACTATAATTAATTTTAGATTTATATGATGGGTTTTCAGCTTTATGAATATGCCAAGCAGGGTTGTCTGGGTTCAAATCGTCAGACTCTAATTTGTTAACATGCGATAAGTATTCATCGGTATTTTTAGGAATTACATCAAAATAAAGTTTCTTTGCAGTTGTTGGTCTCTGATACATAAACATGGCCAAACTCTCTTCAATAGAATATTTGAGCCAATCATCGATGCTTATACCATTGCCTTTTGACTTACTAATTTTTTCAGCATTTTCATCGAGAAATAGTTCATAAATTAAATTTTCAGGAGGCTTAGAACCGATTATCTTACATATCTTTGATGATAGGGTATAGCTCTCTGTTAAATCCTTACCACACATTTCATAGTCCACACCGAAAGCAGCCCACCTCATTGCCCAATCAACTTTCCACTGAAGTTTACAATTGCCATCTAAAACTGATTTAGACTTCAATACACCGTCCTCATAATATGAAATAGAAAATTCTTCATTATTAATTTCTTCAATTGGAACTTGCAATATTTTACCAGTTATTTCACTGATTGGAAAAAATGGACTATAAGATTTTCTTCTTTCTTCACCAAGTGTAGGAAGAACTACATTAATAATTTCATCATAATTTTTTATAATTTTCTTTATTGTTTCATTAAACAATCCTGATTTATAAGCATCTGTTGAACTTTGAAAAGAAAAAGGCAAATTAAATCTATTTAAAAAATCTTTAAGTTTTGAATTATTATGTTCACCAAAACTATTAAACAACTCAAAAGGATCTGGGACGGATGTCAAAGGGTAATCAAGGTAGTTAGATAATTTTTCTTTGTTTGGGATGTTATCAGGGACTTTTCTAAAGCCATCCATATCATCAGAAAATGCTATGAGGTCTGTCTCTTTACCAGTCAATTTTTCATAACAAAATCTTACCATATTTGTCCTTAGCACTTCCCCAAAAGTACCTATATGAGGTAAGCCGGATGGGCCGTACCCAGTTTCAAAGATTATTTTGTCTTTAGGATTATTTTTTTTAAAGCGTTTTACAATTTTTTTTGCTTCATTAAATGGCCAGGATTTGTATGAGTTATAATCAGTCAAAATTTAGGTGCTAATGTTAGAGTAATACCATTGAGCTCTTCTGTAAATGGAATTTGACATGAGAGTCTTGAATTTTTTTTTATATCCATAGCTTGGTCAAGCATAGATTCTTCATCGTCATCAGCTTTTGATATTTTTTCTAACCAATTTTCATCGACATAACAATGACAGGTAGCACAAGCGCAACAACCCCCACATATAGCCTCAATATCTAATCCAGCACCTCTAATAATCTCCATTATTGAAAAACCAACTGTTGCTTCAATTTTATGAGGTGAACCCTCATGATCTATAACGTTAATATGATATGTCATTTTGAAACTTTTAAATATTTAGACTATAAGGTCTATCAGTTAGACAGGCTTAATGCGACTAAAATTAATATACTAAATATATTCTAAAAAATTATAAATTTAGATTAGATGTATAAATCCGAGAATTTTCTGATAAGTCTTTGGCTTGTAAGTCTCATGTCAATTATATTGCTGATGATCATTGTTGGTGGTTTGACAAGATTAACTGAGTCTGGTTTGTCCATGGTTGATTGGAGATTATTTATGGGAACAATACCTCCTTTATCTCATGGAGATTGGTTAAAAGTTTTTGAAGACTATAAGCAATATCCTGAATACCAAATAAAAAATATAAACATGACACTATCAGAGTTTAAATACATCTTTTGGTGGGAATATGGACATAGAGTATTGGGAAGACTAATAGGAATTATTTTTATCATCCCTTTTATTTACTTTGCTTTGAAAAAATACTTTTCTAATGAAGAGCTATACTCATGTTCATTTCTTCTTTTTCTTGGAGGTGCACAAGGTATTATCGGATGGTGGATGGTAAAAAGTGGATTAGATGTTAATCCATACGTTAGCCATTTAAGACTTGCCGTTCACTTAATTATAGCTCAAATAATTCTCTCTTTAATTGCTTATCTTTACTTAAAAAGGCTTGATATTGGAATTTATAAAAATAATTTTAGCTCACATAAAACTTTTTTTATTTTTTTTAATATAATAATTTTTTTTACTATAATTTACGGTGCCTTTATGGCTGGTTTAGATGCAGGAAAATCATTTAATACTTGGCCCAAAATGGGAGATAATTACATACCTGAGAATTTAATTTTTATTGAGGATCGACTTTTTGGTTTTTTTGATAACAGTGTCTTCATACATTTTTTTCATAGAGCCTTAGCATATTTATCATTTTTAACAATTCTTTATATGTGCCTTAAACATTTTAAGGGAATTGAAAATAAATATCAAAAAATCCATTTCTTGATTGTGCTATTTCTAGTTTTAATTCAGTTATTTATTGGTGTTTTTGTTGTTTTGAGTAATGTTCAAGTCTCTTTGGGATCTATCCATCAAATAATAGGCACTTTATTGTTTGTATCAGCTACCTGTTATAGCCTTCAAATACTTAAGAATTAAATCTAATTAGGGTTACATTTTGTATAAACTGCATGGGTAAAATTCTGGTTATCGGTGCAAATGGTTCTGTTGGCAAATCGTGTGTTAACAACCTAAAAGATGATAATGATTTAGTTCTAATATCAAGAAGTGAGTTTGATAGTGATATTGAAGGTAATTTTGAAAAAAATGTTTTAGATATTAATGATTACACGAATACAGAAAGTTTCATACAATCTATTAACTATGAAATATCTGGTATAATTTTTGCCATTGGCTCGATAAACTTAAAACCTTTTTCAAGCACTTCTGTTGATGATTTTAAAAAAATTATGGATGAAAATTTTTATAATATCGTTCATTTCCTTAATCATTGCATAACTAAGATGTCGGATTCATCTTCAGTAGTATTTTTTTCATCAATAGCAGCTGTTAGAGGTTTTAAAAATCATACAGCAATCTCTTCTGCAAAAAGTGCATTAATTGGTTTATCAAATTCTTTAGCCGCAGACTATGCTCCAAAGATAAGATTTAATACTATATCTCCTAGCCTATCTTTTTCCAAAATGTCAAATTTTATGGTTTCTAATGAAAAGGTTGCTGAAGGAATTGGAAAACTTCACCCTATGTCAAGACTTGGAACAGGTGATGACATAGGTAATTTGGCTTCTTTCTTGGTATCTAAAAAATCATCATGGATTACAGGACAAAACTTCCTACTAGACGGTGGAAGATCAACTTTAATCACAAAATAATAAAAACAAAATGAAGGAATGCTTTGTAGTTCTTGGAAATCAACTATTTGATAAGAAGTACTTAACAGAATTCAAAAACTCATGTGATTTTTTTATACAAGAGGATATGGGCCTTTGTAGTTATTTTAAACACCACAAACAAAAAATTTATTATTTTTTGGCATCAATGAGGGAATACAGAGACTATCTAAAAAAAAATAATTTTAGAGTAACTTATATTTCTCTTGATAAAAATATTTCTAATTTCAAGGACTATTTTTCTGGTCTAAAAAACTTCTTAAGTAAAAAAAATATTTCTAAAATTAATATCTTCGAAATAGAAGACTTAGAATTTAGAATTAAATTTGAGCAATTTTGTAAAAATAGCAAAATTGAACTAATCTTTCATAAATCTCCTATGTTCCTTGTTAGTAGAGCTGACTATGAAGATATGGTTACTACAAAAAAACCTCAACTTGCAAATTTTTATAGCAATGTGCGAAAAAATTTTCAAATATTTGTAAAAGACAATAAACCTATTGGAAATAAGTGGAGTTTTGATGAGGATAATAGAAAAAGAGTTCCTAAAGGTTATCAAAGTCCTAAATCTTATACATTTGAGTCAAAATATTTTGAGGAAATAAAAAAATTAATTGATAAATTTTTTTCAAAACACTTTGGAAATTTGGAAAAGAAAATTATATTTCCAATGAATTTTAAAGACTCATCTAAAGTTCTTGATAATTTCATTAGCAGCAAACTTGAAAACTTTGGACATTACGAAGATTTTGTGAGCACCAGTGATCCATACATTAATCATAGCTTAATTAGTGCACCATTAAATATAGGTTTGATAACCCCAGAACAAGTGCTCAATAAATTGAGTTCTTTATCTTATTCTAAAGTTGGCATCAATAATTACGAAGGGTTTATTAGACAAGTCTTTGGTTGGAGAGAATTTATGAGATACCTAAATATTCACTATTATAAAGATTTTAATAAAGGTAACTTTTTTGGAAATGACAGAAAATTAACAAAACATTGGTATGAGGGTACTACAAACATTCCTATTTTAAATGACATGATATTAAATTTAAAAAAAAGTGGATATGTTCACCATATCCCAAGATTGATGATAATTAGTAATATAATGAACTTAGCTGGATTGAAGCCATCTGAAGTTTATAAATGGTTTATGGAGACATTCATTGACTCATCTGATTGGGTTATGACACCAAATGTCTATGGAATGGGGATGTTTAGCGATGGAGGTATTTTTGCAACAAAACCATATTTATGCGGTTCAAATTACTTACTAAAGATGAGTAATTATAGTCGTGGGGATTGGACACAAACACTAGATGGTTTATATTGGAATTTTATATATAAAAATAAAAATTATTTTAAAACTAATCAGAGACTCTCTATGATGTACTATACTGTAAATAAAATGGACAAGTCTAAAATTAGTACTCATATATCTAATGCAAAAAAATTCATCAAAGAATATACAAGATAGAGTAGTTTTTATTACAGGTGCTAGTAGTGGGATTGGCTACGCACTATGTGAAGAGTATCTCAGACAAGGCTGGAATGTGATAGGCTTAGCGAGAGATGATACCAAAATACCAAACGAAACAATTGATAACCCAAAATTTGAGTTTGTAAAAACAGATATATCAAATTTTGACTCAAGTAAGCTAATTATAGATGAGGTATTTAAAAAAAATGCGAATATTAGTACATTTATTTTAAATGCAGGTATTTATATCCCCGATAGTCTAAATGATTTCAACTTTGAAAATGCAAAGGCAACTTTTGATACCAATGTTTTAAGTATTTATTTATCAATAGAGCTAATAAAAAAAAATTTCGAGCTAAATTCAAATTATACTTTGGCAATAATGTCTTCCACAGCTGGATATAAAGGTCTACCAAAGTCTATTTTATACGGACCCTCGAAAGCGGCTTTAATTAATCTAGCTGAAGCTATAAAATCTGAAATGCATGATAATCTCAATGTTAAACTTATCTGTCCAGGATTTGTAGAAACTCCTGCTACAAAGGTAAATTCATTTAAAATGCCATATTTAATGTCACCTAAAGAGGCAGCTAGGATTATTTATAGTAAAATATATAAAAAAGGTTTTGAAATATCCTTCCCTTTTCCTTTTAATTCTATAATGAAATTTGGTAAAGTATTGCCTTATAAACTTTACTTCAAAATCACTGAAAAAAAGTTTTCAAAAAAATGAAAATATCTATCCCAAAAATCTCAATAGTAATGGGAAGCCAAAGCGATTGGTCCACACTCAGACATACGGCTAAAATTCTAAAAGAATTAAAGATTGTCCATGAGAAAAAAATAGTTTCAGCTCACAGAACTCCCAAAAGACTCTATGAATATGCTGAACAAGCTTATGACAGAGGTATTAAGATTATTATTGCTGGAGCTGGTGGGTCTGCTCATTTACCAGGCATGATAGCAGCTATAACTCATATTCCAGTAATTGGAGTACCAATTGAGTCAAAAACACTTAAAGGCTTAGATAGTTTACTTTCAATATCTCAGATGCCTTTTGGCATTCCAGTTGGAACTGTGGCTATTGGTGATAATGGAGCCAAAAATGCTGCTTTATATGCAGCTTCAATTATTAGTAATTATGACCCCAATATTGAAAGAAGTTTAGTAAAATGGAGACTGGCTCAAACAAAAAAAGTTAAAAAGACACCTAGATAATGATCATCGGTATATTAGGTGGAGGTCAACTAGGTATGATGTTATGCCAAGTGGCTAATAAATTAAATATTCAAACTTTTATATACTCTGATACTGATGACTCCCCTGCAATTAAATATGCAAATTACTTCTTAATAAAAAAGTATGATAATTTTCACGAAATAGATAATTTTATTAAAAAATGTGATTTTGTGACATATGAGTTTGAAAATATCCCTTTTAAAACTTTATCATATATTGAACAAAAGATTAAAATTTCACCTAGTTCTGAAATTAATAAAATTATTCAAGATCGATTAACTGAAAAAA
Organism: uncultured Alphaproteobacteria bacterium; assembly: GCA_902617515.1. Lineage (GTDB taxonomy): Bacteria > Pseudomonadota > Alphaproteobacteria > HIMB59 > HIMB59 > HIMB59. The sequence continues at coordinate 82,109 of CACMWX010000001.1, forward strand.
ATTATGTAAATAAGATTAATATCCCTACTGTTCCCTATATGGAAATTAACAATACATCAGATTTAAAATCAGTTGATCCTAAATTTTTTCCTGCAATATTGAAGACTCGCAAACTTGGATATGATGGTAAGGGCCAAATAATAATTAATAGTAATAAAGACATATCTGACATACCAAATAATGAGTATATTTTGGAAAAGAAAATTAATTTACAACAAGAAATTTCTATCATTGCTGTCAGGTATAAAGATGGTACTATTTTTACCTATCAACCAATTGAAAATATTCATAAAAATCAAATTCTTTTCAAATCATTTTCACCAGCTAACTCAGATACATCGATTATTCAAGAAGCAACAAAACATGCATATAACTTTGCAGAAAAAATAAGCTATGTTGGAACTTTTTGTTTAGAATTTTTTATAACTAAAGAAAAAAAATTATTATTAAATGAAATAGCACCCAGAGTTCACAACTCAGGTCATTTAACTATTGAGTCATACAATGTTAGTCAATTTGAATCTCATATCAGATCTGTATGTGATCTTGAAAAGGTAGAACCCTCCTTAAAATCTAAATCTGAAATGATAAATATTCTTGGGGACGATATTTATATCTATCGTGAGAAATCACTCAAAGAAAATGAATATTTTCATGATTATCACAAAAAAGAGTCAAAAACTGGCAGAAAAATGGGCCATTTTACAAAAGTTCTAATCTAGTTTTTAAACCAGTAATTTTTATAGTGATTATAGTTAATTAAACTATCGTTTTTAAATTTAGAGTATTTTTTAAATATGAAATCTTTTTTTCTAGAATATGAAATTAGAGTGTTATCAAACTTAAGGTTATAATGTTTACATCCATTAGTTGTCAAAAATTTATTTAAATTATTTGACTTTTTTGAGGTGTAAAAGAGTTCCAATATATTTGAGACAGAATATTTTGTGGAATATACACCAGCACAACAAAACTCATTAAATTTGCGATTTTTAAGATGTGGGGCTGAATCAGAACCAAAGAAAAATTTTGAATTGCCAGAGAGAGCAGCATTTAATAATGATTTTTGGTGATTTACACTTTTAATTACAGGTTTACAAAATATTTCTGGTCTTAAAAAATTTCCAAGAAAAGTGTTTGTATTTTCAAGTAAATGATGTGTTGTTATAGTAGCTGCAATGTTTTTGTGCGATTTTACAAAATCTACAGAATCTTTAGTTGTTATATGTTCTAAAGTTATCTTTAAACCTTTAAACTTTTTTACTAACCAAGATAACTCAAAATCAAGAAATCTTTTTTCACGATCATACGGATCATCGTTTTCATGAATGTGCTCACCATGTAAGCATAATGGTATTTTATTATTTTCTAGAAATTCAAAATATTTAGACATTTTTTTGATGTCTTTTACTCCTGATGAAGAATTAGTAGTGGCATGAAGAGGATATAATTTAGCTGCAAAAAATAATTTTTCTTTAACCATATTTTTTAAATCAATAATGGAGCAGTCTTGGTTTAAATAGATTGTAAAAAGAATTTCAGTATTTTTATTATTTTTTAAAACGAAGGATCTATACTTTGATAAAATATTTTTATTTGTAATTGGCTTTGTTAAATTAGGCATAACTAAAATTTTTTGGAAATTTTTATTATTTTCCTTTAATACATTTTTTAAAAGTTGACCCTCTCTTAGATGAACGTGAAAATCGCAAGGCTTAAAAATTTTGAGCATTTAAAATATTATCTATTTTATCAATTACTTGATTATAAGACACATCATTCATTAAACAATTATTTAAAGTATAGTTTTGAGTTTTACTAACTAGGCTTTCATAAGACTGTGATGACCTAACAAGATGACAATGATCAAAGATTTTAGGAAAATAAATATTATCGTTTGTGGGACCAAAAAGACTAATAGTTGGAGTTTTACTCAATGAAGCCATATGCATCATAGATGAGTCATTTCCAATAAATAATCTAGATTTTTGAAGTAAAGCATAATCGTTGAGAATATGTTGCTTGCCGCATCTGTTTATTACTTTATCGCCTAGTTCTGACTCAAAATGAAAAAATTTTGAACTTTCATTTTCTGAGCCTAAAATAAATATTTTATCAATGCCTTTTTCAATTAGATATTTTGCTATTTTAACAAATTGTTCTGAAGGCCATTCTTTTGGTGGCCAATTTGTAAATGGGGCTAAACACACATAATTTGAATTTGGAAAAATATTACGAACTCTGTCGATCAATATTTTAAAATCTTTGTTTAGATCAGTATCAAATCTGTGATGGATTTGTTCATAAATATTTTTACCCTTTTTCATTTTGAATATATTTCTTTTTTTTACTCTCAAGAAATAACCAATGATCGATGATCTAAAATCTACTATTTCATCGAATTTAAGTGAAGAAAGTTCTTTATAGAGTTTTAACCAATGTAAATTATATTTTTGTTTAGTAAGATTAATCCTTCTAGAAATCATAGAATAATCATCATAAATAGGCATTGGTAAAGGACCAGAGACTAATGTTACATCAATATTTTTCTTATATTTTCTAATGTATTTATTTAAAACCTGAAGGTTAATTAAGGAGTCACCTATTCTATTTGAAGAAATAAATAGTAAATGCATATATATACATATAGATAATATATTACATGCAAATTGAAACACTTAATCCAATAAAAATTAGAGTATCTGGGGAAGAAAGATTTGATTTCCTACAAAATATAATAACCAATGACTTAACTAAATTAAAGAAAGAGTTAAAGAGCTATATACTATCTCCACAAGGCAAGATTCTATATGAAATAATAATTACTAAATCAGACGAGTCATATGAATTAGTTTGCTCGAATGATCAAAATGATTTGCCTACATTCTTAAATAAATATGCCTTGTTATCTGACGTAAAACTCAGTATTGAAAAAGTTGATAAAAGAGAATTTGATAAAAATTATATTTTAAATCAACTTTCAACTGGAATAATTGACTCAAACCTGCTTAAACAGTCCTCTCTACTTCCATCAGAAGTCAATGATGAATTAGTAGACTATTCGAAAGGATGCTTTGTAGGTCAAGAGGTAGTTTCGAGGATTAAACATAGACAACTAAATAAAAAAAAACTTTCAATTAAAGTTTTTGAGAAAAAACCTCAAAAACTCCCAACTAATTCAGAAATATTATTACAAATAAATAATTATTACATACTCAGGGAGCCTAGAGTTAATAAATAAATTACTTAAAATATCGAGAGTAATAATTTGCTATTTCAGAGAGTGATACTTTTTCTTGTTTCATAGTATCTCTATCTCGCACCGTAACTGTTTGATTTTCTAAAGTTTCAAAATCAATAGTAACACACAAAGGTGTCCCAATTTCATCATGTCTACGATAATTTTTTCCAATATTTCCTGTATTTTCAACCATAACTCTGCCAAGACCAAGTGATTGTAACTCCGATTTGACATTATTTGCTGTATTGACCAAGTCAGAATTATTTCTCTTAAGAGGAATGACCGCAGCTTTAATTGGTGATAAATGAGGTTTGAGTTTTAACAATGTTCTCTTATTTTCTTCCTCTGAAGTATAAGCTTCGTTTAAAACTGCCAAAACACCTCTTTCAACACCTGCTGAAGGCTCTATAACGTATGGTATAAACCATTCATTATTTTCTAAATCTTGAATAGCTAATTTTGTTGTAGAATTTTTATTTTCTTGAACTTTAGCTTTAATATTAAAATCTTTTTGATTTTTAGAATGTGATCCTAAATCAAAATCAGTTCTATTTGCAATTCCCTCAAGTTCCTCAAGGCCATGTGGAAAGTCATACATAATATCAAAAGTTGCTTTGGAATAATGTGATAAATCCTTTTTTTCAACCTCTAATAATTTTAGTTTATCTGAGTTTACACCTTGATCAGCCCACCAATTTAAGCGTTTATCTACCCAATATTTATGCCAACTCTCATCAGAACCAGGTTTAACAAAATACTCAAGTTCCATTTGTTCAAATTCTCTAACTCTGAAAATAAAGTTTCTTGGAGTGATTTCATTTCTAAATGCTTTTCCAATTTGAGCTATACCAAAAGGAGGTACCCTACTGGTTGAGTCGACAACATTTTTGAAATTTACAAATATTTGCTGAGCAGTTTCTGGTCTCAAATAAGCAAATGAGCTCCCGTCATCCACAGGACCAATAGCTGTTTTAAACATTAAATTAAATGGTCTAGGATCAGTTAAATCAGTTGATTTGCAATTAGGACATTTTCCGTCTTCAAGTTGATCAGCTCTCCATCTTGATTTACATTTCTTGCAATCAACTAAAGGATCAGAAAATGTATCCTCGTGGCCTGAGTATTTTAAAACAGTAGGTGAGGTTAAAATAGTTGAGTCCAATCCCTCAACATCATCTCTTTCATAGACTATTGATTTCCACCAGGCTGATTTTAAATTTAATTTTAGCTCTACACCCATAGGTCCAAAATCATAGAGACCTTTCATGCCACCGTAGATGTCATTTGATTGAAAAATAAACCCTCTTCTCTTACACAGAGATACTAAGTCTTCCATATTTTCTACTGTCATTTATCAGATACCAAATTTGTTGAAAAGAAACTCCTCTTTTAATTTAGTAATTAAATCCTCACTATTTAAAGAATTAATACCAAGACCAAGCTTTTGTTTTAGAGACTTTGGTTGTTTTATTTTTTTAATTTTAGTCTTTTCGCCAAATTTACTTTTAAAAAAAGATGTCTCAGATGCAATACCATCAATTAAACCTAATTCTTTTGCCTCATTAGCTAACCAAAAGGAACCCGAAAATATAACTTTTTTATTTTTTTCGCTAAGTTTCTTTTTTCTTCTCGAGGACACCCAATCAATAAAATTTTGGTGTATTAACTTTTGAAGTTTTTTTAATTTTTCCTCATCTTTTTTATTAACTTTTAAAAATGGGTCTAAAAAGCTTTTGTTCTCTCCAGCTGTAAATATCCTTCTTTCTACTCCAATTTTTTTAATAAGATCAGTAAATCCAAAACCACCTGATATCACACCTATTGAACCAACAATAGAATTTACATCTGCGTATAACTCATCTGCTGCACATGCAAGCCAATACCCTCCAGATGCAGCAACATCCTCAATAAAACAATAACATTTCACTTTTTTCTTATCAGAAATTTCTCTAATTTTTTGTGCAATTAAAGATGATTGCACCGGAGAACCACCAGGAGAGTTAATAACAATTGATAGTGCATCAAATTTTATTTTCATTACCTTTGTGAAAAGTCCATTTAAGTTATCCATATTCAATGGCGCTCTACTTCCAGATGCAATCATTCCTTTAAGATCAATTGAGATTACTGTTTTGTTTGGACTGAACATTATTTAAACCAATTTTCTATATCTTTAGAATATTTAGATAAATTATCGTGGATTATAATTGCATTTGATGTTTTCTCTATAAAATAATTACTTTTAGTGATTTTTAGAAGGGCATTTTTAGGCTTTCTACCTTCAAAGGGTAATAAAGGTGTTGTAGTCACTTCTAGATTAAATTTTTTCAGTATATTTAACATAAAATCCATATTTTCAAATCTATTTATAATAAACGCTGTTCCTCTTATTTTTAAATAAAGAATTATGTTGATAATCCATTTTTTCAAATTTGACTCAGTTATATATTTTGAGGCATTTATGGAGGGATTTTTCGACTTTAGTACTTTATTCGCAAAATGAAAAGGAGGATTTGATAAAATTAAATCAAAGTAATTCTCATATTTTTTATCAAAAATACAATTGTCATGAACTTTAAATTTTAAATTTTTTAAGTTATTTTCTTTATGATTTAAAACTGAAATTTTATGATGAGTTTCATTTTTTTCAAAACCAATGACTTCAGATTCTGGATTTCTATAAGCAACAATTAGGGAAATAGAACCACAACCAGATCCCATATCTAAAATTTTATTGTGCTTTTTTTTTGCATTAGAAGCCAGAATAATAGGCTCTATACCGCTCCTATAGCCTTTCTTTAATTGATAATATACAATTTTACCATCTAGAAGAAAATCTTTGGAGTATAAATTCATATCTAATGCAAAAAATTAATTTTGAACAAACTATAAAGTTAATTCATAAAGAAATTAATGTAAAGTTAGTTAGAACTAATAAAGAGCTTGATAGGTTTCTAGTAAGCGCTGTCCCTATTATTCCAAAATTAGGTAATTATTTTTTCAAAAAAAGGGGAAAGCAACTACGTCCAGTTATATGTTTGCTATCAAGTAAAATGATAAATAAAAATTATTCACAAATATCAAGCGATATTGAAATGTCTGCTGCAATCGAATTCATACATGGAGCTACCCTCCTACATGATGATGTGATTGATGAGGGTAAATTACGAAGAGGCCAAAAGAGTATTAACACAATTTGGAATAATAAGTTTAGTGTTTTGTTTGGCGATTTTTTATTTTCAAAGTCGTTTCAATTGATGACAAAAGCTAATTCTTTAAAAGCAATGGCTGCACTGTCTCAAGTAAGTAGTAAAATTTCAGAAGGAGAATTTATGCAGCTCACTCATGAGAATAATATTCATATCACTGAGAAGAAATATATAGAGATTATATCTTTAAAAACTGCAGAATTATTTGCTGCAGCTATGAAAATCCCTGCTATTTTAACTGGTAAAAATTTAAAAATAATCAGAAGTTTATACAAGTTGGGATTGTATTTTGGAATTACATTTCAAATCATGGACGATTTCCTTGATTATTTTGGAAATAGAGTAACAGGTAAAAAGAATGGTAAAGATTTTTACGAAGGAAAAATTACTCTACCAATTATATCACTTTTAAAAAAGTCAAATAATACTGAAGTTAATTTTATCAAAAAGGTTTTCAATAAACGCAAAAGATTAAAAAGTGATTACACGGAAATAATGAATTTAATGAAAAAATATAAAATTGATGAAGATATAAAAAAATTCTGTGATGAATATAATAAAAAATCTTTGAAAATATTTAGATTATTTAAGGGTAATCAAAAAGATCTTTTTATAAATCTTCTTAAAAGTTCTATTAATAGAACTTATTAGTCATATCTATATTTTTTATTAGGAAATTTATTGCTATTAACTTCTTTAGAGAATTTTTTCACAGCAATTTTAATATTTTTTGATAAATCTTCATATCTTTTTACAAATTTTGGATGATTATTCCCGTACATTCCTAACATATCCTCAGAAACTAATATTTGTCCATCACAATACTCAGATGCACCTATTCCAATAGTAGGTATTGATAAAGCTGTAGTAACTTGCTTTGCTATTTTTGTTAACATACCCTCCAATAATATGGATACAGCACCTGCCTTTTCTAAACACAATGAGTCCGAAATAATTTTATTTAAATCCTCTTTTTTTTTTCCATATATCTTAAATTTTTTTGTAGAACTAAATTTCTGTGGTTGTAAGCCTAAATGTGCCATAACAGGAACTTTTTTTTTCTTTAAGTACTTAATTACATCCTCTAATTCAGTATTACCCTCAATTTTAACACCATCACAAGAGGTTTTTTTCATTATAGATAAAACACGTTTTACAGTATTGGACTCACTAAAGTCTTTGTTGTAAGGCAAATCAAAAAAAACTAGTGATTTCTCTGCAGCTCTTTTTACCGCAGTAGCATGATTGATCATTATTTGATCATCAATAGTCCTCGTGGTGTCCATGCCATAAACTACATTACTCATCGAGTCACCAACCAAAACTAAGTCGACTAAATCATCTATAATCTTAGTATAATTATAACTATAAGATGTTAGACAGATAATTTTTTTTTTGTTTTTTTTATTAAATACTGATTTAATTGACCTTTTCATGAATAATGATTTAAAAAATATTAGAATTATAAAAGACTTTCCCAAAAAAGGTATCGCTTTTTATGATATCTCAACAATTTTATTGAATCCTAAAGCGTTCAACAAAGTCGTAAACTCAATGTCAAGGGAAGTGAATAAAATAAATGCTAATACTATAGTTGGAATAGACTCAAGAGGATTTATTTTTGCTTCAGCTGTAGCCTACAAACTGAAGAAAAAATTAGTTATGATTAGAAAAAAAGGAAAATTACCTGGAAAGACTTATGTTACAAAATATAAACTTGAATATGGTTCTAATCAATTAGAGATACAAAGCGATATGATCAAAAGTTCTGATAAAATTGTAATAATTGATGATATTTTTGCTACAAGTGGGACTATAAGAGCCTCAATGAAATTAATAAAAAAAACAAAGGCTAAAATCAATGGAATAGTAGTTCTTTTGGAGCTTAGTTTTCTTAGTGGAAGGTCTAAAATTAAACAGAAATTAATTAGTTTAAATAAAGTTAATACCTAGAATACTCTTTTTCTTCTGTAATCTTTGAGTCAGATAATAGATTAATTTCTTTTTTAATAGAAGCTCTAATATCATTTTTAAAATGTACATCTCTTGAGATTTTAATAAATTTCTCTCCAAAGTCTTTATTTGCCTCACACTCTCTTTTAGCATTTTCAATCTCCCATAATTCTTCATTAATATTTTGAAGTTTTTGAACATATTTATTTAAAGTTTCATTATTACCTATTATATTATTACTTTGATCCATCAATACCTCTAATTCTGTCTTTATATTTTTCAATTTATCGGGATCAATTATTTTTTTTAATTTAATATTTAAAATAGTAATTTTATCATATAGTTCACCAACAGAAATTTCAGCTAATATCTTCAAATTGTTCTTCCATAAATATCTGAATATCTTCTAATGTCTGACTCTAAAAATTTACTTCCCTTTTGAACCTCAATAAAAATTAATTTTTTTTTTGAACTTTCATTTAAAACTCTATGTTTTGACTTCTTTGGAATAAATATGTTTTCATTTTCTGATCTATAGTAGGTGCGATTATTTATAATAACTGTTGCCTTTCCTTCAATAATTATCCAATGTTCTGATCTAAAATTGTGTGATTGATAAGATAAAACACCCTCTGGATTTACAACAATCTTTTTTATTAAAAAATTTTTGGATTTGGATAGAACGACATAAGAACCCCATGGTCTTTTGATAGATTTTGTCATGAGAACATTCTTTTTTTTTCGTTTATAGACATGAAGTTTAACATTAATGCACAAATAATTAGATTACTCAATAAAGAACTTCCTCCATATGACATAAATGGTAATGCTACTCCAACGACAGGTAATATTCCTACTGTCATTGATATATTAATTAAAAATTCAAAAAATATTTTGAATGAGAGAACAAATAAAATTATCTTGTTAAACACTTGGGTTAATTTAAATGTCTTAAAAACTGGTATCAAAAACATAATAAAAAAAATTGAAATCAATATTATTGAGCCTGTAAAACCAAACTGCTCTGAAAATATAGCAAAAACAAAATCTGTCTCTTTTTCAGGAAGAAAATCCAAACTACTTTGTGACCCCTCTAAAAAACCATTTCCTTTAAACCCACCAGATCCTATGGCAATCTTAGATTGGATAATATGATAACCTCTACCAAGAGGGTCTAAGTCTGGATTAAGAAAAATTTGTATCCTATTCTGCTGATATGGTTTTAAAAGATTCCATAATAATGGACTTAATAACAAAATTATTGCTAAAGATATTATAGGATAAATTAATTTAATACCTGCATAGAATATAACTACCAGACCCAACGCTAAGATAATCAAAGCTGTGCCCAAATCTGGCTGTATAGCGACAAGCACAAAGAAAATTAACGATACTCCAAGCGGAATTATTGATTTAAAAAGGCCGATAGTTTTTTCTGAATTTAATTTATGAAAGTACTTTGCCATAAATATAACTAAAGCTATTTTTGAAAATTCAGATACTTGTAAATTAAAACCAGCTATCCTTATCCATCTAGTTGCACCCATACCTGTGTAACCAAAAGCTAACGTTGTTATCAATCCGATAAAAACAATTATTAACAATATTTCAGCAAAATTAAAAATAAACTTAGGCTCTAAAATAATAATAGCAAAAAATATAGGTAGAAAAATCAAAAATCTTATCAGTTGATTTGATGCCCATGGATCAAAAGAACCGCCAGCTGCAGAATATAGGTTAATCTCACCTATCCAAAAAAGTATCAGTAGAATAAAAAAATATATCCAATTTAAATTCAATAAGCTTTTAATTTCTTTAAACATTGTTTTTAAATGCAAAATCTAAGATTCTATGAGCTATTGGCGCAGCTACAGCTGATCCAGATCCTCCATTTTCAATTATTACAGAGGCAATATATTTTGGTTTATCATAAGGCGCATATCCCACAAATATAGAGTGGTCTTTAAATCTTTCTTCAATTTTTTTTGATTTATAAAAATCGTCTTCTCTCTCACTTTCTTTTATTCTTACGACTTGTGATGTTCCAGTTTTACCCCCTATTTTTACAAATTCTGGATTTAAAATACTTAATTTATGTGCAGTGCCTCTTGGCTCTTGAACAACAGAGTTAAGAGCATCAATTATAATTTTTTGATGCTCAATTTTAAGCTTTTTACCAATAAATTTTGTTGGAGACTGTTTATCTAACTTTGGTATTGGGTATTTTCCTCCATTCAATATTGCTGAGTAAAGTGTGGCAAGTTGTAAGGGAGAGGTCTGGTTATAACCTTGACCAATACATGTAATTAAAGTCTCACCTTGGTACCAACTTTGTTCTAAATAGGCTTTTTTCCATTTTTTATCAGGAATTAGACCTTTGCCTAAATTTGAAAGTCCAATATCATACTCTTGATTAAGTCCTAATTTCGTCGATAGGATAGCTATGTCATCTATATTTGTCTTTTTAGCTAATTCATAAAAATATACATCACAGGACTCTTTAATAGCCTTTTTGAGATTTACTTTTCCATGGCCATCTTTTTTCCAACAATAATAATTTCTATCACCAAGTGAAGTGTGTCCTTTACAAAAAACCTCTGTTTGAGTATTTATTAAATTACGCTGAAGACCTAATAAAGCTGGAATTGGTTTGAAAACAGAACCAGGTGGATAAAAACCAGAAAAAGCTCTATTAAAAAGTGGCTTTTGTTCATCATTTAGAAATTCATTAATTTTATTATCTACTCTATCTTCAAAAAATTGTGCATCAAAAGTAGGATTTGAGTTCATAGATAAAATCGAACCATCTAAAACACTTAATACTATAATTGAACCTTTTTTATCTGGTGGGAATAGTGATTGAGCATAATTTTGAAGTTTCAAATCCAAAGTAAGATATAAATCATTACCTTTAATAGATTTTTCAATTGAAGTTTCTCTAATTATTTTTCCCTTAGCGTTTACTTCATTAAATATCTTTCCAGGTGTACCTTTTAAGTGTTTTTCATAACTTTTTTCTAAATGAAATACACCTTTAGGGTAATTTTCATGGTCTTTAGTTGGTTGACCCATGTAGCCAATTACTTGTGAAAAATTTTTATATGGATAATATCTTTTTTTTGATTCAATAATTTTAATTGAATTAAATCTAAATTTGTTTTTTTCAAACTCAACTATTTGTTCCCATTTAGCTCTTATTAAACTAAATGCTATGTAGTCATTATAGTTTTTTAATCTATTTTTAATTTTATCTAAATTAAGATCTGATTTTAATAGTAAATCTAGAT
>CACMWX010000002.1 GCA_902617515.1 uncultured Alphaproteobacteria bacterium
GTTTAATTAAAAATGGAAAAATATTCGACTGTCTATTTATAAAAAAAAATAAAAAAATTCACTTTTTTGAGTCTAGTATCATTAAAAGTAAAAACACACATGGAACTGGGTGTACTTTATCGTCAGCAATTGCATCGAATTTAGCTTTAGGTGAAGATATTTTAAATTCTGTCAAAAAATCAAGAAATTATATAAAAAGAGCCATAATTAAAGGAAGTTTGTATAAAATTGGTAAAGGTAGCGGCCCGGTTTACCATTTTTAACTTTAAATTTAGAAAAATTGCTATAAAAAGTTTACCAATATTTAGGCTTACTATTTGAATACTAATTAAAAAAATCTCATAAAATTTTTAACTATATTTGGATACGCTAAATATTTACTACTTAAGATTAAGAAAGGACTATAAATGGCTACAGGAACAGTGAAATGGTTTAACCCAAAAAAAGGATATGGGTTTATTGCCCCTGATGGAGAAGATAAAGATATCTTTGTCCACATCACAGCTGTTCAACAAGCAGGTTTAGACCGCCTCGATGAAGGCGACAAAGTCGAATTTGAAGTTGTTGAAGACAAAGGCAAATCCAAAGCAGATCAGTTAAAAAAAGTTTAATTGATTTTGCGAATACTTTTTATTTTATCGTAGGCTTGATTTATCTCGGATAGTCTGTCTTCAGATTTAATGATTAATTCTTGAGGAACACCCTGTGCCCTTAATTGGTCAGGGTGTAACTCTTTGCTTAGCTGTATCCATCTCTTTCTAATTTCACCATCAGAAAAACTTTTCTCAACTCCTAAAATTTTGTATGGATCAATTTGTTTATCCATCCACATAGTTTTTATGCTTTCATATTGAGCTTTATTTAGTCCAAAATAATCAGAACAATTTTTAATAAATACTATCTCTGAGTCGCTGATTTCACCATCAGACTCTGCGATATAAAAAAGTAAGTTTAAAATTTGCTCCAAAACTTGAGGCTGTCCACGAAATAGCATTCCTATTTGTTGAGCATATTGATGATAGTCATCAGAGCTTTTTTTAGCTTCATTAAATATTTTGCTAACATCGCTTTGAAAATCAGGAGGTATTTTAAATTTTTCTTTAAAGGCGTTTATTTCATCAGTTGTAACTTGACCATCTGCTTTAGCCAGTTTAGCTGCTAAAATAATTATACCTATCGTTATAATTTCTTGTGGTGAATTAGAGGCTATATTAGAGTCGAATTTTTGGTTTCGAATACGATCAACACTGTGACCCGCTATTACACCTAACATAGCTCCTATTGGCCCCCCAAGAGCAAAACCAAAAGTCCCAGCTAAAAGTTTTCCCCAAATGCTCATCTAAAATTTATTTTTTATAAGTCTAATTAATTATTTAAGCCATTCTTTAGTTTTGTTAATTTCCTTAAGACTGCTTTCTGTGCCATGAGAAAAATGTTTGCTCATATCAGGGTAATATTTATAAGAAATTGGTTTTCTACCCATAGCAACTGCCATTTCTCTTACATGATGAGGGTCGGCACCGCAACAAATACCAATAAAATTTACATTGATGTCCATACATTGTTTGGTGAATTCAGCCATTTCAAACCTGTTACATGTTAATCCATCAAGAGCAATATGAGAAACATTACCATCTAAACAATTACAATTTGGATCCTCTATATACATGTGTGTTGGGAATTCTTCAGTTGTTCTATATGGAACAGGTAATGCAGCCACATGGCATGAGACTTTTTCTCTAATGCTTGGCAGCAGTTTCATTGTCATTTCAGGACCACGATAACAATTAAGACCAACTACATCAGCACCATGGTCTTCCAAAATTTTACAGGCCTCTGCAGCACTATGGCCTTCTCTTGTTTTGTCACCTTTAGGTATAGCAAGATTCACGACAGCTATTAAACCTGCATTTTTAATTTCCTTTAATGCTAATTTAGCTTCTTCAGTCCAATTAATTGTTTCAGCAATAACAAAATCAACATTAGCTTCTTTTGCCCAAGCTATTTGTTCTTCAAACATTTTTTGACAATCAATGTGAGATTTTTTGTCATCAGGGTCATAAATATTAGTATTAGCTACATTACCAGCTATCATTAAATCTAACTGGGGAAACTCAGCTGCAGCATTTTTTGCAATTTCTAATGCATTTTTTTGAAGAGGTTCTAATAATTCTTCCTTTCCAATCAAACGCAACTTTTCTCTGTGACCGTAATAAGTAAATGCTTGAACAACATCACTACCAGCTCTAATAAACTCTCTATGAAGTTGAGTTACTACTTCAGGATTATCAAGAACAACCTCAGGAACGTATGTTCCTGCCTGTAAATACCCTCTTCTCTCCATTGCAAAAAGATAGCCTTCTGCACACAAAATAGGTCCCTCATTGAGTCTCTGTATTAGATCCATATTACCTCCTAAATAAATATCTAGATTATTATAGCTTTTAAAATAAATTCTATAAAAAATTTCAAAATATTTTTGGATTTTATCCGTAGAAAATAATTCAAAGATCAGTATGTTTTAATCAAATGGAATTTGAAAATAAAATCAAGAGTCTTCCAATATGGAAAAATCTTGAAAATATTGAACCTTTAGAGGGAGGAATTACAAATCTTAATTTCCTAGTATCAGACTCTGGTTCTAAATCAGTTGTTAGATTAGGTTCAGATATACCAGAACATCTAGTTTATCGATCAAACGAAATTATTGTTAGTGAAGCAGCCTATCAAATAGGGGTGTCTCCAAAATTAATTTATAATGAACCTGGAGTATTGGTCTTAGAATTCATTGAAAGTAAAACTCTTGAACCAAAAACTGTAAGAGAAAATTTAAATAAAATTGTTCCGATCATAAGAAAAATTCATGATGAAATACCTAACAAGTTATCAGGTCAGCCTCAAATTTTCTGGGTTTTTTATGTCATAAAGTATTACTCAAATTACTTATTAAATAATAATAGCTCTCACATTTCATTAATTCCAAGTTTGTTAAAAAAAGCAGAAACGTTAGAAAAACTCTCCTCTCCAAGAGAAATTGTATTTGGTCATAATGATTTATTGGCTGCAAATTTTCTTGATGATGGTTCTAAAATATGGGTAGTAGATTGGGAATATGGTGGTTTTAATGATCCTTTATTTGATATAGGAGGTTTATCTTCTAATAATGATTTAGATGAAAATCTAGAAAATGAAGTTTTAGAAATTTATTTTAAAGAAAAACCATCAAAAGACTTAATAATTAAATATAACGCAATGAAAACTGCTAGTTTATTAAGAGAGACAATGTGGAGTATGGTCTCTGAGATCACTTCTAAGATAGAATTTAATTATGCTGAGTATACTTCAGATAATCTCAAAAAATTTGAGGAGTCATTTGATAAACTATAATGATAGATAGTTCAAAAATTGTAGTAATTGGGGGTGGTATAGTGGGTTGCTCTACTGCATATCACTTAGCTGATTTAGGACATGAAGTTGTACTTATTGAAAGTGGTAAATTAACATCTGGTAGTACATGGCATGCTGCTGGACTAGTTGGCCAATTAAGAACAAATGCAAATATTACTCAATTATTAGGATACTCTGTTGATCTGTATGACAAGCTTGAAAAAGAAACAGGATTAGGAACAGGATGGAAGATGAACGGTGGATTGAGACTAGCTTGTAATAAAGAGAGATGGCAGGAGGTTTTAAGACAAACTACCACAGCTCATTCATTTGGTTTGGAGATGGAACTACTTACTCCAAAAGAGGCTCAAGATTTATGGCCAATCATGAATATAGATGATGTTTATGGAGCAGCCTTCCTTCCTACAGATGGACAAGCAAATCCGACAGATATTTCACAAGCATTGGCTAAAGGAGCTAGAAACAAAGGAGCAAAAATATTTGAGGAAACTAGAGTATCAAAGGTAATTATAAATAATGGCGTAATTGAAGGTATTGAAACATCTAAAGGTAAAGTAAAGTGTGAAAAAATTGTTTGTTGTTGTGGTCAGTGGACCAGACAGTTTGCACAAGATGTTGGAGTTAATGTCCCTTTAGTATCTTTTCAACACCAATATTTGGTTACTGAAAAAATAGAGAGTGTTAAATCAGACCTTCCTACTTTAAGAGATCCTGACAGGTTAATTTATTTTAAAGAGGAAGTTGGAGGCCTTGCAATGGGAGGGTATGAACCAAACCCTTTATCATGGGCTGAAAAATCAGTCCCAGAAGATTTTCATTTTTCACTTTTAGATTCAAATTACGATCATTTTGAACAAATAATGAATAATGCTCTTGGAAGGGTCCCTAGTCTTGAAACTGCTGGAATCAAAGAATTAATAAATGGACCAGAGAGTTTTACACCAGATGGAAACTTTATTTTAGGAGAGAGTCCTGAATTAAAAAACTTTTATGTTGGCGCAGGTTTCAACGCATATGGGATAGCTGCTGGAGGTGGAGCGGGTATGGCACTTGCAGAATGGGTAGCTAATGGAAGACCACCTTACGATTTATGGCCAGTTGATATAAGAAGATTTGGAAAACCCCATCAAGATTTGGAGTGGGTAAGAAAAAGAACTTATGAGGCTTATGCTAAACATTACACTATGGCATGGCCCTTTGAGGAAAACTCCTCAGTGAGAGAATTTAAAAAATCTCCAATTTATGAAAAACTTAAAAACTCAAATGCATGCTTTGGTGAAAAAATGGGTTGGGAGAGACCTAATTGGTTTGCACCAAAAGGAAGTGAGCCTAGGGATATTTATTCCTTTGACAGACAAAATTGGTTTGAATTTGTTGGAAATGAAGTAAAGGCCGCAAGAGAGAGTGCTGTTCTAATTGATCAAACATCTTTCGCTAAGTTTATTGTATCAGGTAAAGACTCACTACAAGCTTTAGATTATTTATGTGCAAATAAAATTGATAGACCAATTGGTTCGACAATCTATACCCAAATGTTGAATGACGATGGTGGAATTGAATGTGATTTAACAATAACAGTTATAGATAAAAATACCTTTTATATTATAACTGGAACAGGTTTTATGACCCATGACTATGATTGGATAATTTCAAATATTCCAAATAATTTAGAAGTAGAAGTTAAAAATATAACATTTGATAATTCAGTTTTTTCATTAATGGGACCAAATTCTAGAAAGATCCTTCAAGGGCTAACAAATACAGATTTATCAAATGATAATTTTCCATTTGCTACATGTAAAAAAATCAAAATTGCATCAAAAGATGTTTATGCAATTAGAATAACCTACATGGGTGAGTTAGGTTGGGAGCTTCATTTCCCAATAGATTTTTCCTCAGAAATTTATTCAAAGATAATGGATTATGGAAATCAATTTGGACTAATTAATGCTGGATATCGATGTATAGAGAGTTGTCGTTTAGAAAAGGGCTACAGAGCTTGGGGTTCAGATATCGGGCCGGACCATACCCCTCTTGAGGCTGGATTAGGATGGGCAACTAAAATTAACTCTGACAGAGATTTCATTGGAAAAAAAGCACTGTTAAATCAAAAATTAAAAGGTTTGAAAAAGATTTTTGCAGGTTTTACGTGTGATGATCCAAATCAAATACTTTTAGGAAGAGAAACTATATTTAGAGACGGTAAACAAGTAGGTTGGTTATCAAGTGGGGGTTACGGATACACCATAGGCAAATCTATTGGCTATGGGTACATAAGAAGTAAAGATGTTATTGATCAAAACTTTGTAGAAAATGGTAATTACGAATTAGAGATAGCTACTAAAAAAGTTCCCTGCAATGTGCATCTTTATCCTATTTATGATAAAGAGATGATTAAGATTAAATCTTAAGCTCTTTTATTTTTAAAAAAGCGTATTTTGTAACAATATTTTGTGTTTTATTTGTTTTTAAAATTTCTAAGATTTGTTTTTTTTTCATCGGGATTATCTTTATATATTCTCCCTCATTAGGATTTATAATTTTAAAGTTTGTAATTCTAGGTACGTATGCAAGATAGATATCAGTAATTTCTTCTAAAATATCTGGAGCAATAATGAGTGACTCCAACTTTTTTACCGAAATAGGTTTGACTCTAAGTTCCTCTTTGATTTCTCTAATAATAGCTTGTCTACTTGATTCTTTCTTGTTAATCCCACCTGCTACTATTTCCAAAGGGTAGGGTGAGAATTTATTAAAAAAATAATTTGGTCTCATCTGTCTTATAAAATAAAAAACTTGATCTTGTTTGTTAAAACAAATAGCTGAGACACTATTTCCATTATAAATGTAGTTTTCTCTTATCTCTTTAAAATCAAGTTTATTAGTATATTTAATAAATAATTCATAAATATTTTTATAGATCTTCCTCTTCTTAATATTTGTCATAGTTTTTGGATCTTGTAAGTTGTTTAACTTAGTTTATTTTATTGAAATTCAAATGAAAGTTTTAGTTGCTGTCAAAAGGGTCGTTGATTACAAAGTGCAGATTAGAGTAAAAAGCGACAATAGTGGAGTAGAAACACAAAATGTTAAAATGTCTGTTAATCCACCAGATGAAAATGCCATTGAAGAGGCAGTAAAGCTTAAGGAACAGGGTCTCGCGAATGAAATAATATCTGTATCTATTGGAGATGACAAATCTCAAGATGTTTTAAGAACATCTATGGCTATGGGAATTGATAGGTCTATATTGGTAAAAAGTCAAAATACATTAGAGCCATTAGCAGTTGCTAAAACACTAAAAATAATAATTGACAAAGAAAAACCAGATCTCGTTTTAATGGGTAAACAAGCTATTGATGATGACTCAAATCAAACAGGTCAGATTTTATCTGCATTATTAAATTGGCCACAAGGATGTTTTATTTCAAATTTAAAAATTGAAAATAATAAAGTTTTTATATCAAGGGAGATAGATGAAGGTATTGAAAACCTAGAAACTTCACTTCCAGCTGTTTTAACATGCGATTTAAGATTAAACACACCAAGGTTTGCCTCTCTTCCAAATATAATGAAGGCCAAAAAAAAACCTCTTGAGACAATTGATATTGACACTCTTGGAATTGATACATCATCAAAAATTAAAACCCTAAAAGTAATTGAGCCTCCAAAAAGAAAAGCAGGGATTATGGTTAATGATGTTAAAGAATTGGTTCAAAAACTAAAATACGAGGCAAAAGTAATTTAAATGTCTGTACTAGTAGTAGCGGAACATGATAACAAAAATTTAAAATCATCAACTCTTAATACTATTAGTGCTGCCGAAAAATTAAGCGAAGATATTCATCTTTTAATTTTAGGGAATAAAATTGAAGATCTAGCTAAAAGTTCAAAATCAATACAGTTAGTTAAAAAAGTAATTTTTTGTGATCATGAGAAATTAGAAAATCAAATACCAGAATTATCATCTCCTATAATTTCTAATTTAGCTGAAAATTATTCACACATTTTAGCACCTTCTAGTACATTCGGAAAAAATCTGCTACCTAGAGTATCTGCTCAGTTAGATGTCACTCAAATAAGTGATATCATAGGTATAGAGTCCCAAGATACTTTTATTAGACCTATTTACGCGGGAAACGCTATTTCTTATGTTCAAACAGATCAAAAAATTAATTTAATGACTGTCAGGCCCACTTCTTTCGAAAAATGTGAAGAAGTAGGAGGTGATGCTGCTTTAGAAAATATTACTTTCATTGACTCAGAGGTTAAAACAACATTTGTAAGTAGAGAAGTATCAAAGAGTGACAGACCTGAATTGGGTAACGCTCGAGTGGTTGTATCTGGAGGTAGAGGACTAGAAAACTCTGATAATTTTAAACTTTTATATGATTTAGCTGATAAACTTAATGCAGCTGTTGGGGCGTCGAGAGCTGCTGTTGACTCAGGATATATTGGCAATGAATACCAAGTCGGACAAACTGGTAAAATGGTTGCTCCTGAGCTTTATATTGCCGTAGGTATATCCGGTGCAATACAGCATTTAGCGGGTATGAAAGAAAGTAAAGTCATAGTCGCTATTAATAAGGACTTAGAGGCACCAATATTTAATATAGCTGACTACGGACTTTCTTCGGATTTATTTCAAGCAATACCTGAAATTATTAAAGAGTTAGATCTACTTAATCAGATAGAATCGTAATATTTAATATATAATCAATATTATGAGCGAAGTGCAGAGAGAAGAATTAAATTACGACATAGTAATAGTTGGAGCTGGTCCAGCTGGTTTATCAACAGCAATTAAACTAAAACAACTCGATACGAATTTGTCTATTTGTGTACTAGAAAAAGCATCTGAAGTCGGGGCTCATATTTTAAGTGGTAATGTTTTTGAAACTAAGGCTTTAGATGAGCTCATTCCAAATTGGAAAGAACTTAATAGTCCAATCAAAACATCAGTAACATCAGAAGATTTTTTATTTTATACAAAAACTAAAAGTATGAAGGTGCCAAACTTTTTTTTACCAAATGTTTTAAAAAATCATGGAAATTACATAATTAGCTTATCTAATCTTTGTAAGTGGTTAGGTGAATTTGCAGAAAACTTAGGAGTAGAGATTTTTCCAGGATTTGCAGCTAGCAAATTACTTTATGATAATGATCAAAAGGTAGTTGGTGTTCAAACAGGTGATATGGGTTTAGACAAAGATTTTAAACCTAAAGATAATTATGAACCTGGGATTAATATCAAAGGTAAAGTTACAGTTTTATCAGAAGGATGTAGAGGTCACCTGGGAAAAGAGGTTCTAAAAAAATTTAATTTAGACTCCAACAACAAATCTCCTCAACAATACGGTATAGGCTTTAAAGAAATTTGGGAGATCAACTCTGAAAATCACCAACTTGGTAAAGTTTCACATAGTGTGGGATGGCCTCTTGAAAGTGATACATATGGAGGTAGTTTTTGCTATCATGCTGAAAATAATCAAATATACCTAGGTTACGTAATCGGTTTGGATTATAAGAATCCATACCTTTCTCCTTATGATGAATTTCAACAGTTTAAAACTCACCCTGATATCAAAAAATTATTAGATGGTGGAAAAAGAATTTCTTATGGTGCAAGAGCTCTAATAGAGGGAGGATTGCAGAGCCTTCCACAAATGCATATGCCTGGGGCATTATTGATAGGATGTGATGCAGGTACTCTAAATATGCCAAAAATTAAAGGATCACATACCGCAATGAAAAGTGGAATAATTGCTGCAGAAGTCATCAATGATCATATAAATAGCAATAAAGAACTGTCAGAGTATGAGTCAAAATTTAAAAACTCATGGGTATTTGAAGAATTATACAAAGCAAGAAATGTTAAGCCCAGTTTTCAATGGGGCCTGATACCAGCAATGATTTTTACTGGATTAGATCAAAAAATATTTGGAGGTAAACTTCCCTTTACCCTTCAACATAAGCACGCTGATCATGAGTCTTTGATTCCAGCTAAAAAAGCAAAAAAAATTACCTATCCTAAATATGATGGTGTTATTACTTTTGATAAACCCAGCTCAGTTTATCTATCAGGAACTAACCACGCAGATGATCAACCTAACCATTTGTTACTTAATGATAAAGATCTGTCAACTAACTTTACTATTGAAGAATATGACGAACCTGCCCAAAGGTATTGCCCTGCAGGTGTGTATGAAGTTGAATTTGATAATGACCTCCAAAAAAAAATTTTAAAAATTAATTCTCAAAATTGTATTCATTGTAAGACATGCGATATTAAAGAACCTTCTCAAAATATTGAGTGGGTAACTCCTGAGGGTGGGGGTGGACCTATTTACTCTGGGACCTAATTAAAGTCGTATTCAAAGTTTTGCGAAGTTGCATTGATATTTACTAATTTAGCTCCATGCTTTATATGAAAATGTGTTGCAATAGGTGTCAAAGGAGAAAGTGTGATAAAGCGATCTATATTTTTCATCTCATCTTTAACAAGCTTTTTTGTTGTAAAAATAGTTTGTTTACCTGCTCCTCTTTTTCTTGACCAAACAGTGTAGGCTACAGCAATGTTTGCGTTTTTTTCATGAAAAGCATTTTTGCTCATTAAGTCTAATTCTTTCATTGTTTGTGGTACATCGTTACAGAATGCTAGACAAATAAAACCTTCTACATCTTCATTAGATTTTAATCCATAAATCTTGCGGCCATACGAGGTGCGAAATTCATTGTCAATGTCTGGTCTGATTGGATCTTCGCTAGTATCCACTGAGTCTAGCTCAACTAATTCTGCCTTTGAAAGCCAACTAAAAAAATTACTTAATTTATTTTTGAATTTTTCCAAATTACAACCATTGATGTTTCATAGCTAAAACATCTTCATCACCATGTAAAATTATGGAAGCTAAACTATCAATTTTTGGCAAAATACTTGATACATAAATACTTGATGTAGCTATTTTTGCATCCAGAAATTCATTATCAATTTCGCCTTTATCTTTTAATTCGAGTGATTTTTTGGCAGTTTTAATCATCATCCAACCCCCAAAAATATAACCTAACATCATTAAATAGTTAACACTCGATACAGCAGGCCTTTTTTTATTATTAGAAGTAGAAACAATGTGCTCAACAACTTTTTTTGCAGAGTCAATTGAACTATCCATTTTTTTACATAACTCTTTTAATCGATCTGAACTCGCAGATGCTTCTGTATCGGTTCTAATTTCATCAATTAATTCTAATATGCTTTTACCATTGTCTCGGAGCGTCTTCCTAAAAACTAAATCATTTGCTTGAATTGCAGTGGTGCCTTCGTATATAGGGAGAATTCTAGCATCTCTATAATGCTGTGCGATTCCTGTTTCTTCAATAAAGCCCATTCCACCATGAATTTGAATAGCATTTGATGTAATCTCTAGTGACCTTTCAGTCAACCACCCTTTTATAATAGGTATCATTAAAGATGATTTTTTTTCCCAATATTCACTTTCTTCTGACTTAGTCATATCCAAAGCAAAAGCTCCATAAATTGCAAGAGCTCTCATAGCTTCGATTTCTGATTTCATAGTCGAGGATAATCGAAGAACATCTGGGTGATGAATAATAGGATCACCTTTCTGACCATCAATCGGAACTCCTTGAACTCTATCAAAGGCATACATTTTAGATTGTTGATAAGCTCTTTCAGAAACTGCAAGTCCCTGAACTCCAACTGAGAACCTTGCATGGTTCATCATTTCGAACATTATATTTAAACCCTGATTTTCTTCTCCAACCAAATAACCAATAGCTCCATCCTTTTCACCAAACTGTAGAACTGCAGTAGGAGAACCTTTGACACCAAGTTTTTTTTCAATAGACAAACAGGTTACATCATTTTTTTTGCCAATACTGCCGTCATCATTTGGAATAAATTTAGGTACAAGAAAAACAGAAATACCTTTATTACCCTCTGGCGCTTCAGGTGTTCTTGCTAAAACCAAATGAATAATATTCTCAGATAAATCATGTTCTCCATAGGTAATATAAATTTTTTGTCCATAAATTTTATAATGACCATTTTCTTTTATAGCTTTAGTTTTAATCGTAGATAGGTCTGTTCCCGATTGTGGTTCAGTTAAATTCATCGTACCTGTCCAATGACCCGATGCTAATTTTGGTATATAGAAGCTTTTTTGATCTTCTGATGCTGATTTTTGCAACGCATATATCAAACCTTGTGTTAATAGATGGCAAAGCGCCAATGACATATTAGAACTATGCCAAATCTCATTAACAGCGGCAGATAAAGTTACTGGTATCTGTTGACCACCAAATTTTTCTTTGGCCTCTAAGCCAAACCACCCACCATCTCTTAAACTCGCATAAGCCTCTTTGTAGCCTTTAGGAGTTACGACTTCACCAGTATCGAGTCTTTTTGAGCCCTCATGATCTCCTGAAAGGTTACAAGGGTCTAACACTTCAGAGGCTATTTTTCCTGCCTCTTCAAGAACAGCTTCAACTAAATCATCAGAAAATTCAGAATAATCACTAACTTTATTTAGTTTGCCTAAATCTATTAGATTTTTAATTACAAAATTTAAATCTTTAATTGGAGCTTCGTACATGACTTATATATATACTTTTCTTAAGTTCCTGCCTAAAGAAATTAAAATCTCGTGTTCATTAGTCCCAGTTTCGTATGCAATTCTCTCATATCGTTGATTAATTCCAATTATTTCTACAGGTTTGCCCAGATACAATTTGTTATTGGGAACTTTAGACACATCAATCGTGATCAAGTCCATTGAAACTCTTCCTAAAATTCTACATTGAAATTTATCTATGTAAACAGATGCTCTATTACTTCCGCTTCTAAGAAATCCATCAGAGTAACCAAAATCTATGGTTGCAACTTTTAAGTCTCTTTTAAGTTTGTAAGTTTGGCTGTAGCCAATTGAATTTCCTTTTTTGACATTTTGAACTTGTAATATAGGTGAGTAAATACTCATAACCTGTCTTAAGTTAAATCTTTTTTTATAGAAAGGATTAATTCCGTATAGACTTTTTCCAGGTCTTACATAATTTAAATGATATTGCTTACCTAAAAAAATTCCAGATGAATTAGCTATGCTTAAAGGTAAATTAAAATTTTTATTTAGGTCAATAAGTATATTTAATTGTTTACTTGACTCATTTTTTTTTAAATCATCTGCAGAAGATAGGTGAGACATTAAAAAAATAATATTCTTTTTATCGATTAAATTTGAATATTTTTCAAGTTCGCTTGACTGCAATCCAAGACGATTCATTCCAGTATCAATATGCAAAACGTACTTAAGTTTTTGTGAAGTTTTTAATAAGGATAATTGATCTACATTATTAATAATTGGAATTATTTTATATTTTTTTATTTCTTTCAAATCATTGTTTGAAATCACACCTGATAACAGGTAAATATTTATATGTTTAAAATTTTCTCTCAGTTTGATAGCATCATCTAACCTAGCAACATAAAAATCTTTACATTTACTCGTTTTTAATATTTTACAACATTCCAAAAGGCCGTGCCCATAGCCATCACCTTTTATTACGCTTATAATCTTTGAATTTCCTGAAAACTTATCGATTTGCCTGTAATTATGCGACAGATTTTCTTTACTCACAAAAATCATTTTTTTGTTGATTTTTTGGTTTTTTTTAAAGACTAGTTGTTTCATATTACGGATTTTAAGGCTTCAACCTTGTTGTCTTATGCCCTATATTACTTCTACTATTATAATAGATATAGGAGGAGTAAATGAAAAAATTTATTTCATTATTTTACGCTCTAGTCCTGTTTGCTGGTTTTACAACTGTAGCAAAAGCGGCAGACCCGATTAGAATTCCAGTTTTAAACTGGTCAAGCCAAATCGTTATGGCTAACGTTATGGCACAAGCTTTTGAAGAGCTTGGTTATGATGTTGAATTAGTCCCTGCTGAGTCAGCAACAAGATATGAAGCTGTCAGAGTAGGTGAGCTTCACGTTGCTCATGAAACATGGCAGTCAACTATGGCTAAACCATTTTATGAAGCTATGGATAAAGGTGGTTTAATCGATGCTGGTTCACACTTAGCTCCAACTCTTGAAGATATGGGTGTTCCACAATGGGTTATTGATGAAAATTTATGTCCAGGTCTTCCAAATTGGGAAGCTTTAAAATCTCCTGAGTGTCAAGCTAACTTTGCTACACCTGACTCTGAAGGTAAAGGTAGATGGTTAGAAGGTCCTTATGAATGGCACACTGATGTGATGCCTAACAGACTAAAAGGTCTTGGCTTAGATGACCAGTGGATGGTTAAGTTTGCTGGTAGTGCTGATGCACTATGGGCAGAACTAGCAGCTGCAAAAAAAGAAGGTAGAGGAACAGTGATCTTTAACTGGACACCAAACTTTACTGATGCTGAGGGATTTGTATTTATTGAATTCCCACCTTTCTACCAAGGTTGTAGAATTGAAGACGGCGGTTCTGTTGAGACAACTGGTTGTGGTTCACCAATTGGTTGGTTAAAAAAAGCAGCACACATCAAGTTCCCAATCACTCATACATCTGCATATAAATTCTACACAAAAATGGAATTTACATCAGGTAACATTGGTGAAATGGCTAACTATGTTGATAACGGTGGTATGACTCACGCAGAGGCAGCTACTGCATATATTGCTAATAACAGAGATCAAATCGATCTCTTCATGAAGTAATATAATATTTTTAAAATCCTCCCTTAAATGGGAGGATTTTACTTTTAATTTTTTTTGATAGGTTAATCTTATGTCACCAACTATTAGTTGCGATTCTGTCTACAAGATCTTTGGCGCCAATGCGAACAAGCTATTAGCAGACTCTAATGGGTCTGTGGATGCTAAACAATTTCAAGAAGCAGGATGTATAGTGGGCGTAAATAATGCCTCTTTTGATGTTGAAAAAGGAGAGATGTTAGTTGTCATGGGCCTATCAGGCTCAGGAAAATCCACCTTATTGAGATGTATTTCAAGATTGACTGACGCAACCGCAGGTAAAATATTAGTTGACGGTGAAGATATTTGTTTAATGAACAACAAACAATTAGTTGAGCTTAGAAGAGAGAAAATGGGAATGGTTTTTCAAAATTTTGCCCTACTTCCTCATAAAACAGTCATTGAAAATATTGCCTTCCCCTTGCAGGTAAAAGGAGTCGGTACAGAAAATAGTATGTACAAGGCTTTAGAAATGGTCGAATTGGTTGGGCTAAAAGGAAGAGAAAATTACTTTCCTAGAGAATTATCTGGTGGACAGCAACAAAGAGTAGGAATAGCTAGATCACTGGCAGTTGAGCCGGACATTTGGTTTTTAGATGAACCATTCTCTGCATTAGATCCTTTAATTCGAAAAGAAATGCAGGATGAATTTTTAAGACTTCAAGGGGTTCTTAACAAAACAATTATGTTTGTTACGCACGATTTTGATGAGGCTCTTAGATTAGCTGATCGTATTGCAATTATGAAAGATGGAATTATTGAACAATTAGATACCCCGGGTAATATTGTTTTAAACCCCGCAACTGATTATGTTAAAAAATTTACAGAAGATGTTCCTAGAGAAAAAGTATTAAAAATAGAATCTATAATGGACCCTAAGGACACAAATGCTTCAGACAATTTTAAAGTATCTAAAGACGATATTATAGAGAGTGTTGCTGAAAAAATTCTTAATAGTAAAGAAATAATAAAAGTTATAGATCCTAAAGATAGTTCAGAAGTTGGATCAATCAACCCTTCAAAAGTAATAAAAGTTTTATTTGGTGGATAAGAACTACTTAGAAACTATAAGAAATTCTAAGCCAGCTCAATTTGGCATTCTTATATTTATTTTTCTTATTCTTTATTTTCTCATTCCACAAAGTGAAAATAATTATTTATGGAGACTCCCATCAGTCCTTAAAGGAATTCCATTAGCAATTAATAACGTAATCTTTAATGCTTTATATGAGTGGTTCCCATTAAAGGTTTGGGATCCAGTCTTTGAAATGTACGAAGAAAAAGCTGCTTTTAGAGAATTCACTAAAGCTGTTTCACAAGGCTTGCTCTTTTTAATCACTGTCGTAAGAGAACTCTTATTAGGCGGAGACAAAATAATAGACGTATTTGTAAGCGACTCATGGCTAAAAGAAAATGATTGGTTAAGTTGGCCTGCATTGCCTTGGACAGCAACAACTGTGGGTGCATTTCTTCTTGGATACCAGCTGAATGGTATCAGGCTTGGGCTTTTAGGGGGTATAGGCGCATTATACATTTCGGTATTTGGAAATTACGTTCCGTCAATTCAAACATTGTCATTTGTGTTGATTACTACGCCAATTTGTTTCGTTCTTGGTCTTTCTTTTGGAATTTGGGGATACCTTGATAAAAAAGTCGAGACTGCCTTACAACCAGTTTTAAATGTTATGCAGACTATGCCTCAGTTTGCATATTTAGTTCCAATTATTGCTTTATTTGGACTAGGAGATCACGCCGGTTCAATCGCTACTATTATTATTGCAACTCCACCTATGATAAGAAATACAATTCTTGGACTGAAAAGAATTTCTCCTGAAGTTGTTGAAGCAGGCTTAATGAGTGGGTGTACAAAACCGCAATTACTTTTTAAAGTTTTAATTCCAGCAGCTAGAAGAGATATTCTTAATGGCGTAAATACAGTTATCATGCAATGTCTAGCAATGGTTGTCATAGCTTCATTTGTAGGAGCTAAAGGCTTAGGTTTGAATTTAAAGATTGCACTAAACAGTTTAAAAATTGGAAAAGCAGCTGAGGCAGGTTTGTGTATTGTTATTATAGCAGTTATCCTCGATAGATTTACAAAAGCTTGGGCAGATAAACAAAAAGACTATTTTGAAAATTTAACATTCTTCCAAAGATATAAATTATTAATTATTTTTGCTATTTCTGTCGTCATTTTTTCAATCATTGCTTTTATATCTGGAGGTTACTTTGATAAAATAAACTACTTATATGTTATTCCCATAGAAAAAGGTTTAACAATAGCTCATTACATTGATGGTGCAGTTGACTGGGTTTGGGAGACATTTTTTTACTCATTAAATTCTTTTAATAAGTTTTTGCTAACGCAAGTATTAGGACCAATGAAACATGCCTACTTAGGTATGCCAGTTATTGCAACATTTACTCTTGCGATGGGTGCAGCGTATATTGTAGGTAATGCAAGAACTGCTTTGATTGTTGGCGGTATGTTATTGTTTATTGCATTATCTGAATATTGGGACAGAGCTTTAATTACAATGTATATGGGCTCATTTGCCGTAATTATGGCTTCACTTAATGGAATAATTTTAGGTTCAATATTTGGTAGAACTGAAAGAGGTGGAAGAATACTCTTATCTTTTTGTGATTTTTTTGAAACGTTCCCTTCTTTCGTTTACCTAATTCCAGTTATATTCTTATTTAATATAACTGACACCTCAGTACTAATAGCAGCTATTGTTTATGCTACTGTTCCAGCAACAAGATATACGGTTTGGGGTTTAAAAAGTGTTCCACTGTCTCTCCACGAGGCTGGAACTATGTCAGGAGTTTCAGCTTTTCAAAGATGGACAAATATTGAAATACCCATAGCTTTCCCAACAGTAATGTTGGGAGTCAACCAAACAGTCGTTTTCTCTCTTCAGATGGTAATTTTAGGGGCACTTATAGGAACTGAAGATCTAGGACAAATTATCTTTGGTGCTTTATCTAGAACAAAAGATGGTGCAGGTGTCGCTTTAACACTTGGAATATTTGTCTCTCTTATAGCTATATGTGTAGATGTTATTGTTAGAAATTGGGCAGAGGAAAGAAAAAAAGCTCTTGGATTAGCATAGAGAATGATCATCCCAAGAGTTACTCAACCTTATGAACCTGGATTACCAGCTCTTGGTGATGACTTAGAAAATTATTTGGTAACTGGCGGAGGTTCTCTCACATTAAAATTAGAACCAGATGATAAATTTAAAATAATTAATTTAGAAGGCCATCAACAGGCTGAGGTTGTATGCTTTAATTCAAAAGGAGAATGTAATCTATCAGCATTAGGCCTAAATAACGAACATAACGGTCAATTAACAAAAAAAATCCTAACGAGCGAAGAGGAGTCAGCTCAAATAGCACGTACTAAATTAAAAAAACTTGGATATGAGGTAGAGTTTATTAATCAATCGATTTTAGTATTTTCTCAAAATTCACTTTCAGGTTCAATTGAGGAATTCAAAACGAACGACTCCATTGTTTGTATAATTTCTGCACCTGGCGAAAGTGAAATTACACATGAAAATATTCCTGCATCCGAACTACGAGTGATTGTTCAAAGAAATAAAAAACGTGAAGAGGGGGAATTTTTATTACCAGACCCTTTAATGGATCCTGTTGAAGAAATTTTTGTTAAAAGATATACCGCAATGGCCTATGAAGTCAAAGAGGGAGATTTTATTCAGATAATTGATGTTTATGGAAGACAATGTTCTGACTTTATGGCTTTCGACTCAGAGAGTCTTCAAAAAGGCCAAGAGCTCTCAATAGATACAACTAATAGTAGATATCTAATGGGAAGTGCTTTTCCAATGCCAGGTCTCCATTCTAAATATTACGATGAAAATCAAATGCCCATGGTTGAAGTCTACAGAGATACTGTCGGAAGACATGATACGTTCGGTACTGCATGTACTTCAAAATTTTATGATGATATTGGTTATTTTGGTCATCCAAATTGCTCTGATAATTTCAATTATGTATTAGATAAGTTTACTGTGAGAAAAAGACTAGGTTGGAATGCTATAAATTTATTTTACAACACAGCCATTGATTCAAATAATGCTTTAATTTTTGATGAACCATGGTCTAGACCAGGAGACTATGTGATGTTTAAAGCTCTGAAAAATTTAGTTTGTGTCTCCTCTGCCTGTCCAGACGATGTAGATGCAGCTAATGGATGGAATCCTACTGACATTTTTGTTAGAGTCTATAGACCGAATAGACCTTTTAGTAAAGGAATGGCATTTAGAATGAAAGCAGACTCTGAACCTAAATTAACTAAAGAAACTGGTTTTCACCCAAGAGTATCAAAACTTACTGAAAATATTGTTGAGTACAAAGGTTTCTGGTTAGCTTCTAATTATAATAATCACGGGGCGCACCAAGAATATGAAGCTTGCAGAGAACGGGCTATCATTATGGACCTATCAGCACTAAGAAAGTTTGAAGTAAGAGGTCCAGACGCTGAAGAACTTTTACAAATGACTTGCACCAGAAACATCAGAAAACTATCTGTTGGCCAAGTTGTTTACACTGCGATGTGCTACGAGCATGGAGGTATGCTTGATGACGGTACAGTATTCAAAATAACGGATGATAACTTTAGGTGGATTTGTGGAGATGAGTATTGCGGTGAATGGTTAAGAGAAAAAGCAAAGGAACATAACTTAAAGGTATGGATTAAATCTTCTACTGATAATTTACATAATGTTTCTGTCCAAGGACCAAAGAGTAGAGAAATATTAAAAAAGATAATCTGGACACCCCCTCATCAAACATCATTGACTGATTTAGAGTGGTTTAGGTTTTCTATAGCCAGGTTAAATACTTTAGATGGAATTCCTTTAATGGTCTCTAGAACTGGATACACAGGTGAACTAGGTTATGAAATATTCTGTCATCCGAGTAAAGCTGCTGAAGTGTGGGATGCTGTAATGAAAGCTGGAGAAGAGTTTGGAATTGTGCCTATGGGATTAGACGCTTTGGATTTAGTTAGAATTGAAGCTGGTTTAGTTTTCGCAAATTATGAATTCGATGATCAAACTGATCCGTTTGAGGCGGGAATTGGTTTTACAGTTCCTCTTAAATCAAAAGAGGATAACTTTATTGGTAAAGAGGCTTTACTTGAAAGAAAGGCAAACCCTCAAAGAAAACTAGTTGGACTTGAGATTGAGGGAAATGAAACTACCGGGCATGGTGACTGTGTTCATCCCTCAAATAATGGAAGGGAACAAGTTGGCATTATAACAAGTGGTATGAAATCCCCTGTTCTAAATAAAAATATTGCTCTTTGCAAAATCAATGTCAAATACAGCGAGCTTAATACTGAAGTTGAAATAGGTAAGTTAGATGGTCAACAAAAAAGAATAAAGGCTAAGGTTGTTCCTTTCCCATTTTATGATCCAACTAAATCAAGAGTTAAATCCTAATTTTTTTATCTTTTAAATGAGTTCAATTTTTTTAGATAAATCTTCAACTTTACCAATTAGTGATAACAGGTTTGATAAAGGACCTTTTTTTGAATTTTATCATAAAGAAGATAATTCTTATGGTGTATACGCTGATCGCTATTTTCCAATATCTGTTGGAAATAAAATCAAAGATAGTTACTGGAATTTGAGAAGAAAAGCTGTCATGTATGATGTACCTGAAAAACCTATTCAAATAGAGGGACCACAGTCAGAGGAATTTCTTGATAAAATATTTTGTCGCAAAATTAAAGATATGAAAGTAGGCAGGGGTAAATATGCAATTGCCTGTTATGAAAATGGCGGAATATTTATAGACGGTGTACTTTTTAGATTAGAGCAAAATAAATTTTGGTACGTCCAACCTGATGGACCCCTTGAAACTTGGTTAAAAGCTCATCAAAAAAACTATGAAGTTACTATAACTGACCCTAATTCTCGAGTGATACAAATTCAAGGTCCAATTTCTAAAGATATAATTTCAAAGCTAACAAATGGAGAAATAAACAA
Source organism: uncultured Alphaproteobacteria bacterium (assembly GCA_902617515.1). Classification (GTDB taxonomy): domain Bacteria; phylum Pseudomonadota; class Alphaproteobacteria; order HIMB59; family HIMB59; genus HIMB59. The sequence goes on from CACMWX010000002.1 coordinate 20,194, forward strand.
TGATTTTAAATATTATCATTCAGGCTATTCAAAAATAGCTGATCAAAATGTATATGTCTCTAGAACAGGATGGACTTCTGAATTAGGCTTCGAAATTTATACTCTAGGAAATAAGACTGATTATAAAAAAATTTGGGATACTATTTGTGAAATTGGATATCCGATGGGTATGACATTTGATGGTCTAGAATCAATGGATATAAGAAGAATTGAAGCAGGCATCCTAGATAACAACACAGATTTTGACTCTTCAATGAATCCTTATGAAATTGGATTAGGCTCTCTAGTTGATTTAGAGAAAGAAAATTTTATTGGAAAAAAAGCTTTAGAATTTTTATCAACAAAATTTGGAAAGAGATTATTTGGTATAACTACGGATAAAGAAATTATTCCAAGAGCAAAAGTTTATTTATCATCAAATGAACAAAAAATTGGATATCTATCAGCATCAACTTGGTCTCCTACTTTAGAAAAGTATGTAGGTTATGTACGTTTTGACTACCCCGGTGAGTGGAAAGAATTTCAAATTAAAGTCGAGTCTGTTAATGATAATTTAGCTGACTGCGAAATAATTGATTTACCATTTTACGATAAAGAAAAACTCATCCCAAAGGGGATTGACAAAAATATTCCTTAATCTTTATTTTTTTCTTTTCTAAAAAATGGTATTAAAAAAACAAAACAAGCTACAAAGAAAAAAAGACTTCCAAACATAGCCCAGAAACTACCAATACTTGATATTATAAAGCCTACGGCAGAAATAATAAATAAAACCCATCCAATAAAATTAAGAGTATTATTGGACATATAATATTTATTTTGTATCTAAATATGTAGCCATAGAGTCGTCCATAGCATCCAACCATGTAGTGTGATGTGAGGGACCAGTGGTGCCAGTGACAGGCGAGGAAAAGGATTTATCTCTATAAGTCAGGATATTTTCTTCCTTATGGTGTTCCCAATCATAAAAATGTTTGCGAATTAACTCAAAGTCAATTTTTGGGTAGTCAACAGCAGAACATAAATCCACACAATAATCTGTTTGAAAATCAATCATCTGATAGGCATCCTCTAGAGCCTCTTCCTTTTTAACCCAATTATCAATATCCTTTGCTAACTCATCAGCTGAAGGCAGAGTTATTTTGTTCATAATTATGTCTCTAACATACCAAGCTTGGGCATCAAACATGTTAAAAGTATGAAACTGATCTTGCATACCAAGATAAAACAAATTTTGATTATTTTGCCATACTACTCCTTTGTACAGGTTTGGAGGATACAGCCTGTTATGAGTTTTTAATTTTAGATCTTCTGGTAAAAAAGGAAAATGATGCAAGTAACCTGTACATAGTATTAAGGCATCCATTTCTTGAACTGTGCCATCTTTAAAAACTGCTTTGTTTCCATCAATCTTATCCATGTAATGTACTTCTTTCATGCCTTCAGGCCAATTGAAACCCATTGGATTGTTTCTATAACCAATAGTAACAGTTTTAGCTCCATATTTATGGCACTGTAACGCTATATCTTCAGCAGAGTAACTACTTCCGAGAACGACAACATTTTTATTTCTAAACTCTTCAGCGTCTCTGAAATCATGAGAGTGCATTATTCTTCCTGGAAAGCTACTCATTCCCTCATATTCAGGAATGTATGGAACAGAGAAGTGACCAGTCGCTACAACTAATTTATCAAAACTTTCAGTTTTAGTTTGATCGTCTTTTTTATTTCGGTATGTAATATCAAATCCATTACCATTATCAGCAACAGAGGTAACAGTGGTGTTAAACTTTACGTATTTTTTTACATCCGAATTTTCTGCACGACCTAAAATGTAATCTTGAAGGACGGCTCTTGGAGGGAAGGAGGGAATTGGTTTTTTGAAATGCTCATCAAAAGAATAATCTGCAAATTCAAGACACTCTTTTGGCCCATTCGACCAAAGGTATCTATACATGCTATTGTGAATTGGATCTCCATATTGATCAGACCCGGTTCTCCAAGTATAATTCCAAAGACCACCCCAACTTTCTTGTTTTTCAAAGGCAACAACCTCAGGAATATTTTCGCCTTTGCTTTGCGCTTGATGCAGAGATCTTAAAAAAGATAGTCCACAGGGACCTGTACCAATTAGTGCAACTTTTGTCATTATTCTCCTCCGATTTGAATTAATATTAATAATTAAATTTTAATTTCCAATCCATTTTTTGTCATAATCTGTAATAAATACAGGGATAATAAAAATGTTGTTTCATATTATGGAACAGGTTTATTGTAGCATTATATTAGGAATATATATTTTCGAAGAGGTTTAATTGAATCATGCAAAAGTACTCAGTTTTTAGTTTAGTAAAAAATGCTTTCACCAACCATGAAAATTGGGAGGTAGCTTGGAAAGACCCTGAGCCTAAAAAAGAATACGATGTCATAATTGTAGGCGGCGGTGGTCATGGTCTTGCAACAGCTTATTATCTTGCAAAAGAACATGGCATCACAAACGTTGCCATACTTGAAAAGGGTTGGATTGGAGGAGGTAATGTTGGAAGAAACACTACCATCTTGAGATCTAACTATATGTTTGATTCAAACGCTCATTTTTATGAGTTTGGTATGAAGCTTTGGGAAACACTTAGCCAAGAATTAAATTACAACGTTATGTACTCACCGAGAGGAATTATAAACCTAGCTCACTCTGATGCACAAATGAATGCTTACGCTAGAAGAGGTAACTCTATGAGATTAAATGGTATTGATGCAATTCTTCTTGGAAGGGATGATTTAAAAAAGATGATCCCATTTGCAGATTTTTCAGAAACATGTCGTTTTCCCATTCATGGTGGTTTAATGCAACCACGTGGAGGAACTGCAAGACATGATGCAGTTGCTTGGGGATATGCTAGACAGGCAGACTCCATGGGTGTCGATATAATTCAAAATTGTGAAGTGACAGGTTTTGATGTTAATAACGGAAAAATAGAAGGTGTTCAAACATCAAGAGGAAACATTAAAACTAAAAAAGTTGGATTGTGTGTTGCTGGAAGCACTACACTTTTAGCAGACATGTTAAATATGAGACTTCCAATTGAAGCACATGTTCTGCAAGCTTGTGTCTCAGAACCAGTTAAACCTTTACTTCATAACGTAGTTACTTTCGGAGCAGGTCACTTTTATTGCAGCCAATCTGACAAAGGTGAAATGGTTATGGGTGGTGATTTAGATGGTTACAACAGCTATGCTCAAAGAGGAAATATGCCAATGATACAGCATGTTTTAACAGGTGGATTGGCTGTCTTCCCAAACTTTAGTAGACTCAAAATGCTTCGAACTTGGGGAGGTATTATGGATATGTCCATGGATGGTTCTCCAATAATCGATAAAACTCATATTGAGGGTGTATATCTTAATTGCGGTTGGTGCTACGGAGGCTTTAAAGCTACTCCTAGCTCAGGTTTTGTTTTTGCACATACAATAGCACAAGATCAAGTACATGAACTCAACTCAGACTTTAACCTTGAAAGATTCCATACTGGAAAAATTATTGATGAAAAGGGTGTAGGCCCTAAACCTTGGATCGGTTAATAGATGTTAGAAATAAAATGCCCATACTGTGGCAAGCGCTCACAAAATGAATTTTCTTATGGCGGAGACGCCACTATAAAAAGACCTCAACTAGGAGAAGAAATTTCAACCGAGGATTGGGATAATTTTGTTTACTACAGAGACAACCCAAGAGGAAAACATTCAGAACTATGGCATCATGTTTCTGGATGTAGACAATGGTTTAAAGTCTCAAGAGACACCGCTACACATGAAATTTTTGATACGTGTAAAATGAACGAGGACTTTAATGTCTAACAGTTTTAGAACAACCAACTCAACCGGACTTATTAATAAGGATAAAAAAATTAACTTTACTTTTAACGGAACTATTTATCATGGCTATGAAGGAGACACCCTTGCATCTGCTTTAATTGCAAATGGTGTTCATTTAGTTGGAAGAAGTTTTAAGTATCATCGCCCTCGCGGTTTTTTGGGAGTTGGTGTTGAAGAACCAAATGCAATGGTACAATTGCATGATGGTAATAAATCTGAACCTAATATCATTGCGACCGAAGTTGAGTTAGTTGAGGGATTAAAAGCTAAAAGTCAAAATTGTTGGCCTTCAGTTCAATTTGATATTGGAGAAATCAATAATGTCTTAAATCGTTTTTTTCCTGCAGGTTTCTATTACAAAACATTTATGTGGCCAAAAAGTTTTTGGATGAAAATCTATGAACCATTTATAAGAAAAGCTGCTGGTATGGGTAAAGCACCACTGTTACCTGACCCAGATAGGTACGAGCATAATTATGAACACTGCGATGTACTCGTTGTTGGCTCTGGTCCATCAGGCCTCGCAAGTGCTCTGGCTGCTGCAAAAAACGGGGCAAGGGTAATATTAGCAGAAGACAAGCCTAATTTTGGTGGCTCTCTTCTAACTGACGAAGTTACGATTGGTAACATGTCAGGAAAAGAGTGGGCTAGTGATACCATTTCCCAGCTAAAAAGTATGCCAAATGTAATATTAAAAAAAAGGTCACAAGTCTTTGGATACTATGATCACAATATGACCGTAATGATTGAAAGAGTTAGCGATCATATTGAAAATCCCTCAAAATACACTCCAAGACAAAGACTACATTATATTAGAGCTGGAGAAGTAATTGTTTCAACTGGTTCTATTGAAAGACCAATATCTTTTGGAAACAATGATAGGCCAGGAATTGTATTAGCCTCAGCAGCAAAAGAATATATGAAGGTTTATGAAACATTAGTTGGTAAGAAACCAATTATATTTACCAATAATGATACAGCATATTCAACTGCCCTTGAGTTTATTAAAAATGATATTGAACCAATCATTGTAGACACTCGAGACAGCTCAAACGGTGAATTAGTCAAGGAAGTTCAGCAAAAGGGTATTTCTATAAAATTTAATTCAGGGATCGCAGACACTAAAGGACATTTGAAGATAAACTCTGCTATCATCGGTAAGCTTGACTCTTCAAAAGAGTCTTTTATTTCAGAAGAAACAGTAGAGTGTGATTGCATTTGTATGTCCGGAGGCTGGACACCAACAGTTCATTTATCTTCCCAAGCTGGAAATAAATTAAAGTTTAACGATGATATTGATGCATTCGTACCAGATAAAAAAAGACAGAAAGAAACTGCAATTGGAGCTGCTAATGGTTCTTTTACCTTAAATCAATCTCTAGCTGAAGGTTTTCAAGTGGGCTTTGATTTATCAAACAAATTCACAGATCAAAATAATCCTACAAATAGTCCCAACTCAAATGAACCTAGCTATGAAAAACATGAAAAGCTCTGGTGTATGCCTTTACCATCTGGAAAAAAACCAAAACGCTTTATCGACTTTCAAAATGACGTTGCAGTTTCTGATGTAGAGCTTGCAATTAGAGAAGGCTTCAGATCAATTGAGCACGTCAAAAGATATACAACTCTTGGGATGGCCGGCGATCAAGGTAAGACAAGTAATTTAAATGGTTTGCAATATGTATCTAAAATAGAAAAAAAGATTGTTCCAGAAGTTGGTCATACAACATTTAGACCACCATACACTCCTGTAACAATTGGAGCTATCGTGGGTAGAGAAGTTGGTAATCACTATTTACCGACAAGAAAATCTCCCATTCATACATGGCATGAGGAAAATAATGCTGTTTTTGTAGCAGCAGGTTTATGGCAAAGACCTAGATACTATCCAAGGGGTTCTGAGGATATGAACACTGCTGTTAATAGGGAAGCTGCAAATGTAAGAAAAAACGTTGGAATTTGTGATGTTACGACACTTGGTAAGATTGATATTAAAGGTCCGGATGCACCAGAATTCTTAAACAGAGTTTATACAAATGCATGGCTGAAACTGCCCGTTGGAAAAGCTAGATATGGAGTAATGCTAAGGGAAGATGGCATGGTTTTTGATGATGGAACAACATCTCGATTATCTGAAAATCATTTTCATATGACTACCACTACTGCCCAAGCTGCAAATGTTTTATCGCACTTAGAGTATTATTTACAAGTTGTATGGCCAGATTTAGATGTAAATGTCTTATCAACTACTGAACAGTGGTCTGGTATAGCAGTGGCAGGTCCAAAATCTAGAGATCTTTTATCAAAATTATTTCCTGATGTAGATATGTCAAATGAAGGTTTACCATTCATGGGTCTTGTTGACTCTTCAATAGACGGTATCAAAGCTAGAATTTATAGAATTTCTTTTTCTGGCGAACTAGCTTATGAGGTGAATGTCGAGTCAAACTATGGTCTTTATATTTGGAAGAAGATCATGGAAGAGGGACAGTCATTTGATATTCAACCATACGGAACAGAGGCTCTATCAACCTTAAGAATAGAAATGGGTCATGTCGCAGGAGCAGAATTAGACGGACGCACTATTCCTTTTGATGTTGGACTGAATAGTATGGTGAGTCAGAAAAAGGATTTCATAGGTAAAAGATCTTTATCTAAAGACGCATTCACTGAGTCGGATAGACAAACTATTGTTGGACTTGTTCCACTAGACAAAAAAACAAAGATCCCAGAGGGTTCACATATTATAGAAGATAATAGTGCTGTTGCCCCAATACCTAAACTTGGACATGTTTCATCTTCTTGTTGGAGTGTTGAATATAATAATCCTTTTTCCATAGCCATTATAAAAGATGGTAAAAATAAAATTGGTAAAAATCTATATGCTGTCTCTCCTTTAAAAGATATTTCAATTCCTGTTGAGGTAGTATCCTCACACTATGTTGATCCCGAAGGCTCAAGGGTGAGATCATAATGGAACAAGCACAAAATCTATCACCACTTCATTTTGATCATAAGCTCGGTTTGTTTGGCGACCATGAGAATAAAGAAAACCTATTAAAAATTTCGGAAATAAAAGACCTAAGTATTATCCAAATTGCTAAATTTAAAAAAAGCTCAATTGAGATTGAAAAAGTTACCATAAATCAACTTAATTTACCGACAGAAAGTCTAAAAGTTTCTCACAACCAAGAAACAAGAGTATTGTGGACCGGTCCTGATACCTGGTTAATTATCTCAAAAAAAATTGACTTGAAAGACGAAATTTACAAATCGATTAGAGATGAGGATTTTGCCATCACAGATATTTCACAATCAAGAGCTGTATTACAAATATCAGGCATAAATGCAAAAAATGTTTTAAAAAAAGGTTCTCCAATAAATTTTAATGAAAATATGTTTAAACCAAATAATTGCGTGAACACTACATATAACGGAATTAACATACTGATCGACTATTTAGACGACCAACCGTTTTGTTTTAACCTTTATGCATTAAGAAGCTTTGGTGGTTCTTTTTACCATAGCATTACTGACTCGTCATTAGAGTATGGGTATGAGGGTATTTAATATTAATGTGCGGTATAGTTGGAATATATTTAAAAAATAAAAAATATAATTCACAATTAGGTAAATTTCTCACTGGTATGATGAATAGTATGGCTACGCGTGGTCCTGATAGTGCAGGTTTTGCGATATACTCATCTGAGAAAAAAAAGAAATATAAATATTCAGTCTGTTCTAATACTGATGAAGTTAAAGAAATTTCAAAAAAACTATCTAAGCAAGTAAAAGATATCAAAGTAAAATCTATTTCAGATCATTTAATAATTGAAACAGCAATGAAGCCTAAGAAATTCATAGAAATTTTAAAAAATTATGATGAATTAAGTTTAGTTGGATATGGTAGTTGCATAGAAATATTTAAACAAGTGGGAAATCCGAAAGATGTTGTTAAAAATTTTTCACTAGAGAAGTTTTCTGGCTCACATGCTATTGGGCATACAAGGATGGCAACAGAAAGTGCAATCACGACAGATGGCTCTCATCCATATTCCACAGGTGAGGATGAATGTCTTGTACATAACGGATCCTTGTCAAATCACAACAATTTAAGAAGATCTCTTCTGAAAAAAGGGATTGAAATAAAGTCCATGAATGATACGGAAGTCGCTGCAGGTTATATTTCAAACGGATTATCTGATAAAAAATCACTCAAAGAAACACTTTTGGATGGACTGAAGGACCTCGATGGTTTTTACACATTTATTTCTGGAACCAAAAATGGCATGGCAATTGTTAGAGACGAGATAGCTTGTAAGCCCGCAGTTGTTGCAGAAACAAAGGATTATGTTGCTATTGCCTCAGAGTTTCAAGCAATGGCACACTTACCAAATGTAAATTCAGCAAAAATTTTTGAACCAGAGCCCGGAAAAGTATACAGCTGGGGCAAATAATGAATTTAAACTTAAAAAAAGAGTCATTGAGAAAAGTTAATGAAACTCTTCAAAGTATAGATAGAAAATCAAACAAAAAGATTTTTAAAATTTCAAATCCAGATGGAAATCACGCTATTTGTGCTGGACTAAAAGACGAGATTGAAGTCACTATTGATGGTCACACAGGATACTATTGTGCTGGTATGAACATGAATGCAAATATCATTGTAAATGGAAATGTGGGCACAGGTGTTGCCGAAAATATGATGTCCGGAACTGTTCATGTTAAGGGCAATGCATCCCAATCAGCTGGAGCTACAGCACATGGCGGAACTTTGATCATTGATGGCGATACTAGTTCACGTTGTGGGATTTCAATGAAAGGAATAGATATTATAGTCAAAGGATCGGTAGGCCACATGTCCGCATTTATGGCTCAATCTGGAAATTTAGTTATATGTGGAGATGCTGGAGATGCTCTAGGAGACAGCATCTATGAAGCGAATATTTTTATTAAGGGTAATGTGAAATCACTCGGTGCTGACTGCGAAGAGAAAAAAATGAATAAAAAAGATCAAAACATTTTGAGATCTCTTTTAAAAAAAGCAAGTATAAATGAAAGTGAAATTAAAAACTTCAAAATGTATGGTTCAGCAAGAAAACTTTATAATTTTAATATAGATAATGTATCGGAGTATTAATGGCAGAAAAATTTAAAACTACACCCAGAAAATCTTGGACATTTGACGACTATACTAACTCTGAAATTCGAAGAGCTGCAGAAACAGGTATTTATGACATTAGAGGTGGTGGTTCAAAAAAAAGACTACCTCATTTTGACGATCTTCTTTTTTTAGGCGCATCAATGTCAAGATACCCTTTAGAGGGCTACAGAGAAAAGTGTAGCACTAACGTAACTCTTGGAACAAGATTTGCAAAAAAACCGCTTGAATTAGATATTCCAATAACAATTGCTGGTATGAGCTTTGGAGCTCTCTCAGGACCTGCAAAAGAAGCGCTTGGAAGAGGAGCTAGTATTGCTGGGACTTCAACGACAACAGGTGATGGAGGCATGACCCCTGAGGAGAGAGGACAATCAAAGCATTTGGTTTACCAATTACTTCCCTCAAGGTATGGAATGAATCCAGAGGATTTAAGAAAAGCAGATGCTATTGAAGTTGTGATAGGTCAAGGTGCCAAACCTGGCGGTGGAGGTATGTTACTTGGTCAAAAGATAAGTGATCGTGTTGCCGAGATGAGAACATTACCAAAAGGAATTGATCAGAGATCAGCATGTAGACATCCAGATTGGACTGGACCAGATGATTTGGAAATTAAGATTTTAGAACTCAGGGAAATAACAGGTTGGAAAGTTCCTATATTTGTAAAAATTGCAGGATCTAGGCCTTACTACGATACCGCTCTTGCAGTAAAAGCAGGTGCTGATGTAGTGGTGCTTGATGGCATGCAAGGAGGTACTGCAGCTACACAGGAGGTATTTATCGAAAACGTAGGTCAGCCAACATTGGCGTGTATTAGGCCAGCAGTAGATGCTTTATTAGACTTAGATATGCACAGGAAAGTTCAGTTAATTATTTCAGGCGGAATTAGAAATGGTGCGGATGTTGCTAAAGCTATGGCATTGGGTGCTGATGCTGTTTCCATTGGCTCATCAGCATTAATTGCACTTGGTGATAATGATCCAAAGTGGGAAAGCGATTATAAAAAACTTGGAACAACAGCTGGTGCCTTCGATGATTGGCATGAGGGTAAAGACCCATCTGGCATAAATACACAAGACCCAAAATTAATGAAAAGATTAGATCCAGTAAAAGGCGGAAAAAGATTATCTAATTATCTAAAGGTTATGACTCTTGAAGCCCAAACTATAGCGAGGGCATGTGGTAAAAACGATTTACATAATCTTGAACCTGAGGACCTATGTGCATTAACAGTTGAAGCTGCTGCAATGGCAAGGGTTCCTTTAGCGGGAACCGGTTGGGTGCCTGGTAAGATTTAACCATTAGTTGCTAATAACTTAAACTATACTATAATGTTTCATTCTGTGGAACATTGATTGGAGGACAGTTTTGCAACAAGATTTAAAATATATAAATAAATCTCTGGAAAAATCTTTTAAAATTCTTGAAATTTTATCAAAATCAATTTTCCCGTTGAAGGCATCAAATATTTCCAGAAAAGCAATTTTATCTAGAACAACTACATTTAGACTATTGTCTGTTTTATCTCAACTTGGTTATATCCATAAAAATACTGGATCGAATACATACACTATGGGGCATAAAGCTTTTCAATTTGGAGAAACCTCAGATTATCTTCAGTCAATTTCTGAGACTTCTAAAGAAATTCTAAAAGAGGTCTCTAGTAAAACGAATTTAATTACCTATTTGGCAATGCTTGAAGGATCTCAAATAGTTCATTCTGATAAAATTTCTGACAACAATGATGATGCAACTATTAGAACTTTTAGAATGAGACTTGACGCTCATTGCTGTGCTTTGGGAAAAGTCATGCTTGCTTACAGACCTGAAAATGAAATTGCAACAATTTATCGAAGTTATAATTTTTATCCTCACACAAACAATACAATTACAAATTTAAATGATTTAAAAAGACAACTTGGCAAAATTAGAACTAACGGTTATGCACTTAATCATGGAGAGGCTTTTGAAAACTCTTATGGAATAGGAGTTGCTATTTTAGACAAAGATAAAAGATCATTTGCTGGAATCGCTTTATCAGGAAGTAAAAATATTTTAAACCCAAAAACTATGATGGATTATGTCGATCTTCTTCAATCTGCCTCGATTAAAATTTCTCGACTAATTGTTGCCAATTGACGATTATTGTTGATAAATAATAGATTTTTATAAAAATTTTGTTTCATAATATGAAACAAAATGTGTTTTTTTCATACCTCGCAGACAAAATGTAATTGCTTGGAGGTTACTAAAATAATGAGCTTACCTACTAAATGTGACTATTTAATAATCGGGGCTGGAATTCACGGTCTGAGCACCGCATGGCATCTTTGTAAAAAATTATCCAGCAAAGGCCAACTCAAAGAAAATTCTGTAGTCGTTTTGGAAAAATCCAAAGTTGCAAATGGAGCAAGTGGTGTTGCATGTGGAATTGTAAGGAACAACTACTACCAGCCTGCAATGAGAAGACTAATGGCTCATTCTGTAAATGTTTGGAATGAGAATGCTGAGGCTTTAACTTACAAGCCAGTTGGCTACATGCAGATTAACTCCGAGCTTATGCAAGAGGGCATGTCTGAAGTTTATGAGCAGCAAAAAGAAATAGGATTTGACTCTGAGTTTATCGAGGGAGCATCAGATTGTGATAAGTATATGAAAGACATGTTGCCAGATTGGCAAGCTCAAGGCATCACCTCAGTTTTACACGAAAAGAAAACAGGATATGGAGCTAATAGAGGAGCCATAGAGGGCTTCCATAAGTTAGCAGTATCGGCTGGTGCAAAAGTTTTAGAAGGTGTGATTGTTAACAATTTAATTTCTTCTAATGGTAGTGGCGCAGTTTCGGCTGTAGAAACATCAGAGGGTAAAATTGAATGCACTCAATTAGTTGTTGCGGCTGGTCCATGGGTAAGAAAATTTTGGGAAATTTTAGAATTACCTAACACCGTAAAAATAAAAAAACCTGATGGTTCATTTACTGATGATATACCTATGTGGTCATACATGGCGCTTGAAGAGGGTGAGTTGGAAGTTGATCCAAGAAATTATAAAACAGCAAAAGGAACAGAGTACCCAGTTATTCATGTTGATACAGAAGCTACACTTGTCTCAAATAAAACAGGAGATGTTATACATGAAAATGTTATGTGGGGTTTTTACTATAAGCCCGATGTCTACAGAGATGGTATACAAGGCGGTTCCTCACCATATGACATAAATAAACCTGTAAACGATATTAGTCTTGACCCTTATGGTCATGACTCAGATGAGTTTCAACCAAGGGCTTCTTTTGAGGATAAATGGACCTCAGCTTTGGCTTTTTGCCAAAAGCAATTTGATGGATGTCACGCTAAATACAAAAAGCAAAAAGCTGGCGGTATTGGCTGTGTTACTCCAGATCGTTTTCCCGTATTCGACCGATACAGAGAAAACGTATATATTATAGCTGATGCAAACCATGGATACAAAATGGCTGGGTTAGGTGATCTTGTATCTAATGAGTTACTTGGTGAGAAATCTGAAATTCTAGAACCTTTTAGATTTTCTCGTTATGAAGAAGGGAAGTTACATCCGGTTTCAAAGAGCCCGTTCCCTTGGAGTTGATGTAAAAGGAGGAGGAATAAAATGACAGCGCTAGAAACGTACGTTAAGGATAAAAAGAGACAAGACTATATAAAACAAGTTAGAAAAAAAATTGATAAATTAGGAATTGAGTACATTTATTATCAATTTATTTCTGTTACAGGTCGAATTGTAGGTAAAGGTGTTCCTGCAGATCATTGGGAGAGTGTAGCCAATAAAGGTTTCCAATTAGTTTATGGAGCTACTGCTAATCTATTTACAAATAGACATGGTGATTACATAGGTTATGGACCAGAGGCTCACGAATTAGTGGGTATACCTGACCCTGAAACATTTGTTCAAATTCCATGGGATAAAAGAATTGCCAGAGTTTTTTGTACTTGTTTTAGAAACAGGGAAGAAGAAAAAGATCCTGGTGGATATCTTACATCTGATTGCAGAGGTAACTTAAAAAGAGCCCACGAAGAATTTAAAAAGAAACACAAACTAGAATTACGAGCAGGGACAGAACCTGAAATGATGTGGTTAACAAAAAACGAAGATGGTTCACCGACCGGTTCAGGTTTCTCTAAACCCTACTGCTATCACATTGATCAATTTGAATCATTAAGACCTGTTTACATGAAAGTTATTGAGTATTCACGTGCAATGGGTTTGGACATTATCCAAGGTGACCATGAGGACGCGCCTGGACAATTAGAACTAAATTTCAACTACGATGATGTTGTTAGAAACGCTGACAGGCTATCAACTTACAGACAAATCTGTGCTCAAGTAGCAAGAGAATTTAATTTGATTGCTTGTTTTCTGAGTAAGCCATTTGTCGGCGTGTCTGCTTCTGGGTGTCACACAAATGTTTCACTCTGGAAGGGTGGAAAAGATGAGTTAATACCATGTGGTAACAAGACTATCCCAGGTATGGAAAATGTATTTCATCACCGTAGAGGAGGTACAAATGTCTTTATGCCGGACGGAAAAGATAGAAGAATTCCTGGAAAAATAGGCCTTCAAGCAATTGGTGGTGTCATGGAACACCTTCCTGCTTTAACAGCCTTGGGTTCCTCAACTGTGAATTCATATAGAAGACTTTGGGATACAGGTTTTTGGGCTCCAGTTTATGCGGACTGGGGATATCAAAACAGAACCTGTGGTTTAAGGGTATCTGCCCCTGGTAGATTTGAATATCGATCAGTCGACTCAGCCCACAACCCATACTTAATGGGAAGCGGTCTGTTGAAAGCATTCGACCATGGTATTTCAAAGAAAATGGATCCAGGCAAACCTGAACAACAAAATATGTATGAACAAATGAAAGCTGGTAAGCAAGTTGAAAAATTACCAATGACTCTTGGTGAGGCATTAGATCGATTAGAAACCGACAAGGTAATACAAGATGCTCTACCAGGTGACATGATGAAAGTGTTTATGGAGTATAAAAGAGATGAGTGGGAAGAATTTTTAGCAACTCCGACTCAATGGGATCTCGATAAATACCTAGATTGCTTACCATAAGATAAGATAGGAGAAAAGTATGTGTGGAATAGCTGGAGTTATAAATAAAAAGAAGACAGTCAACGTCGGTGAACAAATGGGCCTTATGTTACAAGGTCTTAAACATAGGGGACCTGACTCAACAGGATATGCTATGTACGGAACACCTTTAAAAAAAGGCTTTGTAATGAGATTTAAAATATCTGAAAACGAGGCTGAAAAGGTAAATGCAACTGTCGACTCACCTGCTGATTTAAAAAATAGAAAAAATGCTGTCGACTCTATTTTAAAAAAACATGGTGCTAAAGTAACAAAAGAAAGCTCCAGCACCCCATACGCTTTCAGATATATATTTGATTTTAAAGGTGACCTCACAGATTTGGCTACTGAGATAGAAACAGTCGAAAAAACTGAAATTTTATCAATTGGTAAGGGTCTTGAGCTCATTAAAGACTTAGGCGATGCAAATACTGTATCCAATCAATATGGCCTTGATAAATTTATGGGTACCCACGGTATTGGCCATACAAGGATGGCTACCGAGTCTGATGTAGATATTAAATCCGCACACCCTTATTGGGCTTTCCCTTTTGAGGATGTGTCAGTTGTTCACAATGGTCAATTGACTAATTATTGGGGCAATCGAAGAGTACTTGAAAGAAAAGGTTACAGGTTTAATTCAAATTGTGACTCAGAAATAATTGCTGTCTATATAGCTGATAAGATGGCTAACGGCATTGAACTAGAAAAAGCTATGCATGATAGCTTGGATGAGCTAGATGGAGTTTTTACATATGTTGTAGCAACAAAAGATCAGTTGGGAATGGCCAAAGACCACATGGCCGCTAAGCCAATGGTAATCTACGAAAGTAAAGACATCGTAGCATGTGCATCAGAGGAAGTTGCAATTAGGAATATATTTCCTCACGAAATTAAAACATATGACCCTTATGAAGCGGAGGTAAAAGTATGGCAGGCATAACAAAAAGAACTACTGCTTTTGATGATGAAAATTTATCAGGTAGATCGCAAAAATTATATTTTGAAGTAACAGAAGAAGAAAATTATACCTACTACGGTAATCACGAAGTTGATTTTAATAAAAGAACCTCCATTGATTGTGAAGGCATTGATGCTCATGAATTGAATCAAAAAATTAGAGATGCAATTCGAAAGGGATATGGGTCTATAGTTATTAAAAACCCTGGTGCAAAACATTCACTTGGTGTGGGAATTCTCAATAAGTTAAACTTAATCTTTGAGGGTAGCTTAGGTTATTTTGGTATCGGTTGTATCGATGGACCAACAGTGAGAGTTAATGGAAGAGTTGGTTGGTCATGTGCTGAAAATATGATGTCAGGAAAAGTTGTTGTTGAAAACAATGCAGGATCTTGTTTTGGAGCTGCTCTTAGAGGCGGTGACCTTATAGTTAAAGGCGATGCAGGTGCAAGAACTGGAATTGATATGAAAGGTGGCACTATTCTTATTGGCGGAAATGCTGGAGCTTACACTGGATTTATGATGCAAAGAGGAAGAATTATCGTTTGTGGTGATGTAAACGCAAACATGGGTGACTCAATGTATGATGGTATCATTTTTGTAGGAGGAGAGCCTCATTCGCTTGGAACAGACTGCGTACCTGGTGAAATGAATGAACACGAGGTTAGATGGCTAGAACAAAAAATTAAAAATGCTGAGATTGATTGCAAGGTCCCAGCTTCAAAATTTAAGAAATACGTTGCAGGAAGAATGCTCTGGAATTATGACAATCTAGAGCCAGCAGAAAAGAAAGGAATATTAGGCTAATGGCAAAACGTAATACACAATTATTAGGACAAAACTCAATTTTTACCCCCGAGGTAATGGACGACATTCATATCAAATCACAACTTGGTCGTTATCGTATGCGTGGTATGGCGTTAATGAAAAAAATTCCTCACTGGGATGATTTAGTATTTTTACCAGGCACATTAACAAGATTTGTTATTGAAGGTTACAGAGAGAAGTGTCTAACAGAAACAATAATAGGTCCTAGAGCAAAAAACCCTATCAAACTTGATATTCCTGTTTACATAACAAGTATGAGTTTTGGTGCTCTTTCTTATGAAGCAAAAACTGCTTTAGCTAGAGGTTCATCAATGGCTGGAAGTGCAACTTGCTCTGGAGAAGGGGGTATGATACCTGATGAGAGAAGGTACTCTCACAAATGGTATTATCAATGTATTCAATCCAGGTATGGCTTCAACCCACACCATGCTCAATTAGCTGACGCTATTGAGGTTTTCATTGGCCAAGGTCAAAAAGTTGGGATGGGTGGTCACTTAATGGGCCAGAAAGTTACTGACCAAGTAGCTGAGATGAGATCGTTACCTGCTGGTATTGATCAAAGATCTCCTGCTAGACACCCAGACTGGATGGGACCTGACGATTTAGCTCTTAAGGTTCAAGAATTAAGAGAATTAACTGACAATCAAGTGCCAATTCAATTGAAATTAGGCGCATCAAGAGTTTATGACGACGTCAGAATGGCAGCAAAATGTGACCCTGACTCTATATTTTTAGACTCTATGGAAGGTTCAACAGCAGCTGGTCCACACATCGCAGCAGCTAATACTGGTATTCCTGGTATTGGGGCAATTAGAGAAGCAAGAAGAGCTTTGGACGATGTTGGCAAAACTGGTGAAATATCATTGGTATTTGCTGGAGGTATTAGAGATGGAGCTGATATGGCTAAAGCCTTAGCTCTTGGGGCAGATGCTATTGCTATCGGTACAGCTGGATTAGTAGCACTGAACTGTAACAAAGATATTCCAGAAGCTGATTATGAAAAAGAAATGGGAGTGGAGGCAGGTTACTGCTATCACTGTCATACTGGTAGATGTCCAGTTGGTGTGGCCACACAGGATCCTGTTCTTAGAAGTAGATTAGACCCAACAGAGGCAGCAGAAAGAGTTTATAATTTGCTTAGCACTATGACTCTTGAGTGCCAAATGTTAGCAAGAGCATGTGGTAAGACAAACATTCACTCACTTGAGCCAGAAGATCTAGCTGCATTGACAATGGAGTCATCAGCAATGGCTAAAGTTCCATTAGCTGGCACAGATTTAACAGTAGGTGTAGATAACTACCACTCAATTTAGGAGAGTATTATGGTTAAAAAGAAAGTTACAAAAAAGAAATCAACTTCTGCAAAATCAAAAAAACCTACTAAGTCAAAAGGTTATCAAGTTGTCGGCGGAGCTAAATTAAAAGATAAGGAAATTAAAACATCAAGAGAAAAAATGATTGGCCAGCATATTGGCTATCGTTATGATGTTAACTTAATTCCTGATTACAAGCACTTAACACCATTTCTTAAACAATATATCGAAATTATGGGTTGGGATGATTTAAATTGGTTAGAGGACATCCATATGGGTTTTGAAGGTGATACCCCTGCTGTGTTTGACAGAAATGCAAACGCTTGGATCACTTTGCCAAAGAAGATTAAACTTCCAAAAAACCAACAAGATAGAGATATGTTAGCAAGAGAACTTTTAATTAAGTTTCAAATGTCACCTAATCATCCCTTGGTACAGTTAAAAAGAACATACGCTAAGGGTGAGAACTTTAAGTTAGTTGAGTAAAATTTTATAAATAAGGGAGCCTTTGCTCCCTTATCCTTTCAAATATTTTAATCTTTAATTCTTATTAATTTAGATTTTTTCCAATTTGGAATAAACTTTATAACATCTATGTCATTCCCCAAACCAGGATTAAAATTTTTATTATGCCAAAAAATATTTTCCCAATGTTCCTCATTTTTATCGAGAATAAAAGGAGAACATGACAATCTATAATTTGTAGAAAGGTGAATAAAATCTAAAATACATGAGCCATCTTTAACTACTTTTTTTGAGATGCTTGAATCTTTTGGAAAAGTAGCAAATAAAGAGTCTGAAAATTTATCTTTATCCATAAAATATTCAGAAGATAAAAATTTATTCATTTTATCAAATCGATCAGCTGGATCGTAAGTTCGTTTAAATGTGTGTTCAAACAGTTTTGTCGTGTTTACAGGATCATTTTCTGAAATTACAACAATAATTCTTAGAAGTTCATTTCCTTTCTTATCAAGCAATATTGGTGCCATAGATGAGTTTGGTCTACCATTTTGTGTTCTAAATGCCTGAATTCTAGATTGACATTGCCAATCAAGAAACTTTTCTTGTAAAACTTCAGGTGTCATTAATAATTTAACAATCTAGAGTTGTTTCTCTTTCCCAACTAGAAAGGTGTTTATTAAAAGTACCCCAATCTTGATTTTTTAATTTTACATAGCTATTGACTAAATCATCACCAAAACCTGCTCTAATGATTTTTGATTTATCAAAATCACGTATTGCATCAAGAAGATTTAATGGCAATTTTTTTACTTTCCCAGCCTTGTGACCCTCTGTGTACATATTAATATCTAATCGTTTTCCATGGTCTCTTTTATTATTTAAACCGTCCAAACCTAAAAGTAAAATACCTGCTTGAAGTAAATAAGGATTTGTAGCTCCATCCATTAATCTTAATTCAAATCTTCCTGCTCCAGGAACTCTTACCATGTGTGTCCTGTTGTTACCTGCCCAAGTAATCGAGCTTGGCGACCATGTTGCACCTGATGTTGTTACACTACCGTTAATTCTTTTATAGGAGTTTACAGTTGGGTTAAAAACAGCAGCCATTTTGTCCGCACTTTCCATTATTCCACCTAAGAAATTGTAACCAGTTTTGGATAAACCTAATTCATCTTTTTTATCTAAAAACATATTTTTTTTGCCAGATTTATCCCAAATAGAAATATGACAATGACATCCATTACCTGTTAAATTTGTAAAAGGTTTGGGCATGAAAGTTGCCCTTAGTGAATGTTTTTCTGCAATAGATTTCACCATGAATTTAAAAAAAGCATGTCTATCTGCTGTTACTAAACAATCCGAGAAATCCCAGTTCATTTCAAATTGCCCATTCGCATCTTCATGATCGTTTTGGTAAGGTTTCCATCCTAGTGCAATCATTGAGTCACATATCTCAGTGATAACATCATATCTTCTCATTAAAGCAGAGGAGTCATAGCATGGTTTTGCTTGCGTATCCCTTTGATCTGATAAAGATGTCCCGTCTTCATTGACCAAAAAAAATTCACATTCAACACCTGACTTCATATAAAGATTTTTTTTAGCTGCTTTTTCTATTTGTCTTTTTAAGGCTATTCTGGGTGAAGCTTCTACTGGTTTACCATCCATATGCAAATCAGAGGCAACCCAAGCTATTTCTTTATTCCAAGGAAGCTGGATAACACTATCACCATCAGGCATACCAAACATATCAGAGTCAGCTGGAGACATATCAAGCCATGTTGCAAAACCTGCAAACCCAGCTCCTTCAGATTGAATTTCATCTATAGCTGTTGCAGGTACAAGCTTTGATCTAAGCACCCCAAATAAATCTACAAAGCTTACAAAAAAATATTTGACACCATTTTTTTTAGCAAATTGGTGAAGGTTTGTTGCCATTATATATCTCCTCTATTTGAATATGCAAATAGTGCATACCATTAAAAAAACAATTGAACTCAATCTTTTTTTAACATTAATTAACTTCTTTTGATTTTATAATTAAGTCAATTAAAAGTAAAATACATAAAAGTACAGGAAAGAAGATTCTATAAAGTTGTAAAAAGATTTTTTCTCTGTCCTTTTTTATTTTTATAAAAATAAAAAGTAATAATTTATAAGGAGATCATATAATGACACTTGAAGAACTTGAATCGTACGTGATGATGCAAGCGAACGTCAGTATGGAAGCTTACTATTGGTGGTGTACTGCGTTAATGATTGCAATTCACGTAGGTTTCTTGATGTATGAAGTAGGATCGTCTCGTTTTAAAAACGCGGTCTCTTCAGCTACAAAAAACCTTTTAGCGTTCGCGTTTATGATACCAACCTTCTGGTTATTTGGTTGGTATATTTATTTAGCATTCCCAATGGGATTTACTCCTATTGAGCTAGAGGGTTATGGAACCCCTTGGAACGTATCAATGGGACCAATGTTAAGTGACCAAGCCACAGGTGTTTTCTGGGCGGCATTTACATTATTTGCTTGTACCACAGCATCTATTTTTTCAGGATCTGTTCTTGAGAGAATAAGAATTAGCTCATTTACTTTCTTAGCTGTTGTTTTAGGATCAGTAGCTTGGATCTTAGCCGCTTCATGGGGCTGGCATGCTGATGGATGGTTAGTAACACAATTTGGATATCATGATGTTGGAGCAGCTGGTGTTGTTCACATGGTAGCAGGTTGGTTTGCTTTCGGAGTTGTCTTAAACTTAGGTCCTAGAGTTGGTAAATACAATGCTGACGGTTCTGCGAATGAGATTGAGGGTCATGACCTTCGTTTCTCATTTATAGGCCTGTTAATGATTATTGTTGGTTTCTTCGGATTCCTCGGTGGTTGTTTAATCTGGGGAGGTGCAGAGTTTGGTGGTTGGATAAACATTTACGGTGCTCCAGCAACACTATCTTCTTTCGCATTCAATACCCTAATGGGTCTTGGCGGTGGAATGATTGGTGCATTTTGGATGAGTAAAGGTAACCCATTCTGGATGATGTCAGGTGGACTTGCAGGTATATTCTCCTGTGCGTCGGGACTTGATGTTTGGTATCCAGGATTAGCCTTTGTTCTTGGTTTTGTTGGCGGTGTGATAATTATTCCTGCGAATAATTGGTTACATAGTGTTTTCAAGATCGATGATCCAGTAGGAGCTATCTCTGTTCACGGAGTTGCCGGTATATGGGGTGTGATTGCAATGGGATTATTTGCATCAGGCTATCCAGCATCTGGTGATATTCCTCCAACAAGTTTTGGTGGACAGTTAGTTGGATGTATAGTCATGTTCTTAGTAGGATTTGTACCTGGTTATGGTTTATCATTTATTATGAAAATGATGAATTGGTTACGTGTACCAGATGCAGTTCAAAAAGCAGGTATTGATAGCGCTGAGTTAAATCTCAAGGCATATCAGTAACATATAAGGAAGGAGAAAATATGAATACATTTCCAGGACCTGAAAATAGTTGGGAAGGTGTGGACGCTTATTTCACATATGCCAACAGTGAAGGTGCACTGATATTTTGGACCCTTTTTGTTATTGCTCTATGCGTGCTAGTCACTATGGCAACAGCAAGACACGAGTCTGATACTGCAAAAAAAACAAAATAATGTATAATTTAGGGCGGGGAATTTTATCCCCGCCTCATAATATATGGATTACAACACTTCAAATCTCTTTTTTCAAAATCTCATTCAATCAATAGCTGAAAATAAATTAATAGCAGCAGTTATTTGGATTGCATTTATGATTTTTATTTTAAGAAAAATAGCAAAAAAAGATAACGAATTGATTTTAAAAAAGAAATTCTCTAGACATAAATAAACAGAAAACTTGAATTTACTAATTATCAGTGGCATGGATAAAAACCATGATAATGAACATGTTAAATCAAATTCCTCTTTTCAATATAGTTTTTTTGAAGAAATTATTAAAAAGCAAAATCCCCTATCAAATATTTCGGTATATAAACCATACATTGAGGATGTAAATAAATTTAGCTTTGAAGATTACGATGCCTTTTTATGGACCGGAGGTCTCGGTAATATTTATGATGACAATGATCACAATAAAAATCAGTTGAAGATATTTGATAGAATAGCAACTCTAGAAAGACCAATTTGGGGAAGTTGCTGGGGTCTTCAAGTGGCTGTAACAGCATTTGGAGGGAAAATATCAAGTTCTATGAGTCCAGAGTTTGGATATTCTGAAAAAATAAAAATTATAAAAAATCATTTTGTTTATAAAAATAAAAAAAATTTATTTACTGCCCCTGGTCATCATTACGATAGTTTAGAAACTCTTCCCAAGGACTTTGACATAATTTCTGAGAATAATCATTCTATTCAATCCATCTGTCATAAAAAACAAAACATATTTTGCACTCAATATCATCCAGAACTACCATACAACTATATCGGTAAATTAATGAGTTACTGGAAAAGAAATTATTTAAAGATTATGAGTGAAAATGAATTTGAAGCATTATTAAATAAATTACAAAGTTTTGAAAATGAAGATCAATTTAATAGAGAACTTGAATTACTGAATTGGTTAGAAAATATTAAATTATAATTATTTTTTAGTAGCGATCATAATTAGTGATAAAAAAATCACTGCTAAAAGACCACAAAAAACTGCTGCAAAAAAAATAGTGGATATAATGAACATAAATACTTTTATATCTGTAATCTTACTAAAAAAAAGTGGTGTCTGTAAAAACTGATCAACAGTGAGTATAAAAGTTAAAACAAAAAATCCCATCATAAAGCCTCTTTTGTAAAATTTAATCCATGATTTTTTAAAGTAATCAATATTCATAATTTGAAGTAGTAATTTTATATTATGGTCATATAATTTCAATTCGATAAGATTTAAATTTTAGGAGGAGACTAACTTGGGTCAATATTTTGAAAATTTTAAAGACGCCTTACCTGATGTAAAAAAAGTTAGAAAAATAAAAAAGGATTTAGAAAAAAAAGGCGTAAAATACATTTATTCTAATTGGATTGATTTTCTGGGTAGTCCAAAAACTAAGCCTATGCCTATATCTGATTTTGAGGATCTTTGTATGGGTAAAGGCCCTCAATTTGCTGTTCATTCTGTTTCCTTTGTTCCAGAATTAACTCCAGCAGATAATGATCAAATCCCTGTGCCAGATTTGGATAGTCTTGTTATATGTCCATGGGATAAAACATGTGCATGGGTTTTTGCAGATTTATATTGGAATGACAAACCTTACGATGTTTGCCCAAGAATGACGTTAAAAAAACAAATAAAGGAAAGCGCTAAATCTGACTTGAAATTTTTTGTTGGTATCGAACCTGAATTTTTTTTAATGAAGTGGGAGGGTGATAAACCAGTTAAGGCAATTGATAGAGATCCTATAAATTTGAGAAGACAAGCTTTTGGGTATGACTCAGAGTACTCAATAGATGGAATGCATTTTTTAAAAGAAATAATAGATATTTTAAATAATGATTTGAAATGGGACCTCCATGATGTTGTTGCGGAGGGCGCATATGGCCAATATGAATTAGATTTTGGTTACACAGATATTTTAGGGATGGCTGATAGATTTGTATTTTTAAGAGTGTTACTCAAGGAAGTTGCAAAAAAATATGGATATTTTGTATCATTTATGCCAAAGACAACTATTAGTGATTGGAGAGCAGGTGCTCACATCAATCATAGTGTGGCATCAATTAAAAAGAAAAATAATAACATTTATAAGAATGGGAATAATTTCTCTGATAAAGCCTACAATGCTGTCGCTGGAATTTTAAAACATGGAGCAGCGATTACAGCTCTAGCGTGTCCAACTGTTAACTCATATAACGGATTTGTTCCTACAGTTGAGGGCCTTGATGGTGGCCGTCATACATGGGCTCCTACACACATGACATACGGCAGTAATAATAGATCAGCTATGATAAGACTACCACAAAATAGATATTGTATAGAAAATAGGGCATCTGATTTAACTCAAAATCCTTATTTAACTTTTTCTTTATTAGCCGCAGCTGTTACAGAGGGTATCGACAAAAAAATGAAGCCCCCAAAACCAACTAATAAAAGTCTTTATGATTTGACCGAGAAAGAAAAAAAAGAGGTTACTACACTGCCAAGAAATTTATTAGAGGCAGTAGACGCTTTTGCTGCTGATAAATTAACTAGAAAAGTTTTTTCTGAGGCTATGATAAACAATTTTATTGGTTATAAATATGATGAGTGGTCTAGATATCATACAACTACAACTGATTGGGAAATCAAAGAATATCTAAAGTTATTTTAATTGATTAGTAAAGAGGAACTACATAAATACCAATTAAATAATTTCAAATTAAAATCAGGCGACATAATAGATTTACAATTAAATTATTTAGCATTTGGGAAACTAAATTCTGACAAATCAAATGTAATTTTATTTCCTACTAGGTATGCTGGTACGCATCTTGAGCAAGGATATCTGATTGGTAATAATTTGCCTATAGATCCAGATAAATATTTCATCATTATACCAAATATGTTTTGTAATGGTGTTTCATCCTCACCCAGTAATACAGAAAAACCCTTTAATGGACCTAATTTTCCTTTAATTACAATATATGATAACGTGCAAGCACAATACACACTTCTAAAAGAAATATTTAACATAGAAAAAATTAAATTAGTTATAGGTTGGTCAATGGGAGGACAACAAGCATTTGAGTGGGCGTCATATTTTCCAGACATGGTAGAAAATATGATTTCTATGTGTGGTCATGCTAAAACCACAGAGCATACATATGTATTTTTAGAGGGCGTATATGCTGCTTTGACTTCAGATCCAAACTGGAATTCTGGAAATTATGAAAAACAACCTCAAAATGGAAAAACAACAATGGCAAGAGTATGGGCTGGATGGGCGCATGGGCAAGACTGGTTTAGAGAAAAAAAATATATCGATGATGGTTACAAAGATGCAAAAGAAGTTTTGGATAAACTTTGGAATAGAATTTATTATCGTAAGGATGCAAATGATTTATTAGCGATGATAAGAACTTGGCAAGAGCACGACATTAGCAACAATAATAAATTTAATAATCAATTTGATAAAGCTCTTAACTCTATTACTGCGCGATGTATTTTAATGCCAGGTAAAAATGATTTATACTTCCCACCAGAGGATAATGAAATTGAATTAAAAAATATTAAAAATGGTGAATTGCGTATCATTCCTTCAAGCTACGGTCACTATGCTGGAGCAGGTAAGTCCAAAGATGATTTAAATTTTGTTAATGATGCTATAAAGGATATATTGATTACTTAACAATAATTTTAAAATATTTTTTTTTACCAATCTTGAGTATTTTTCCGTTATAAGACTTATCAATCGTAAGATTAATATCGTTAATTTGGTCGTCGTCAATCTTTATACCACCTCCCTCAATTAGCCTTTTTGCTTCAGATTTTGATGAGACCAAACTATTGGATGTTAGTGTATCTATGAGTTTTGAGTCTATTTTAAAGTTAATTTCATCAATATTATCGTAAGAATTATTTTCAAAAATTGATCTTGCTTTTTCTTCAGCCTCTTGTGCTGAGCTTTCTGAGTGACAATCTGTTGTCACTAAATACGCTAATTTTTTTTTCGCATTATTGATATCTTCTTTAATTAATATTTTTATTTCATCTTTATCTAAATCACTAAAAATAAGTAATAGTTTTTCCACATCATTATCATCCACATTTCTCCAATACTGATAGAAATCGTAAGAACTGTATTTATTTTGATCTATCCAGACAGCGCCTTGCTCGGTCTTGCCCATCTTCTTACCTGTAGAGGTAGTTAAAAGAGGTGTGGTAAGACCAAAAGCATCTTTTTTGTTTATTTTTGATATAATTTCCATACCCAAAACGATATTACCCCATTGATCCGAGCCGCCAATTTGCAACTCACAATTTTCATGTTTATTTAAGTGAAGAAAATCATAACTTTGGAGTATCATGTAATTAAATTCTAAAAATGATAATGATTGCTCTCTTTTAAGTCTCTCTTTAACACTCTCAAATGTAAGCATACGATTGATTGAAACTTGACTTCCCAAATCTCTCAATAACTCTATGTAATTTAATTTATCAAGCCATTGATCATTATTTATAAATTTTATATTTTCTTTGAAATCTCTAAAATAATGTTCAAATATTTTTTTAAAATTCTCAATATTTTTTTGGATTGTTTCGTAAGTTAAAATTTGTCTTGAGGCATCTTTGCCAGAGGGGTCACCGATTTTTGTTGTGCCTCCGCCTAATAGTACTATAGCCTGATGACCATGTTTGATTAGAGTCTTAATAGCTCTTAATTGAACAAGACTACCGGCATGTAATGCATCAGCAGTAGCATCAAATCCAATATAAAAAATAATTTTTTTCTTATTGAGTAAATTATTAAGTTCTATTTCATTAGTGCATTGATTGAATAGATTTCTATCTTTAAATAACTGTATATAATCTATCATATATAATAATTAACATAATTTTATAGATATCAAATGGAATATATCGCCCTCGGTTGCATGTCTGGTACTTCTTTAGATGGTATTGATTGTAGCTTGGTCAAATCTGATGGAGTTTCATATGTAACTGATATATCAAATGAATTCATTCCATATAGTGATGATCTGCAATTAAAATTACGTAATGTAATTTTGAAAGGATACTTAGACGATACCAAAGTTATAAACCAGCTAAATCAAGAATATAAGGATTCTATAAACAATTTTATAAAAAAAAATAATTTCGAAATAGACTTAATTGCAATGCATGGACAAACAATATATCACGATCAAAAGACAAAAATTTCAATACAACTATTTGATAAGAGTATTAGATTTAACACTAACTCTCCTGTTATATGTAACTTTAGAAAAAATGATTTGTTAAATGGTGGTAATGGGGCACCAATAATGCCAGAATTCCACCGAGTCTTAGCTAATCAACTAGATTTAAAAAAGGTTATTTTTGTCAATATAGGAGGTGTTACTAATATAACTGTAATTGATAACCAAAAAATTACTGCTGGTGATAGTTCTTTTGGTAATGCCATCGTTAATGATTTAATTTATGAAAAAACTAAAGAAAGACTCGATGTTGATGGTTCATTATCTAATAATGGTCAAAAAATTGATGTTCTATTTAAGAGAATAATAAGTGACAAGTATTTTTTAGAAAAACTTCCAAAATCTTTAGACAGAAATTATTTTCATAAATATATAGATAATTCTATTAAAGATAAAAATTTAAATGATTTAATTTATACATTACTTGAAGTTATTCCATTTGCTATTAATTCTTTGATTTCCTCGCAATCAGAATTCAAAATTATTTTAACGGGTGGTGGAAGAAAAAATCTAACTTTAAAAAAAATTTTCAGTAATTATTTTGATAATATTTCTTTAATTGATGATTTCCAAATAGATGGAGATTTTATAGAATCCCAAGGAATGGCATTACTTGGTATAAGATATATGCTAAAAAAACAATCTACATATTATGAAACTACAAAAGTTTTAAAAAATATTTACCTAGGTGAAAAGTGTTAGCTTTTGTGTTTTTCAATATACTTATTTAAAGTATTCATAAGAGGATCTAGCTTTCCCTCAAATAAGTGATTTGATTTTGAGATAGTTTCCATTGAAACTTCTGCATTTTTTTGTTTTTTAAATGTTTCAAAAAATTCTTTTAAGTTATCTCTTTTTACTATTTCATCTTGTTCAGCTCTAACTATCAATGTTTTTATAGGACAGGGTGATAAAAAATTAAAATCGTACAAATTAACAGGTGGGGCTATTAAAATTAATCCATCTACCTCTGGTCTTCTCATTAGAGTTTGAAATCCAATCCATGCACCAAAGGAGAATCCTACAATCCAACACGACCTAAAATCCTCATTTTTTTTTTGGAGCCAATCTAAAGAGACACTCGCATCATTTAGCTCTCCCTCTCCCTCAGTGAAGGCACCATCACTCTTGCCAACACCACGAAAATTTATTCTTAAAGTTGAAAAACCAGCATCTTTCATCACTTTAAATGCAGCATAATTAACTTTAGTGTCCATAGTTCCACCGTGTTTAGGATTAGGATGGAGAATTATAGCTATATTTGGTTTTTCTTGCTCACTAGGTGAGTATTTGGCTTGAAGTTTACCTTCGCCACCTTGTATAAATACTTCTGGCATAATTAAAGAAGAGATCATAGATTACTTTTGATAAAAAAAGCAAGTTATAAATGAATTCATTAGGTTTTAATAAAGATCCATCAAGCACAACAGTGGTGGTTGCTATGTCTGGTGGAGTGGATAGTTCTGTCACAGCTGGTCTATTAAAAAAGGAGGGATACAATGTTATAGGTATAACTCTTCAGCTCTATACTTCTAATAACTCTGCAAAAAAAGGTTCTTGTTGTTCAGGTCTTGATATTTATGACGCTAGAAGAGTTGCCCAAAAATTAGATATACCCCACTATGTATTTAATTATGAAAAAACATTTAAATCAGATGTAATCGATTACTTTATCAACGCTTACGAAAATGGTGAGACACCCATACCTTGTGTTAAGTGTAATGAGACTGTTAAGTTTAGAGATTTAATGAACTTTGCAAAAAAATTAGAGGCAGATTGTATGGCAACAGGTCATTACATCAGAAGAAAAGGTAATATTAAAGATGCACATATGTATAGGGCTGAGGATAAATCGAAGGATCAAAGTTATTTTTTATTTGCAACAACACAGGATCAGTTAGATTACCTAAGATTTCCACTTGGTGAGATATCTAAAGCAGAAACTAGAAAAATAGCAGAGGATCTTGGTCTTATTGTTTATGACAAGAAGGATAGTCAAGATATATGTTTCATTCCAGATGGAGATTATAAAAAATTTATTAAGTCAAATAAGAAGAAAGGTGAAATACTCGACCTTTCAGGTAATGTTTTATCTTTTCATGACGGTATTCAAAATTTTACAGTTGGTCAAAGAAGAGGCTTAGGTATAGCAAATGAAGACCCACTTTATGTTGTTGATATCATTAAAGATAAAAACCAAATAATTGTTGGTGATAAGAAAGATTTGTTAGGTAAATCCCTTTTATTAGGTGATTTGAATTTTATTATGCCAGAGTACGACCTTTCCAAAAAAACTGTTGAAATCCCTTGTAGTGCAAAAATTAGATCTTTATCTGAACCAAAAAAGGGAAAACTTATTAAACAATCTACTTCCTACTCTTTTGAGTTTGATGAACCTGCAGAGGCAATTACCAAAGGTCAAGCTTGTGTTTTATATGATAATGATAGGGTTTTAGGTGGTGGGATTATTAAACAGAAACTGAACTAATTAGGGTATTTACTCGTATTTCCTTGTAAAAATCCTTATTTATCATATATATCGAGACCTATGGCAGCTACAGAACAAACAATTAAACAAGTAAACACACTGGGTAGTAGCGATTACAAATATGGTTTTTCTACTGAAGTAGACGAGATCCGACCTCCAAAAGGTTTAAATGAAGAAATTATAAAATTCATATCTGCCCAAAAAGATGAACCAGAGTGGATGCTTGAATGGAGACTAAATGCATTTAAAGTCTTCAACAAATTACCGAAGCCTCAATGGGCTAAATTAAATATTCCAGAAATTGATTATCAAGATTGTTATTATTACTCAATACCTAAAAGTTTAAAAGATAAACCAAAGTCACTAGATGAAATAGACCCAGAAATACTAAAAACGTACGAAAAACTTGGTATTCCATTAAAAGAACAAAAAATGTTATCTGGTATAGCTGTTGATGCTGTTTTCGACTCCGTATCAGTTGCCACGACATATAAAAAACAACTTAGTGACTTAGGTATAGTATTTTGTTCAATTTCTGAGGCAGTAAAAACTCACCCAGAATTAGTAAAAAAATATCTAGGAAGTGTAATTCCAGTATCAGATCATTCTTTCGCAGCATTAAACTCAGCCGTTTTCACTGATGGATCGTTTATTTACATTCCTGAGGGAGTAAGATGCCCAGTTGAATTATCAACATATTTTAGAATTAATGCAATGAATACAGGTCAATTCGAAAGAACGCTTATCATTGCTGATAAAGACAGTTATGTGAGTTACCTAGAAGGCTGTACTGCACCAATGAGAGATGAAAACCAACTTCATGCTGCTAATGTAGAGTTAGTTGCCCTAGATAATGCAGAAATTAAGTATTCAACAGTTCAAAACTGGTACCCAGGAGATAAAGAGGGTAAGGGAGGCATCTATAACTTTGTAACCAAAAGAGGTGCCTGCAGAGGGAAAAATTCTAAAATATCTTGGACTCAAGTCGAGACAGGATCTGCAATTACATGGAAATATCCAAGC
The DNA here is from genome assembly GCA_902617515.1 of uncultured Alphaproteobacteria bacterium. GTDB lineage: Bacteria > Pseudomonadota > Alphaproteobacteria > HIMB59 > HIMB59 > HIMB59. The sequence continues at coordinate 50,331 of CACMWX010000002.1, forward strand.
TGCATTTTACAAGGAGATAACTCTAAAGGAGAATTTTATTCAGTAGCCATAACTAACAATATGCAACAAGCTGACACTGGCACAAAAATGATACACATTGGTAAAAACACGTCTTCTAAAATCATATCAAAAGGCATCTCAGCTGGAAAAGCTAATAATACATATAGAGGCCTTGTAAATATTTTGTCGAAAGCCAAAAATGCGAGAAATTTTACTCAATGTGACTCTCTATTAATAGGTAATCAATGTGGAGCTCATACAGTTCCATATATAGAGTCAAGTAATTCCGACTCAATGATTGAGCACGAGGCCACAACCTCAAAAATTAACGAAGATCAATTATTTTACTGTCAGCAAAGAGGATTAAACAGTGAAGACGCAGTGGGGTTAATTGTGAATGGTTTTTGTAAAGAGGTACTTCAACATTTACCAATGGAGTTTGCCGTTGAAGCTCAAAAATTAGTCGCAATTAGCTTAGAGGGAAGCGTTGGATAATGTTAGAAATTAAAAACCTTCATGTCTCTATTGAAGAAAAAAAAATAATTAAAGGTTTGGATTTATCTATTAATAAAGGTGAGGTTCATGCACTTATGGGCCCTAACGGTTCTGGTAAAAGTACACTCTCTTACGTGCTATCCGGTAAAGATAAATATGAAATAAATGATGGAACAATAGATTACAATGGTAAAAATTTATTGGAATTAGATGTTGATGAAAGAGCAAACGAGGGATTATTTCTTGCATTTCAATATCCAATGGAGATACCTGGTGTGCAAACTTCATTTTTTTTGAAAACAGCAATCAATTCAAAAAGAAAATATTTAGGTCAAAGTGAAATGGACGCATTGGAATTTGCTAAATTAATGAAATCAAAAGCAGAAGAATTGAATATAAGTACTGAAATGCTTAAAAGAGATCTAAATGTTAACTACTCAGGTGGTGAAAAAAAGAAACAAGAAATTTTACAGATGTCTATGTTAAGTCCCAAAATGGCTATTTTAGATGAAACAGACTCCGGTTTAGATATTGATGCCTTAAGAATTGTCTCTGAGGGAGTAAATAAATTAAGAAATAGTGATAATTCTTTCTTAGTTATCACTCATTATCAAAGACTTTTAAATTATATAAAGCCTGATTTTGTTCATATTATTGCAGATGGTAAAATCGTAAAATCTGGTGATTACTCTTTAGCTTTAGAGCTAGAAGAAAAAGGTTACGAAGAGATATCTCAAACTGCTTAATGGAACTTGTATTAAATTTAGACAAGATACAATCTGAAAGTGTATCTCAATATGCTAAAGACATCTTAGATAATCAAAACCCATATAAAAATTTTAAAATTGAAAATTATAAATACGCCCAACTTCATAAAGATGTCAAATCCGAAATCTTACTTAGAGATATAAATTTTTCTGAACTATTAGATAATACTAAAAATATTACCTCTTCTATTTCAAATCCATTTGACTTAACAGCTAATTTAAATCTCTGGAATTACAATAATGAAGATAGCTTTTTTAGAGTTTCTTCTTTAGTAAAAAGAGAAACTAAATCTGTAAATTTAGATACATTTGTTGAAAGAAATTTATTTTTAGATATTTCTCAAATAAATGAGAACATACATATATCTAAATCCTCTACAAACGAAGTCAATCTTATTATTTTTAATAGCAAATCAAATGATGAGTACCCTAAATCAATTTTCTTAGATTTATCTAATAATTCTAAATTAAATGTAGTTCACTTTAATGTTTCAAATAATAAATCTTTTTTATACTTTGAAACTAATTTACAAGACAACTCATATTTAAATTTTGTTTCTTTTCAATCAGATAATATCCATACAAGAAACGAGTTTTATGCTTCATTAAATCAAGAGTGTAACTTTGATTTATATGGTCTTAATATCAACAATTATGGTGTAAATGACAATTATTCTTTTATACAACATTTAAAGCCCTCTTCATCAAGTAGAGAAGTTTTTAAATCTATTGTTGAAAAGGGCGCTATTACAAACTTTCAAGGAAAGATATATGTTGACTCTATTGCTCAGAAAACTGATGGATATCAAATGAGTAGATCATTGCTTTTAGATGACATATCGAAAGCCAACAATAAACCAGAACTTGAAATTTATGCAGATGATGTAAAATGTAGTCACGGGTCTACTGTTTCCAAATTAGATGACGAGCAAATTTATTATTTTAAGTCCAGAGGAATTGATAACGAAATAGCTAAAAAAATATTAAAAAAAGCATTTATTGTTGAGATTATTGAGTCAATTAAAGACGATATGTTAAAGAATTATTCAAATGAGTTAATTGAAAGTTTATTATCATGAATAATATTAAATTAGATTTTCCAATTTTAGATAAAAAGATCAGAGATAAAGCTATTACTTATCTTGACTCTGCAGCAAGCACTCAGAAACCCAAACAAGTAATTAACTCTATTTCTGTATTTTTAGAAAATTCTTATGAAAATGTTCATAGAGGAATGAATTCACTTAGTATAGATGCTACAGATTTATATGAAAAATCTAGAGATGTAGCAAAAAATTTTATTAATTCTAATTCTACAAATGAGATAATTTTTACAAGAGGGGCTACTGACTCTATAAATATTATTGCTAATTCATTAGTTGAACATCTTAAAGAGGGCGATAAGATTGTTGTAACTGAATTAGAACATCACTCAAATTATTTGCCTTGGATGAACTTATGTAAAAAATTAGGTTTAGAATTAAAAATAATTCCTATTTCGAAAGACGGCATTTTATCTGAAGACGATATCATTAACAATTGTGATGACTCCACAAAGGTTCTCTCTTTAACACACATGTCAAATGTAACTGGCCAAATACTTGATATTAAAAAGATTAAAAAATCAATTAATAAAGATACTTATGTTGCCGTTGATGGTTGTCAATCAATAGCACACTTAAAAATTGACGTAAAAGATTTGGATTGTGATTTTTACTCTTTTTCATCTCATAAACTTTATGGTCCATCTGGTATTGGAATTATGTATGGTAAAGAAGATATTTTAAATAAATTAAATCCTCCAACACTTGGAGGGGGGATGATCAATGAAGTTTCATCTAATGATTTTTCCTATGCTATGTTACCCAATAAATTTGAACCGGGTACGCCTTCAATTGAGGCAGCAATTGGCTTTAAAACTGCTATGGAATATTTGAATAATAATAATTACCAAGACTATTTTCTGAATGAAAAAAAACTCAGATCTACATTAATTAAAGCTCTACGTGAATTCAAAGAAGTAGATATATATGGCTCTAATGAAGATGGAAATGCTACATCCATTGTTTCTTTTAATATTAAAAACCAAAATTTTAATGATATTGCCACTTTTCTTGACCAGTATGGAATTATGATTAGAGGAGGTCACCATTGTTGCCAACCATTTATGAAAAAGTTAGGTATTCCTGGTTCTTGCAGAGTCTCTTTTGGTATTTATAACGATCTTAACGATATTGATCATTTTATAGACTCTTTGAAAAAAACTCTAAAACTTCTTCAATAAGCTATGGATAATAAAACACTCTCTGACTTTATGCCAAAAGTAAGTTCTGAAGGTGAGATTACTTACGGAGAAAAATCGTCATCACAGTCAGTGACATTAACAAATGATCATATAATCAAAGTTCTCACTGATATAAAAGATCCTGAAATGGATATGAATATTTATGATCTTGGTTTAATTTACGACATATCAATAGATAATTTTAACAATATTAAAATTATCATGACACTGACTACAGTTAACTGTCCAGTTGCTGATAGTTTTCCATTAGAGGTCGCTAAAAAAGTTCATGAACTAAATGATGTAGGACAAGTCAGTATAAAACTAACCTTTCAACCACCATGGAATAAAGATATGATGAGCGAAAATGCAAAGTTAGCTTTAGGTTTTTAGTATGACCAGTCCTTTATTTTCATTATCCAAAACTGCTGAAGAACAAATTTCTAAATTATTAGTTAATAATAGTAATGCTATTGGTTTAAAGATTGGCTTAAGCACTAAAGGTTGTGCGGGATTGAGTTATACAATGGAGTATGTGAGTAATGATAACATACAAGGTTGTGAGCTAGTCAATGATTACAAGTTTCCTCTTTATATTGAGGACAAAGCAGTTATGTATGTAATAGGCACAGAAATGGACTTTATTAAAGAAGAATTTGGAGAAAGGTTTATTTTTAAAAATCCTAATCAGACTAGTGAATGCGGTTGTGGTGAGAGTTTTCACGTTTAGATTTTAGTTATATTGATGGCAATCTTATTGGGTATTCTCTCAGCTTTTAGTTTCGGTGTTGGAGATTTTTTAGCCAGATTTTCATCTAAGGAAGTTGGATTTAAAAATTCACTTTTTTGGATGCTGGTTGTTGGCTCAATATTTTATTTAATTTTATTTTATTTTTTTGGAAGTGGTCTTTCTCCAAATGCGATTGGTCTAAGTAATAGTTTCCTATCAGGAATTCTAATAATGTTTGGACTTCTTTGTTTGTACAGAGGTCTCCAAATGGGACCAGTGTCAATTGTAGCCTCGATAACAGCAACCAATCCCTTTTTTGTTTTTGTTATTAGATTTTTTTTAGGAAGTGAACCTACACTTACTCAATGGATTGCCACCCTTGTTGTAATATCCGGCGCAATATTTGTATCCATAAGCGCTGATAGTTTTAAAGAAAGCCTAGGTTTGTCAAAAAAACAGATAAAAGAGTCTCTGATTGTGTCATTTATGGCCAGTGGTATGCTTGCTTTGGGTCTTATTTTTTCTCAAGAGGCCTCTAATTCTTTAGATCCAATTGAGGCTGTTATTTATGTAAGATTTTTTAGCTTATTGGGTATTGCTTCTTTATTATTTTTTATGAAGTCTAAAATAACTCTAACAAAGAAAGCAGTTCCTATTTTATTTTTTCAAGGAATATTAGAAACCACAGGTTATTTTTGTTTGGTCTCAGCATATGCTTTTGACAAAGTGAGTATTGCAGTAGTTATTTCTTCAGGTTTTGGTCTTGTAACAGTTTTATTGGCTAGACTAGTTTTAAAAGAAAAAATATCTAAAATTCAAACTTTAGGCATCTCTTTAACTTTCATTGGTGTTGTTGGTCTTACTATCTAATTAAATTTTGAAGCCTCTTTTTATCAAAACGATATGAATTCATCGCTATAGCTAAGCAAATAATTAATCCTCCTATAATTGTATTTATATCTGGTGTTTCATTGATACCCAGAATAGGTAGCCACGCCCAAAAAATTCCTCCAACTACTTCTAATAAAGATAGCATTGTTAGTTCTCCCGAAAGTAATTGTTTTGAACCGATGCTAAACAGAATAAGCCCAGTTGCAACAATTAAACCGTGGGTCATACTCAACAAAATATTTCTTAAAGGTAAATAGATTTCTTGATCATTAAAAATCATTAAAAAGGTGGAAATAATTGCGCAAAAAATTCCTGCATAAATTAAAATATAAAATTTTTTAAAGTTACTTTTACTTCTCAAAGCAACGGTGAATGCTGAAAAGCCAAGACTTGATATAAAGCCCATAATTAATCCATACAACGATCCACTAAAGGCACTTGCATATATCATTATTAAAGTACCAATAAACGCAATAATCATAGTTATAAAATTTTGTTTTGAGATCTTCTCATTTATAAACACTAGGGCAATTAATGATGCTAAAAAAGGCATTAACGCCAACATAAATAGAGTAACTGCGGCAGTTGTATTACTTATTGAATAAATAAAACCAACCATGGCTGTTGTTAAACTAAGACCACCAATCACAGAAACTTTATCTATTTTGATTAAATTCATAAAAAAGTCTTTTTGCTCAATAAGAATAAGATATATGGCGATGATAGTTGCAACTGTAAGCCCTCTAATAACAAGGTAGGGGAGTTGATAGATTTGAGGGTCTATCATATTTTTAACCACCAGCGGTCCAAAACTCCATATTAATCCACTTAAAACTACTATAATTACTGCTTTGATATGGTCGCTCATTTTAAGAAATTAACTTATTTTATAAATTAACTTTTTAATAGTTAATTACTGATAAAGAAATCTGAGAGAGTTTTAATATCATCAAAAGAAGTATTCTTACCCTCATTACTTCTTAGAGTAAATGAGTCTGACTCAATCTCTTTCTCACCCATTACTAGAGTATAGGGTATCTTTTTAGAAACAGAATTTCTTATTTTATAACCCAATTTGTTATCAGATCCATCAACAATTACTCTTACACCCAGCTTTTGAAGTTCCCCTTTAATTCGGTTACTATGATCAACAAATTTTTCGGACACAGGGAGAATTGCAAGTTGTATGGGTGTAACAAATAAAGGAAGCCAGCCATTAGTGTTTTCAAGAATAATTGCTATAAACCTTTCTAGAGATCCGACAACTGCTCGGTGTATCATTATTGGAACTTGATTTTTGTCATCTTTGTCTTTGTATTTTGCACCTAATCTATCAGGGAGATTGAAGTCAATTTGTATCGTTCCACATTGCCATTCTCGACCCAGTGAGTCCTCTAATGTAAATTCTATTTTTGGGCCATAGAATGCCCCTTCACCCTCTAAAATATTAAATTCTTTATTGTTGTCTTTTAAAACTTTTTTTAACTGATTTTCTGCATTGTCCCAGTTTTCTTGAGTGCCAATGCTTTTTTCTGGACGAGTAGAAATATTATATTTTATTTTTTCAAATCCGAACTTTTTATACACCCTCTCAATTAATAGAGTTGTCTCATTACAAACATCATATATTTGTTCAGCAGAACAAAATATGTGGGCATCATCTTGAGTAAAACCTCTGACCCTAAATAATCCATTTAGAGCTCCAGAGGGTTCGTATCTATGACACTTACCAAACTCCGAGTATCTAAGTGGTAAATCTTTGTAAGTTATTAGTTGAGAGTTAAATAAAACAATATGACATGGACAATTCATAGGTTTTAGAGCAAATGTCTTGTTGTCAGTTTCAGATGTGAACATATTTTCTTTAAAATTGTCCCAATGACCAGACTTTATCCAAAGCTCATTTGAAACTAGCTCAGGTGTTTTGACTTCAAAATAGTTAAGTTTTTGTTGCTCAGAGCGAATATATTTTTCAATGTTTTGATATAAGGTTAAACCTTTATCTTTCCAAAATACATTCCCTGCTGATAAATCAGTTAGAAGGAATAAACCCATATCAGTGCCTAATCTTCTATGATTTCTTTCTTTAGCCTCTTCCAAATTTTTTAAATAAACTCGAAGTTCTTTTTCAGAATACCAAGCGGTTGCATAAATTCTTTGAAGCATTTTGTTAGTGCTAATACCTCTCCAATAAGCCCCTGATACATTTGTTATTTTAAAGCTGGCATTATAATCTTTTGTGCTTTTATGATGAGGACCTTTACAAAGGTCAGTAAAATTTTTTTGCTCGTAAAGTGTTATTTCATCGGAATTATCTAAATTATTAATAAGTTCCAATTTATATTTATTATCCTTAAATATTTCTGATGCTTCTTTTTTAGTTACAGCCCTCTTTAAAAAGTCTCTTCCCTCTGAGAGAATTTCTTTCATTTTTTTTTCTATATTAGCTAAGTCGTCATCTGATAGAGTGCTTTCCATATCAAAGTCATAATAAAAACCGTTCTTTATAAAAGGACCAATAGTTGGTTTAGCATTTGGAAAAAGAGTAATTACAGCTTCAGCCAAAATATGAGCCATATCATGGCGCATTATATTTAATGCATCATCAGATTTAGGTTTAATGGGAGTGCTATTTTCAACTTCAGTATCCCAATAATTATTATTCGAGTCTTTAAATGCTATTATATCGCTCATAATTCTAATTTTTTATAAAAACAACTTTTTTTACCCGTATGACAAGCGCCGATTCCTTCAAGCTCAACTTCATAAATTAAAGCGTCACTGTCACAATCAGTATAAATATTAATAATATTAAGTTTATTGCCAGAAGTTTCGCCTTTTAACCATAATTTTTTTTTACTTCTACTCCAAAAGTGAGCTTTTTTTGTTTTTACTGTCATTTCAATAGAATTTTTATTTGAATAGGCCATCATAAGAATTTCATTAGTTGACTTCTCTTGAGCAATTGTAGGTATTAGCCCATCAGAATTAAAAACTAGTTGATTTATGTTGAAATTTTCCAATGTCTTGATTTTTAATGATTTTTACTTTTATTAAAGTATTTTTCAATTATTAAAAGAATTTTTTCGATGAATTATTATTTAGCACCAATGATGGGTTACACAGACTGCTATTTTAGAAGTTTAGTGGAAAACATTTATGGAAATAGTGTAACTACCTTTTCTGAAATGATAGTGGATAAAGCAATCATCCACAATGAGACTAAAACAATAACCAAGCATTTTTTAAAAAATAATAAAAGCGCCATTCAAATTGCAGGCTCAGATCCTGAAGAAATTAAAAGTACAATAAATATTTTAAATAAAGTAGATATTATTAAACATGTAAATTTTAATTTAGGGTGCCCAAGTTCTAGAGTCCAAGAAAATATGCTTGGTTTAGCTTTAACCCAAAAGTATGACCTAGTAAAAAAATGTTTATATGAATTGATCAAATATAATAAAGATGTATCGGTAAAATGTAGACTTGGTTTAGGTATGAATGAGGATAAGAGTTATATTTTTGATTATCTTAAATTGTTTAATGAAATGGGAATAAAAAAAGTATTTATACACTGCAGAAATGGTATTTTGAACTTAGATACCAAAAAAAATAGAACAATTCCAAAAATCAATTACAATTTATTTTTAGATTGTTGTGATCAATTTCCTAAAATGGAACTTATTCCTAATGGTGAGGTTAATGATTTAGAAACCTTTAAATTTTTTCAGTCAAAAAATATTACTCAATTTATGATTGGTAGACAATTTGCGAAAGACGCTTTTTTTTTAGAAAAATTAGATCTAAAGAATATCGAAAAGAAGACAACTTCAATAATTAATACAATAAATGAATTAGAGCATTACAAATATTTAAATATTAATTTATTAAAAAAAAGTATATTCACTGCACTTAGTAACATATCAAATTCCAAAAAAGTAAAAAAAGAAATCTCAGTTATTGACAATCATAGTGGCTTACTAAATTATTTTGAGAGGAATGCCATTTGGAGTTAGAGAGATTATATAAATCCTCTACTTTCTTATCAAAATATGAATATCTTAATAATTCTTATGATGTTTCAAAGGTCGATGCTAAATTAATACTTAACCACTACAAAAGTAATATAAAAAAATATTCTAATTCCTCTACAACTAACTTTCTCAATATAAATACACTTAAAAATGAGCTTATTTATTTAATTTTTATATCAATTCATCAAAATTTAATTTCTCAGTCTAATGGATCAAGATTGTGGTCAATTTTATGCAAAAATATTTTAAGTAAAATCATTAATACCAATCTATACAGATCATTTAATAATAGTTTAAAAAAATATTATTTTATTTTAGGTATGGGTAAAATTGGCGTAAGAGATTTAAATTTTGCCTCTGATATCGATATAATCATATTCTATGACTCCAAAAATAGTCCTATTTCCCTCCAAGATTTTAATAAATCTATAAAGAAAACCATTAGTGAAATATCGAATATTTCTGGGTCTTTTTTTCATAAAATAGATTTAAGGTTACGACCAGATTTTGGTGATTCATTAATTATATCTGATATGGATCAAGCAATTAATTATTATACCTCAGTTGGCAGAAATTGGGAGAGATTAGCATTTCATAGATCAAGTTTTTTGTGTGGCGATATTCAAAATTATTTCTCATTTAAGGAAGCAATAAAAAGTTTTTTATTTAGAAGAACATTTGACTATTACGCTATAGATGAAATTAAAAAGCTTTTTGCTTCCAGTAATACTGAACAAAAGCTAGATATAAAAAATTCTTATGGCTTTATTCGATCTTGTGAAAATATAATACATTTTAACCAACTTCTTTGGTCTGGAAAAATAAATTCTCTTAAAGAGAGTAATATTCATAAATTACTTATAAATTTTAAAAAACATGAAAATATAATTCCAAAAAATGACTTAAAAAATATAACAGAGGCATATTATTACTTCCGTAAAATTGAGAATTATTTACATATAAAAAAGAATACTTTTCAGAATATAATTGACTCTAATGAAACCTATTTAAATTCAGTATTAGATAACTTTTCAAACAAATTAGAGAAGCATAAATCTGAAATTCAAACAATATATCAGCGTTTATTTTTCCCTAAAATTAATAGAGAAAGTTTACGACGTGAAAAATTTAAAGAGTCTAGCCAAAAAATTATTGATAGTCTTCTTAAAAGAGCTGAGAACATAAATAGTTCAGAAACAGTAAAAAATGATTATTTAGAGTCTATTTCAAGTCTCATAAATATTTTATCAACACATAATAAACGAGATGATCTGATTATAAAATTTGACTATTTAATTAATTATTATAAGTCTGGTGTCCATCTAACTGCTTTATACAAATACAATAATAAAATTTTTTTAGAGTTAGCTTTCATATTTGATAATTCTTCAAAATTAACAAATCTTATTTACAAAAATCATTTTTTAATAGAGTCACTAGTCTATTTTTTTAATTATGGCATACCTACTTTTAAGCTGAGGGAATTTTCTGATAATTTTGATTTAGATTTAAAAAAATCAATCCAGGATATTTATGAAATTTTATTCCTTTTAGATTATTTGTTACTTTCAAAAAAAATAACAAATACTGACTTCCTCAAAAAACGAAATACCGCTGTAAGAAAGTTTATTTTTTATATTTTTGAACTAGTTAAAAATGAATACATTGCCAATAGAAGCAATATTTTCTCTGACTTAACACCTATTTTATTTGGAAGTTACGGTGTCAAAATGGCTACGAATTTTTCCGATTTAGACATTTTTTTTATATATCAATCAAACAAAAATAATCACATAGATAATATTAAAATTGTAAGGAGATTTTACTCGATAATGAAACAATATATTGATCCAAATATCCTTATAATTGACGATAGAAATAAACCTTTTGATAGAGACTCTGATCAAGTTATTAATATTGAAAATTTTTTTTCATTTTATTCAAAGACTAGTGAACCATTTCATAAATTGTCTTTTATGAAGGTATGTCTTTTAACAAATAATCTAAAATTAGTTAAGTATTTTACAAAAATGAAAAATCAAATTATTTCAAACTTTTCTAAAATTGATAATGAATACTTTTTAAAAATATTAGATATAAAAAATCCTTTAAAAAATAATAAGGATCTTTTTCAACTCTTTAAAATTAAAGAAGACATCAACTACATAAATAATAAAGAGTTTTCATATAGTGACGATATTGATTATTTAAGAGAGTTGCTTATGTTTGAAAATTTAACTAGCAACCCGTCCAAAGTAGATAATAAAAAATATTTAGACAGGTTGCTTTTAATTTAGTTTAGTAATCGTAATACATGTCGAACTCTGCAGGTGTAACTAGCAGTTTATTTGGTTCGATTTCTTCTTCTCTTTTGTATTCGATATATGACTCGATTAAATCTTTGGTAAACACATTACCCTCTAAAAGATAATCATGATTTGACTCAAGATTATTAATTGCTTCCTCAAGAGTACCAGGTACTTCCTTTACTTTAGATTGCTCTTCAGGAGGTAAATCATAAAGATTTTTATCCATTGGTTCACCAGGATCAATTCTATTCTTAATTCCATCTAAACCTGCCATAAGCATAGCTGAAAATGCTAAATAACCGTTGGCAGTTGCATCTGGACATCTAAACTCAACTCTTTTTGCTTTAGGAGATGGTGAGTATGCAGGTATTCTACATATAGCACTTCTATTTCTATTAGAGTATGCAAGCTTAACTGGAGCCTCATAACCTGGAACTAATCTCTTGTAAGAGTTAATAGTTGGATTTGTAAAAGCTAATAAAGATGGTGCGTGCTTAAGCAAACCACCAATATAAAATTTTGCTTCATCACTAAGATTAGCGTATCCACCTTCACCATAAAATACTGGTTTACCGTTTGACCAAATACTTTGATGACAATGCATTCCAGAACCATTGTCGTTTGAAAGAGGTTTTGGCATAAAAGTAGCACTTAAACCATTACTTTTTGCTGTGTTTCTTACAACGTATTTATATTTTTGAAGATCGTCGGCCATCTTAACCAATGTGTCGAATTTTAAATCAATTTCACATTGACCAGCAGTAGCAACTTCGTGGTGTTGCGCTTCAACACTCATACCAATTGCAACCATGTGATTAACCATTTCTGATCTAACATCCTGCATAGTGTCATGAGGGGGGCATGGGAAGTATCCACCTTTATTTCTAACTTTATAACCTAGATTTGGACCTTCGGCTGTGCCTGTATTCCAAACGGCTTCACCGGAGTCAACAGAAAAAGAGGAGTGATGAGGGTGCGTGTTAATTTGAACATTATTGAAAAGAAAAAATTCAGCTTCTGGTCCAAAGAAAATACTATCACCAACTCCTGAGGTTTTAACGTATTCTTCTGCTTTTTTTGCAACGTATCTTGGATCTTTATCGTACTTTTGTCCAGTAATTGGATCTTGAATATCACATATCAGAACTAGAGTAGGATCTGTAAAAAAGGGATCTACAAATGCAGTCTCAATATCTGGAATTAATATCATGTCACTAGCTTCAATTGACTGAAAACATCTAATTGAAGAGCCGTCGAAACCAATACCTTCCTCAAATACATCCATTTCAAATGTATTAATATGGTTTGAAAAGTGCTGCCATGTTCCTAAAGGATCTGTAAATCTAAAATCAATATACTTAATACCATTTTCATCGATCATTTTTTGTAATGATTTTTTGTCCATCTAATAACCTCCTGAGTTGTTAACTTGGTTTGTGTAAAAACTAAATTGCGTCTTTACCTTTTTCGCCTGTGCGAATTCTAATAGCTTCTGAAACTTCATATACAAAAATTTTACCGTCACCGATTTTACCTGTATTAGAATGTTTGATAATAACATCGATAGCCTCTTTGTATTTCTTGTCATCAACTACTAATTCAATTTTAACCTTTGGTAGAAAGTCGACTACGTACTCAGCTCCTCTATAAAGCTCAGTATGACCTTTTTGTCTACCAAACCCTTTTACTTCAGATACGGTTAATCCACTTAGGCCTATTTCGCCAAGGGCATCTTTAACATCCTCTAATTTAAAAGGTTTAATTATTGCCTCAATTTTTTTCATATTTAGCGATCCAAATATAATGTTTAATTTGCATAATATCTATACTATAAATTAATTCAATTTTTGGCGGGTGTAGCTCAGTTGGTTAGAGCGCCGGTTTGTGGTACCGGAGGTCGGGGGTTCAAGTCCCCTTACTCGCCCCAATTTGTGCGCCAGTGGCGGAATGGTAGACGCGCTGGTCTTAGGAACCAGTGGGCAACCGTGGGGGTTCGAGTCCCTCCTGGCGCACCAGAATACAGGTAATATGGATTATAAAAATATAGAAAAAAAAAGTTACAAATCTTCTTTCGAGGTATCTTTAGATCAAAGCGCTATTGCTAAAATTATTGACGAAAAAATATCAGAAAAGCAACCTACTTTTGAAATTGCAGGTTTTAGAAAGGGCAAAGTACCGGTAAGCATCATAAAGTCTAAAATTGGTCTTCAAATTGAAAACGAGGTATTAAATGAAGAGGTATCAAAAAATATAAATAAAATCAGTGAGGATGAAAAAATACAGTCCCTGATACAACCTGATGTTAATTTCAAAGATAATTATAATTTTACCTTGGCTTTTTATTTAAAACCCGAAATTAAAATGGATGAGTTAAAAACAAGTGAAATAGAGAAAGTTACATCAGAGGTAACAAAAAAAGATATTGATGATTTTAGAGAAAAAGTAAAAAAAGAGTACTATTCATTAGAGAGTATAGATATATCAGATGAAAATTCTGTTATAGATTTTGAAATATTAAACTATGAAGATGAACAAAAAAAATTATTTTCTCAAAAAGAGGTAAGAGTAGACTTAAACACCCAAACGAAAGAAGATGTATTTTTAGACTTAAAAAAAGCTCTTTTAAAAATTAAAAATAAATCTGACATTAATTTTTCAACAAAAGGAATAAAGATAAACGCTCAAATCAAAGATATAAATAAAAAGATCTATCCCAAGAATGATGACGAGTTAATTAAGATTTTAAAATTAAAATCTACTAAAGAATTAAATGACAAAATTGATAATAAACTCAATGAGGATATGAATTATCTTCAAAAAGAGTTTTTTATTGAAGATCTACTTAAAGTCCTATCACAAAAGAAAAAGATTTATATCAACGAGGAGGTTGTAAATCTTGAGCTTAAAAGAAAATATCAAATTGATTTATCTAAAATGAAAGATGAGCACAAAGAAAGAATTGATAGTTTAAAAAAACTCACAAGTGAGAATATTCAAAAAGACGTTCTTTTTTCTGAATTAGTAAAATTTTTAAATGTAAAAGTTGAGCAGAAAGAGCTCCAAGAGTATATTCAAAAATATTATGGTGAAAAAATTGATCAAAGAACGGCAGAGGCTGCTTATGGTACTCTTCTTAGAAATAAAATAGCAGATGAGTCTATGAAAACTTTTAAAATCAAAGAAACTAAGTTAAGCTTAGAAGAGCTAATGAAAAAAGGATCTCAACATAATGAATCTAGTACCCATAGTCATTGAACAATCAGGAAAAGGGGAGAGATCTTTTGATATTTTCTCCAGACTGCTCAGAGAAAGAATTATTTTTTTGACAGGCGCCATCAATGATGAGACTGCCTCTTTAATATGTGCTCAACTTTTATTTTTGGAGTCTGAAAATCCTGAAGAACCAATTAATCTGTATATTAACTCACCTGGAGGTTTAGTTACTGCTGGTTTAGCTATGTATGATACTATGCAATATATTAAATGTCCTGTTCATACTGTTTGCATAGGTCAAGCTGCCTCTGCAGGTTCATTAATTCTCGCTGCAGGAAAAGAGGGTAACAGGTATGCTTTACCACACTCTAAAATAATGATTCATCAACCATCTGGTGGTTTTTCAGGACAAGCAAGTGATATTAAAATTCATGCCGAAGAGATATTAAAGACAAAAAAAAGACTCAATGAAATATATCAAAAGCATACCAAAATAAGCATTGGTGAAATAGAAAAGGCAATGGAAAGAGATAGATTCTTTGACCCTGAAGAGGCACAAAAATTTGGTTTGATTGATAAAGTTATAACGACTAGAATTGAAAAATAATTATGTCTGATGAAAAAATAATCTCTGCTAATAGTTCTGATAAAAAAATATCATGCTCCTTTTGTGGTAAAAGCCAAGAAGAGGTAAAAAAATTAATTGCTGGACCAAATGTTTATATTTGTAATGAGTGTGTAGTTTTATGTAAGGATATACTTGTTGAGGATGATAAAATTGATACAAAGAAAAAATTTGAGATACCAAAACCAAGTGAGATCTATAAATATCTTGATGATCATATAATTGGTCAAGATCATGCAAAAAAAATATTATCTGTATCTGTTTACAATCATTACAAGAGAGTTCAAAACCCCTCAAAAGATATAGAAATATCTAAATCAAACATACTACTTATTGGACCAACAGGTTGTGGTAAAACACTTTTAGCACAAACCCTAGCAAAATTTTTAAATGTACCTTTTACAATTGCTGATGCTACTACATTGACAGAGGCCGGATATGTTGGTGAAGATGTAGAAAATATTATTTTAAGATTGCTACAGCAATGTGACTATGATGTTGCTTTAGCTCAAAAGGGTATAGTGTATATTGATGAAATTGATAAAGTGGGAAGAAAAAGTGAAAACCCATCAATTACAAGAGATGTATCTGGCGAGGGAGTACAACAAGCTTTACTAAAAATAATTGAGGGAACAACAGCTAGTGTTCCTCCTCAAGGGGGAAGAAAACATCCCCAACAAGAGTTTCTTCAAGTTGACACAAAAAATATATTATTTGTTTGTGGGGGCGCTTTTGAAGGCATTGATAAAATTATAAAAAATCGAGTAAATAAAAAGTCCATTGGTTTTAATAAATCAATTAATCAGGACCAACCAATGACTTCACAACTTGAAAATGACGATTTGATTAAATTTGGATTAATACCTGAATTAGTTGGAAGACTTCCTGTAAGCGCTAGTCTGAATGAATTATCTTTAGATGATTTAAAAGAGATTATTACAAGACCAAAAAATGCAATATCAAAACAATACAAAGCTCTTTTTTCTTTTGAAGGTGTTGAATTCGAGATAACCGAAGATGGTAGAGAGCAAATTGCTCAATTAGCAGTTGAAAAAAAAATTGGTGCACGAGGCCTAAGGTCAATTATGGAAAAGCTACTTCTAGATTGTATGTATGATATTCCTGATAAGGATTCTGTGGATAAGGTAGTTTTAAGTAAAGAGTCAGTAATCTCAAATAGACCAATAATCGTATATAAAAAAAATACAAAAATAAAAAAAAAAGTGGGTGAAAATTAAAAATTCCTCACTATTTTAATAGTATGGAAAATCAAATCATTGGACCTATTTTACCTTTAAGGGACTTAGTTGTTTATCCCTCTATAACTTCACCACTGTTTGTTGGCCGAGCTAAATCTATAGATGCAATTAATTTTGCCATGAATAATAACAATAAGATTATTTATTTATTTACGCAAAAAGAACCAACTACTGATGATCCCCAAGTTAACGATGTTTATTCCTATGGAGTAAAATCAAAAATTATCCAGTTTCTTAAGTTACCGGATAATACATACAAAGTTCTTACTGAAGGTTTAGAAATCGTAAAGATAAAGTCTGCTGTTAAGGCAAGTAATAACTTCCTTACAGCTAAAATTGAACCAGTGGTAATTAACAAAAAAAATTCAGTTGAATTAAAAGCTTCTTTAAGAGTTTTAAAAAATGAATTTCAAAATTATATACAAAATATAGGGAATAATAATGACATCCTCGAAGGACTTTTAAACATTGAAGATCCTTATCAGTTCATTGATAATATTTATTACAACTTAAACATCGGAATTGAAGATAAACAAAAAAATTTAGAAATTATTGATATTAATAAAAAAATTCAAAACTTACTGAATTTCTTTTCAAAAGAACTTAACTTTTCTGCTCTTGAGAAAAAAATAAAAAATAGAGTAAAAAGACAAATGGAAAAAACTCAAAGAGAGTACTACTTAAATGAGCAAATGAAAGCCATCCAGAAAGAACTTGGTGATGGTGAAGATGGTTCTAACGAATATTCTGAAATAGAGAAAAAAATTAATGAGGTAAAATTATCAAAAGAGGCAAAAGAAAAAGCTTTAAATGAATTTAAAAAATTAAAATCTATGAGTCCGATGTCTGCAGAAGCATCAGTTATTCGCAATTATCTAGAATGGATATTAGATATACCATGGGAAAAATTCTCAAAAGAAGTCATAGACATAAAAGGCTCTGAAAGAATATTAAATGACGACCACTATGGTCTTGAAAAAGTAAAAGAAAGAATACTTGAATTTTTAGCAGTAAAAAAAAGATCAAAGAAAGCATCCGGCACAATACTTTGTTTTGTAGGACCTCCAGGCGTAGGTAAGACTTCATTAGGTAAATCCATTGCGAGAGCTACTGGTAGAGAATTTGCTAAAATTTCTCTTGGTGGAATTAGGGATGAGGCTGAAATTAGAGGACATAGAAGAACATATATTGGCTCAATGCCTGGTCGATTTATTCAGGCTATGAAGAAAACAAAAACATCTAATCCGATTATTTTACTAGATGAAATTGACAAAGTAGGTAGTGACTGGAGAGGTGATCCATCCTCTGCATTGTTAGAAGTGCTAGATCCAGAGCAAAATAACCAGTTTAATGATCATTATCTTGAGGTCGATTATGACTTATCAAATGTGATGTTCATTTGTACTGGTAACACTTACAACATACCTGGCCCACTACTTGACAGATTAGAGGTCATTGAAGTATCTGGTTATACAGAAAAAGAAAAAGTTGAAATTGCAAAAAAATATTTAATTCCAAGAAAAATGACTAAGAATATTCTAAAAAATAATGAATTTAAACTTGATAAAAGTTCAATTACTAAAATTGTAAGACATTATACCAGAGAGTCAGGTGTCAGAGGGCTTGAAAAAGTTTTTGATAAGCTTTTTAGAAAACTTGTTTTCCAATTAGAAAAAAATAAATCAAGATCAAAAAAGCCATTTGTTTTTGATGATAAGGCTATAAAAAATTTTTTAGGTCCAGAGAAATTTAAAGATAGTGTTTTAGAAAAGAAAAATTTAGTTGGTATTACTAATGGTCTAGCATGGACTCAAGTCGGTGGAGATATTTTAAATATTGAAGTTAATTTATCATCAGGCAAGGGAATGATTAATGCAACAGGTAAACTTGGTGATGTGATGAAAGAGTCTATTACTGCAGCTTTAGGTTATATTAAATCTAATTCTGTTGAGTTTGGAGTGAACCCTAAGGTTTTTGATAAAATAGATATTCATTTACATGTTCCTGAAGGAGCCATACCTAAAGATGGTCCGAGTGCTGGAATAACAATATTTACCTCATTAATTTCATCTCTTACTGATATCAAAATAAAAAGAGACATTGCAATGACAGGAGAAATTACCTTAAAAGGAAGAGTTCTTCCAATTGGCGGATTAAAAGAGAAATTATTAGCTGCAATAAGGTACGGTATTAAAACCGTTATTATTCCTAAGGAAAATGAAAAGGACTTAGTTGAAATTCAAAAAGACATTCAAAATAAGTTAATAATAAAAAAAGTTGAGTTTGCAAGAGAGGTGTTGGACTTAGCTCTTGATGGAAAAATCAGTAAAATCAATAAAAAATTAGACTGGAGACACTTAGTTACAGAGTCTATGAAGCCAAAAAACCAGCAAAATCAAGAAAAAACATTCGTCAACTAGTATATTGTTGTTGATTTTCCTACCTTTTTCTTACTACAATTAACTAATAGAATCACTAAGGAGGTTCGGTATGAACAAAAATGAACTCATTGCTGAATATAGTACGAAAAATGGTGTTGGAAAATCAGATGCAACTAAGGCTGTAGAAAGTTTATTTGATATTATCACATCTACTTTGAAAGCAGGAGGGGATGTTAAGATTGCTGGTTTTGGTACTTTTAAGGTAGCTAACACAAAAGCTAAGACTGGAAGAAACCCAAGAACGGGAGAGTCAATCCAAATTCCTGCATCAAAAAAGCCAAAATTTCTTGCTGGAAAACAGCTAAAAGAACTAATAAAGTCCACAGTCTAATTTTTTGCAAATTAGATAGGGCGATTAGCTCAGTTGGTAGAGCATCTCGTTTACACCGAGAGGGTCGGCGGTTCGAGTCCGTCATCGCCCACCATTCGACAATTGTCGGGGGTGTAGTTCAGTTTGGTTAGAACGCCTGCCTGTCACGCAGGAGGTCGCGGGTTCGAGTCCCGTCGCTCCCGCCACTTAAGAACGTTTATTCTATTTTTTTTAACCTTTTTTTTATTTTCGTGCTCTTCCTATAAATCAAAAGATGTTTATGGATTAAAGACTCTTGGTATGAGTTTTGGCGATACGACAATTAAAGGTTTTAAAATTGACCCAGGTTGGAATTCTAGTTCAAAAGAAGAAATAAAAAAATATCAAAGAAAAAAAAATTTGGTACTTTTTCAACTTCAGAAAGAGAAAACAAGATACGGAGATACTGCTTTTTTTATCCAAGCACCAGGAGATGAGTGTTATAACAAATTAAAAGATTGCTCACGACCAAATGGTGAAAAACAAAAAAGAGTAGAGGTAGGAACCAATTATGGTTTTCAAGGAGAAATATGGTTATCTTATTCTTTTTTAATCACTGAAAATTATGAATTAAATCATGATAGCGCTATGAATAAATCAATATTGCAATTTCATAGTACAGAGAGTTTTTTTGGTCCTATGTTTATGCTTCAGATAGATAAGAAGAAAGGTTTGCTTTGGAGACATGAATCTAGTGAAGGAGTAATTATTATTGAAGGAGGGAATGATGATTGCTCACCTGGTGCTGGAGGCCCAGAAGATACTGATAAAAGAATTTTTTGTGAAGCTAGGCATGATTGGTACCAAATAATCTCTGCTAAAAATTTACAAAGAAATAAATGGTATGATTTAGTCTTCAATATTAATTTTAATAAAAAGGATATTTCCAAAGCTTTTCATAAAATTTGGTTAAATGGAAAGTTATTGCATTACAGAAAAAACCAAACACTTTGGAAAGATCAAAAAGGGGTAAAAAACTCAGATAATTTGGCAAATTTTAAATTTGGTATTTATGGTTCAAGATTGGATGGCTCTTATCAATCTATCTATGCTGATGAAATTCACTATGGAACTGAATGTGAGGACCTTTTAATAGAAAATATTGGCTATTATTGTAGTAATCTAAAAAAACAAACAATAAATGAATCATTTCCTGTTTTTACAGAAGATAGAGTTGCTTATTACTCTAAAAGATAAAAAATTTTTTATTTTTTTTACACTCAAATATTTAAAAATCATGTGTAATACTAATGCGTCATTTTTATCATCACTAAATAAATATTGTTTCTTATAATGTATTGCGTTACGAAAAATCAAAACTTTTAATGTATAACCTAGATTATATTTTCATATTGATATTCATTGTTATTGGGGCAGGAATGGCAATAGCTATGTATTTGCTCTCAAAAATATTATCACCAAGCTCACCTGATACTGAAAAACTATCTGCATATGAATGTGGTTTTGAGGCATTTGACGACGCTCGATCAAAATTTGATGTTAAGTTTTATTTAGTATCAATACTATTTATTATATTTGATTTAGAGATTGCGTTTTTATTTCCTTGGGCCGTGAGTCTTAGCAATATCGGAGCTCTTGGTTTTTATTCAATGATGTTTTTTTTATTTATTCTCACAGTGGGATTTATATATGAATGGAAGAATGGAGCACTAGATTGGGAGTAGTATTAGAAAAAGACAAATCATTAAATATTGATGAGCTATTTGAAAAAAAAGGGTTTGTAACAGCTTCATTTGAAAATTTAATAAATTGGGCGAGGTCAGGATCTTTATGGCCTATGACTTTCGGTTTGGCATGTTGTGGGGTTGAGATGATGCACTCCTATATGAGTAGATACGATCTAGATCGTTTAGGTGTAATTCCTAGAGGTTCTCCTAGACAATCTGATGTAATGATTGTTGCGGGAACTCTTACAAACAAAATGGCATCTGCTTTGAGAAAAGTTTACGATCAAATGCCTGAACCAAGATGGGTAATCTCTATGGGTTCCTGTGCAAATGGAGGAGGATATTATCATTACTCTTACTCAGTTGTTCGAGGGTGCGATAGGATAGTGCCTGTAGATATTTATGTTCCTGGATGTCCACCTACTGCGGAAGCTCTTTTGTATGGCATTATGCAACTTCAAGATAAAATTAAAAAGAAAAAGAAGATTTATAGGTAAATTTCTTGTCTCCAAATATTTTACAGAAATATTCAACTGGTAACTTCCATTTTCCAATAAAATCTGGAATAGACAATATTTTAGTTAACAAAGACTCTATACTAGAAGTAATACAAAAAATTAAAGAAGACGAAGATCTACTTTATGACCAGTTAATTGATATTACTGTAACTGATAATATGCTATCTAAATCAAGTTATTCAAACGAGCGATTTACTCTAATCTACTCCTTTCTTAGTTTAAAATTTAATAAAAGATTATTTATTTTCACTAACATTTCCGAAGATAATTTAGATATCAATTCAATAACTCAAATTTTTGAGTCTGCTGATTGGTTTGAAAGAGAATGTTACGATCTTTTTGGTATAAACTTTGTTAACCACCCAAATCTTCAAAGAATAATGAATGATTATAACTTTCAAGGCCATCCTCTCAGAAAAGACTTTCCTCTGACAGGCTATGAAGAGGTTCGTTACGATGAAAACTTAAAAAAAGTTGTTTATGAACCAGTGACTTTAAAACAGGAGTTTCGAGATTTTGACAATGAAAGTCCTTGGGAGGGAATGAAAGAAACAATCAAAGAGGAGCTTGAAAAAAAGTAATGTCAGAGAATTTTAAACCTGTAACTCTTAACTTTGGTCCCCAACATCCTGCTGCTCATGGAGTTCTTAGGCTACTTGTACAATTAGAAGGAGAGGTAGTCAATAAAGCCGAACCTCATATTGGTCTTTTACATAGAGGAACTGAAAAATTAATTGAACAAAAAACCTATACTCAAGCTATTCCATATTTTGATCGTCTTGATTATGTTTCGCCAATGTGTCAAGAACATGCCTTTGCTTTAGCTGTTGAAAATTTATTAAATATTGAAGCTCCTAAACGAGCTCAATATATCAGAGTTATGTTTGCAGAAGTTACGAGGATACTAAATCATTTATTAAATATTCCAGCATTTGCTATGGACATAGGTGCTGCTACTCCAATGCTGTGGGCTTTTGAAGAAAGAGAAAAAATGTTGGAGTTCCATGAAGCTGTATCTGGTGCAAGATTTCACGCAGCTTATTTTCGACCTGGTGGAGTTCACCAAGACTTGCCTGAAAATTTGTTAGAAAAAATGAAAAAGTACTTTACTAACTTTCCTAAATTCATAGATACGCTTGAAGAACTACTCACTGAAAATAGAATATTCAAACAACGATCTGTTGATATAGGTATTTTAAAGAAAGATGATGCAATAAGACTAAGTTGCAGTGGCCCTGTTCTTCGTGCTAGTGGTGTAGCTTGGGATTTAAGAAAATCTCAACCTTATGATGTTTATGAGGAATTAGATTTCGACATACCAGTTGGAAAAACTGGTGACACCTATGATAGATATTTGGTGAGAATGGAAGAGATGAGAGAGTCAGTTAAGATAATCTTACAATGTATTGATAATATTCCAGAAGGACCCGTAATGGTTGAGAATAATAAAATTACTCCACCTAAAAGATCAGAAATGAAAAACTCAATGGAAGCTATTATTCATCATTTTAAATTATTTACCGAGGGTTATAGAGTTCCTGAGGGCATTACGTACAAAAGTGTAGAGGCACCAAAAGGAGAATTTGGTGTTGTATTAGTTTCAGATGGAAGTTCTAAACCATATCGATGCAAGTTGAGAGCACCTGGCTTTGTTCATTTACAGGCATTACATTTTTTATCAAAGGGCCACCAACTAGCTGACGTACCATCAATTTTAGGAAGTTTAGATATAGTATTTGGAGAGGTAGACAGATGAGTAGTAATCATCCAGGTTTATCAAATAATTTTTCTAGATCAGGCGAAAAATTTTCCTGGTCAAAAGATAATCTAAGATCAATTAAAAATATAATTTCTAAATACCCTAAAGGTAGAGAACAAAGTGCAGTTATGCCTCTTCTCTATTTGGCGCAAGAGCAAAACAATAATTGGATAAGTATCGAATGTATAGAAACAATCGCTGAAACTTTAAATATGCCTAAAATAAGAGTCACAGAAGTGGCCTCATTTTACTCAATGTATAATACAAGACCTGTTGGAGAAAATCTTGTTCAGATTTGTAGAACCTCTCCTTGTTGGCTAAGAGGTTCAAATAAGATTACGAAAACTATTTGTAAAGAAACAAAATGTGAAATTAATGATACCAGTGACGATAATAAATTTACAGTTGTTGAAGTAGAGTGTCTAGGTGCTTGCTCAAATGGACCTATGATACAAATCAATAATGATTTCTTTGAGGATTTAGATGAAGAGTCTACAAAAAAAATTATAGACAATATTAAAGAGGGAAAACCAAATGTTATTGGTTCTCAAAAAGGCAGGAGAAGTTCAGAAAATGCTTAATGAAAAAGATAAAGTTTTTCAAAACCTTCATGGTTTTCAAGAACCCTTTATAGAAGGAGCTTTAAAAAGAGGCTCCTGGTCAAACACAAAAGAAATTTTGTCTAAAGATCA
Organism: uncultured Alphaproteobacteria bacterium; assembly: GCA_902617515.1. Taxonomy (GTDB): domain Bacteria; phylum Pseudomonadota; class Alphaproteobacteria; order HIMB59; family HIMB59; genus HIMB59. The sequence goes on from CACMWX010000002.1 coordinate 74,385, forward strand.
AAATGATATTATTGAATTAGTTAAATCCAGTCAGTTAAGAGGAAGAGGTGGAGCTGGATTTTCTACAGGTCTTAAATGGTCATTCATGCCAAAGAATACTGGTAAACAGCATTATTTGGTTGTCAATGCTGATGAGTCAGAGCCTGGTACTTGTAAAGATAGAGAAATTATTAGAAATGACCCACATACTCTTGTAGAAGGGTGCTTGATAGCTTCATACGCAATTCAAGCCACTAAATGTTACATATATATAAGGGGCGAATACCACCACGAATATGTCCAATTAGAAAAGGCAATTGAAGAGGCCTATGAACGAGGCTTTATCGGGAAAAATGCTTGTGGTAGCGGATTTGATTTTGATCTTTATGTTCATAGAGGTGCTGGAGCTTACATATGTGGGGAAGAGACAGCTCTTTTAGAGAGTTTAGAAGGAAAAAAAGGACAACCAAGATTAAAACCACCTTTTCCTGCTGGTGTAGGTTTGTATGGTATGCCGACAACTATTAACAATGTGGAGTCAATTGCAGTAGTTCCAACTATTTTAAGAAGAGGTCCAGATTGGTTTAAGTCAATTGGTGTTGAAAATAATACAGGCACAAAAATTTTTTGCATATCTGGTAATGTGAATAAGCCATGCACAATAGAAGAGGAAATGGGAATACCACTTAAAGAATTAGTTGAAAAGCATTGTGATGGAGTTGAGGGAGGATGGGATAACTTAAAGGCGATAGTACCAGGAGGTTCTAGTACCCCAATGCTTCCAAAAAATATTTGTGAGTCAGTTCTAATGAATTTTGATGATCTAAAAGCTAATGGCTCAGGTTTAGGTACAGCTGGAGTGATTGTTGTTAACAAGAACAATGATATTGCTGAGGTAATTGAGAGGTTTGCTCACTTTTACAAACATGAAAGTTGTGGTCAATGTACACCTTGCAGAGAAGGAACAGGCTGGATGCATAGAATGATGCAGAGATTAGTTAGAGGAGAGATATCTCCTGAACAAATTGAGCTTTTAGAAAATGTTACAAAGCAAGTAGAGGGTCATACTATCTGCGCTTTAGGAGATGCAGCAGCTTGGCCTATACAAGGACTTATTAAAAATTTTAAATCAGAGTTAATAAGTAAATATAATAAAAAGTTAAAAGCTTCATGAGTGACGATTTAATAAACATTAAAGTTAATCAAAAAGAAATTAAGGTAGATAAAAATCTGACTGTGATGCAAGCATGTGAAATTGCTGGTGAAGAAATTCCAAGATTTTGCTATCACGACAAACTCTCTATAGCTGGTAACTGTAGAATGTGTTTAGTAGAAATTGAAAAAGCTCCAAAATTAGTATCTTCCTGCACTATGCCACTAATGGAGGGCATGTCGATAATCACCAATTCTGAAAGGGTAAATGCAGGTAGAAAAGGTGTAATGGAGTTTTTATTAATTAATCACCCCTTAGATTGCCCAATATGTGATCAAGGTGGAGAATGCGATCTACAGGATCAGGCCATGTACTACGGTTTCGACAAATCTAGATATAAAGAGAATAAAAGAGCTGTAGATAATAAAAATATGGGACCATTGGTAAACACTATAATGACTAGATGCATCCATTGCACTAGGTGTGTAAGATTTGCCACTGAAGTAGCCGGAGTTCCAGAATTAGGTATGTTAGGTAGGGGAGAGAATGCAGAAATTACCACTTATCTTGAACAATCAATTACTTCAGAGCTTTCAGGTAACGTAATTGATTTATGCCCTGTAGGAGCACTTACGAGTAAGCCATATCAATTTAAAGCACGTCCTTGGGAGCTAAAACGTACAGACTCAATCGATATCTTCGATAGTGTTGGTTCTAATATCAGGGTTGATAGTAGAGCGGAGGAGATTTTAAGAGTTACACCAAGAACAAATGAATACATAAATGAAGAGTGGATATCAGATAAAGTTCGATTTAACTATGATGGATACTACCAACAAAGAATAGACACACCCTATATTAAAGAAAACCAAAAATTATCAATATCAAATTGGGAAGAGTCTTTAAAAGTTTTAAAAGATAAATTAAAAACTTTAAAACCATTAGCTTTGATTGGTGAGCACGTAGATTTAGAAACCGGATATGCAATCAAAAAATTTATGTCAAATTATGGTAAAGACAATGTTGAGTGCCGAACTGATAATCATGCTATCCTAGAAAGCTTAGATAGTTATCGTTTTAACACACCTTTGAACGATATAGAAAATTCAGATTTAATTATACTCGTAGGAACAAACCCAAAAATAGAAACACCAATTATAAACCATAAGATATTTAAAGCTTACAATAATGACGCAAAAGTATTTAACATTGGTGAAAATATATCTTTGAACTATAAAACAGAGTATCTAGGAGAAAGTTTATCATATTTAAATAATGAAAATTTAATTAAAGCATTAAAAAAATCTACTAACCCTCTTATAATCATTGGCTCTGCGTTTTTAAATAAAATTAAAAATAATAAAACTTTAAAATCTATTTTTTCATATGCTGATAAATACAAAGTTATTACAAAAGAAAAAAATAATCTAAATTTTTTAAATCCATACGCCTCACGTGTGGGCCAATTGATTATAGGTAATACAACTAGTAACCTTTGTGAGCCGTTTTCTAATTTAAAAAAAGATAATTTTGAATTGGTTCTTTCTTTTGGCTCAGAATATATTTCCAACGAGCAGTTCAATAACTGTTTTAAAGTTTATTTTGGCCATCATGGTGATGATGGAGCAATGGGATCTGATATTGTTTTACCAACACCTCTTTATACAGAGAAAAATGGTACTTTTGTAAATATTGAAGGCAGACCTCAAGAAGCAAAAAAATGCCATAATCCAATTGGATCCGCTAAAGAAGAGTGGTCGATACTAAAAAAACTATCTGATGAATTATCTTTTGATTTTATTCCAAATACATTTGATCAATTAAGATCTGAGTTATTTGATAAACACCCAATTCTTTCTGATTATCATGAAATTATTGCTGTTGAAAATCCAACTTCAATTACACCAGATATTGAATTTGAAGATTGTAAGGCAGAATATCCTGTAAGTAATTTTTATATGTCAGATGTGATTTCCAAAAATTCTGTCACTATGGCCAAATGTGTTGAGGAAATAATTTCAACTCCATCTCTTTTGGAGAAATCAGCATAATGACAAGTTTATCCTTTGAGTTAACAATTGGTATTTTAAAAATATTTAGTTTTGTTGTCCCTGTACTAGTTTCTGTTGCATTATTAGTGTACTTAGAAAGAAAAGTGCTTGGTGCTGTTCAATTAAGAAAAGGCCCTAACGTTGTTGGACCATTCGGAATACTACAGAGTTTTGCTGATGTCTTAAAATTACTCACTAAGGAGAATTTACTTCCCTCTAGCTCAAACAAGTTCCTTTTTATCTTTGCGCCTATGCTTACTTTAATATTGAGTTTAATAGCTTGGGCTGTTATCCCAATTAGCTCAACTTATGTTATAGCAAATATAAATATAGGTATTCTATATTTGTTCGCTGTGTCATCGTTTGGTGTTTATGGAGTCATTATCGCTGGTTGGGCTAGTAATTCTAAGTATCCATTTTTAGGTGCATTGAGATCAGCAGCACAGATGATTTCTTATGAAGTATCAATAGGTTTTGTAATTATAACAGTTTTGATTTGTGTCGGCTCATTAAATTTAATTGATATTGTAGAGAGTCAAAAGAATATGTGGTTTGCTATACCACTTTTACCTATGTTTGTTATATTTATTATTTCAGCATTAGCTGAAACAAATAGACTCCCATTTGATTTACCTGAAGATGAAGCCACATTAGTCGCAGGTTTTTTTACCGAATACTCATCAATATCATTTGGCTTATTTTTTTTAGCAGAATACGCAAATATGATTTTAATGAGCTCCCTAACTGTAATTCTATTTTTAGGAGGTTGGTACCCTCCAATAGATATATTCCCTTTAAACGCAATACCTGGAATATTTTGGTTTGTAATTAAAGTATTTCTAATTCTTTTTGTGTTTTTATGGGTCAGAGCAACTTTTCCAAGATATAGGTATGACCAACTTATGCGACTTGGCTGGAAAATCTTTCTACCTTTTACCTTGATTTGGGTAGTTATTACATCAGCATTTTTATTTTACTTTGGACTATTACCTAATTAACAATGACAACACTAATTAAATACATTAAATCCTTTACTCTTTTCGAATTAATGAAAGGTTTGAAATTAACAATCACCTATTTTTTTAAGCCAAAAGTCACTCTTAATTACCCTAATCAAAAGGGTCCTATTAGTCCTCGCTTTAGAGGGGAACATGCTTTGAGAAGGTATCCAAATGGTGAGGAAAGATGTATTGCGTGTAAGTTATGTGAAGCAGTTTGCCCTGCGCAAGCTATAACTATTGAAGCAGAACCAAAACCTGATGGGAGTAGAAGAACTACCCGATATGATATTGATATGACTAAGTGTATTTATTGTGGTTTATGCGAAGAGGCATGTCCAGTAGATGCAATTGTTGAAGGACCTAATTTTGAATACGCTACTGAAACAAGAGAAGAATTGCTTTATGACAAGGAAAAGCTTTTACGAAACGGGGATATTTGGGAAAAACAAATTAGCGAAAATTTAAAAAGGGACAGTAAATATAGATAATGTTTCTTGTTGGCTCTTTTTTTTTGTTTGCAGCATTTTTGATCACCACATGTATATTTGTTATATTTTCAAAAAACCCAGTTAACTCTGTACTATTTCTTGTTTTAGCTTTTCTAAATTCTACATTTCTTTTTATTCTTATTGGTGCAGAGTTCGTTGGTATTATTCTTGCAATTGTTTATATAGGAGCAGTAGCTATATTATTTCTTTTTGTTGTGATGATGCTCGATATTCAAATCACAACTTTAATGTTCAACATTAAAAGATATATACCCCTTGCGTTACTTTTTGCTGGTATAATTTTAGCTGAAATAATCTATTTAACTGTATTTAAAACTTCAAAAGAAAATTTAGACACTTTTATTAGATCTAAAAATAATACTGAGCAAATTGGAGATGTGCTTTACACAGAGTATTTTATTGATTTTCAGTTAAGCGGTATCGTTTTGTTACTTGCTATGATTGGTGCAATTGTTTTAACACATGTGTATAGACCAACTATCAAAAGACAAAACATAGAAAGTCAAAACTCAACTACAGCCCAAGATAGAGTAAAACTAGTAAAAATTAACTCTGGTGAAGGTATTAAAGATGACTAGCCTTACGTATAATCATTTCTTCATACTTTCTTTAATTGTTTTTATCATTGGGTGCTTCGGATTATTTTTAAATAGAAGAAATATGATTCTAATTTTAATGTGTATTGAAATTATATTATTGGCTGCAAATATTAATTTTGTATCTGCTTCGGTTTTCCTAAATGATATTAATGGTCAGGTATTCTCCATTTTTATTTTAACTATTGCCGCTGCAGAAGCAGCAATTGGCTTAGCTATATTAGTTATTTATTTCAGAAATAAGGGAGAGATTGATATTACTCAAATCAATCAACTAAAAGATTAATGTTAAGTTATAAATTACTTTTTTTTCTTCCTCTAATTTCAACCATTTTTACATATCCTTTTGGAGTGTTATTAGGTGAAAAAACTGCCCAATATTTCTCTTCTACTCTAATATCTATAGCAGCTATTTTAAGTTGGTTCTTATTTATTAGTTTTTCTAGTTCTTCATCGTCTGAAATTATAATTCCTGTCCTAGAGTGGTTTTTTGTTTCTGGTCAGTTCTTTAATTGGGGAATTTCTGTAAATTCTCTTACTCTTTTGATGTTAACACTTGTTCTCACAGTTTCTGCATTGGTTCACATTTATTCAATTGAGTACATGTCTCATGATAACTCAAAAGTAAGGTTCATGACTTATTTGAGTCTATTTACCTTTTGTATGGTTGCCTTAGTTGTAAGTGATAATTTAATTCAATTATTTTTTGGATGGGAGGGTGTTGGTCTAGCCTCTTATTTATTGATAGGTTTCTGGCATCATAAGAAGTCTGCAAATTTAGCTGCTATGAAAGCTTTTTTAGTAAACAGAGTTGCAGATTTTGGATTTCTCATCGGTATTGCAACTCTCTATATATTTTTAGACACATTATCTATTAATGAAATAATTGAAGGGAAAGAGAAATTATTTAGCTATCAAATTAATTTTTTAGGATTTGAAATTAATGCTTTAATTTTTTCTTGTTTTTTCCTTTTCATAGGTGCTATGGGAAAATCTGCTCAGTTTGGATTTCATACATGGTTACCTGATGCTATGGAGGGACCCACACCTGTCTCAGCATTAATTCATGCAGCAACAATGGTAACAGCTGGTGTTTTCTTGACTGTAAGATTTTCAGAATTAATGGTCATGTCTGACTTCATAATGACTTTTGTTTTAATAATAGGTCTGTTAACAGCATTCTTCGCTGCATCAGTGGGCTTTTTTCAAAAAGATATAAAAAAGGTAATAGCTTATTCAACTTGTAGTCAGTTGGGTTTTATGTTTGTGGCTTGTGGTTTAGGCGCATTTAATATCGCAATTTTTCATTTAATAACACATGGTTATTTTAAGGCATTACTCTTTTTATCTTCAGGGTCTGTTATTCATGGTGTTCATGATGAGCAAGACATGGATAAAATGGGAAATCTTTTTTCAAAGATGAAAATCACTGCAGTAATGATGTGGATAGGTACACTAGCTATTATAGGTTTTCCATATTCATCAGGTTACTTTTCAAAAGATCTAATTTTAAGTTCATCATTTAACTTAATTAGTTTAGGCCCATTGGTTTATATAATTTTAGCTATAGTCTCTGCCATGACTGCATTTTACTCTTTCAGGCTCATATTTAAGGTGTTTCATGGGAATTATAATGGATCTTATGATTATGAAAAAATTCATGAATCTGGTCCTTTTATGTTAGTTCCATTATTATTACTTTCCGTAGGGGCAATTCTGGCAGGCTTCTTTCTAAACGATTTATTAGCAGGATATAATTCAAAAAATTTCTGGAACGGAATAATATTTTTGAGTCAAGATAAGCAATATTACTCCTCTTTTTATCCAATTTTATCAAAATCTTTGGTAGCTTTTGGTGTAGGGCTAGCGGTTTATTATTATGGTTATAATTTAAATAAACTTGCTGACTTAAAAAAACGTTTCCACTCAATATATAATTTTATTTTGAACAAATGGTATTTTGATGAACTTTATAATAAAATTTTTGTTTTACCACTTTACAATTTAGGTAAGTTTTTATGGACTAAAATAGACCAAGGTATAATCGATAAGTATTTACCAAATGGAAGTGCCTCGATAGTTTCTTCAATTTCAAAAGCATTTAAAAGGATACAAACAGGGTATATTTTTGATTACACTTTTATAATAATTTCTGGTTTCACACTCTTTATAACTATCATTTTTTATATATCCATAACCTAAGATGAGTTTCCCAATATTATCACTTTTAATTCTAACGCCTATCATAGGAGCATTAACACTCTCACTTTCAAGTAGCACGCAACTTAAAAATAAAACTATTTTTCTATCAGGTTTATGGATAACAACAGGTGAATTTCTTCTTAGTTTATTATTACCAATTTTTTATGATAAATCAAAAAATGGTTATCAATTTATAGAGTTTCATACTTGGTTTGATAAGTTCGATATAAATTACTATGTCGGTGTTGATGGTGTTTCAATACCACTTATATTACTGACTACTTTCTTAGTACCTATTTGTTTATTGTGTTCTATTAACTCTATTCAAAATAGAGCCAAAGAATTTGTTATTTATTTTTTATTGCTTGAAAGTTTTATTATAGGAGTATTTGTTAGTATCGATCTTGTAATTTTTTACGTTTTCTTTGAAGCTGTTTTAATCCCGATGTTTTTGATTATTGGAATTTGGGGAGGAGAAAATAGACTTTATGCTACTTTCAAATTCTTTCTCTACACACTAGCAGGATCTGTTTTAATGTTACTTGCGATTATTTATATAATTTCTAAAGTGAAATCAGGCAATATTGAGTTAATTTCGGACTTTACATTTGATCAGCAAATTGAGTTGGTTCTCTTTTTATGTTTTTTTGCATCTTTTGCAGTAAAAGTACCAATGTTTCCTTTTCATACATGGTTACCTGATGCACACGTTCAAGCGCCCACGAGTGGATCAGTAATTTTGGCTGGTGTGCTTCTTAAATTAGGTGCATACGGTTTTATAAGACTATCTTTACCTTTTTTTGAGTATGCCTCAATTTATTTCCAACCAATAATTTTTGCACTAAGTTGTGTAGCTATTGTTTACACTTCAATCGTAGCTCTTAGACAACTAGATATGAAAAAAATGATTGCCTATTCCTCTGTTGCTCATATGGGATTTGTCACCATTGGCATTTTCACTTTAACTCAAGATGGAATTAATGGTGCGTATTTTCAGATGATAAGTCATGGAATTGTTTCTGCAGCATTATTTTTAATAGTTGGTGTCGTATACGAAAGACATCACACCAGAATGATATCTGATTATAGTGGTGTAACAAATGTAATGCCTAAATATTCATTCTTTTTTATGGTTTTTATGCTCTCATCTGTGGGACTTCCTGGAACTAGTGGTTTTGTTGGGGAGTTCTTAGTTATAATGTCAACTATAAGTGTTAGTGTTTATCTTACTTTTTTTACCGCTATTGGAGTAATCTTAGGAGCTTCATACATGCTCTTATTGTACAAAAATATTAATTTCGGAGATTTAAAATCAGATATTAAGCAATTAGCTGATTTAACAAATATTGAAATTTTCTACTTCTCCTGTTTAGCATTTCTCACAATTCTTTTAGGAATTTATCCAAAACTTTTATTTGAAATGATAAATAAGAGTATTTCCTTAAGCATTATATAATGATTAATTTATTTCAATTCATACCAGAAATTTTTATCTTATCTTTAATTTTAATAACTTTATGTTTTGGATTATTTAATAAGGACAGAGCTATATCTTTAAATACTTCAGGTTTCATTTTGTTGAGTATTTTGCTTTTAAATTATGGAAAAGATTTTTATAGCTCCACACAAATGTCACTTAATACAATTAATTTATTTGTTTTATCTAAGATTATTTTATCTATTGGCTCAATCGTATTCATTTTACTGTTAAAAAGACCCTTAAAGAATGAAAATTTATATAGATACGAGTATGTGTTATTTTTACTCTTTGCTATTCTTGGCTCATTTGTTCTTATTTCTAGTAATAATTTTTTAACAGCTTTTATTGGTTTAGAGCTACAATCTTTATCCTTGTACTTGATGGCTGCTTTCAATACTAAAAATTTATCTTCAAATGAAGCAGGTATAAAATATTTTTCTCTTGGTGCTTTATCATCAGGATTTCTTTTATTTGGTATTTCAATGATTTATTACGATACTGGGTCTTTTAATATACAAAACCTAGATAATTTCACTGCAATAAGCGAAATAGGATTATCATTAGTTCTTATTTCTTTATTTTTTAAAGTTTCTGCTGCTCCATTTCATATTTGGACACCTGATGTTTACGAAGGATCTCCAACTATATCTACACTCTTTTTTGCAACTTTACCTAAATTTGCATCATTAATATTTTTATTCAGGGTTTATCAAGAACTTAACATTTCTGATATCAAATCTCTTAATTATATTTTTCAAATGGTATGTGCTATTTCATTATTAGTAGGAGTATATGGAGCCATTACACAAAAGGTTATAAAAAGACTTCTAGCCTTTAGCTCTATCAACCACATTGGTTTTATGCTTCTCGGAATAATGAGTTATCAATTTATGTCTGAGGGTACATTATTTTTTTACTTGATTATTTATCTGGTTACTACATTTGGCATTTTTGCTATTTTACTGAACTTGAGAACTGTAGATGGGGAATTTACAAAAATATCCCAACTAAATGGTTTAAGATTTACCTCAAATTCAAAATCCATAAGTATGTTGGTGTTTTTCTTTTCTCTTGCGGGAATACCACCTTTTGCAGGGTTCTTCGCAAAGTTCTTCATTCTTTCAGCTTCTATAAACGATGGATTTATTTTATTATCAATTATTGCTGTTTTAAGTTCAGTAATTGCTGCATTCTATTACTTAACAATTATTAAGAATATGTTTTTCAATAAATCAGAAATAGAGTTACTAGATGATAATAACAAAACAGGCAAAGTTATATTTATTTCATCTGGATTAATTATAACTCTATTTTTCATCTATCCAGACCCTTTAATTAATTTAGTAGATAATCTTTTCAAATAAAAATTGTATAAAGTTATCTTTGACTCAATTAATTCTACACAAGATAAAATTATCAGCTTTAATAATTATAAAAAAATTTTAAAAAATAATAATTTATATATCCAATCTTTTAGGCAAATTAAAGGTACTGGAAGGGGTAAAAAAAAATGGTTAAGCCCTATAGGAAATATTTATTTAACAATTAATCAAAAATTAAAAGCTTCACAAGCTTTAAGAAATAACTTTTATGTTTGTTATATAATCCACAAATTTTTTAAAATTAATTTTAATATTAACTTTGACTACAAATGGCCAAATGATTTGTTTTATAAAAATAAAAAAATAGTTGGTGTTGTTGTCAAATCAACTATCTTAGG
>CACMWX010000003.1 GCA_902617515.1 uncultured Alphaproteobacteria bacterium
TCTCAATAAACTTTTTTTCTCAGCCATTATTTTCTTACTGCTCCAAATGTTATTCCCCTTAGAAGATGCTTTCTCAATACAACTGTAAATATCATCACTGGGATTAAAAATAATGTTGTCCCTGCTCCAATAGCAGGCCAATCAAGACCACCCTCTCCTATAATTGTTGGGATAAATGGTGGTGCAGTTTGCGCATTAAATTGTGTTAGTAAAACAGCAAATGCATATTCATTCCAAGAGAATATCATGCAGAAAATTGCTGTTGCTGCAATACCTGTAGTTGCTTGCGGAAGGACTACTTTAAAAAATGCTTGCATTCTAGAGTAACCATCTATCATCGCAGCCTCCTCATACTCTCTCGGTATCTCATCCATAAAGCCTTTTAATAGCCAAACTGACAAACTTAAATTTACAACAGTGTACAGAATAATCATGCCAACGTGAGTATCACCAAGACCAAGTTTTCTGTACATAATAAATATAGGTACTGCCACTGCTATTGGTGGGAACATTCTCGTAGATAAAATAAAAAATAATAAATCATCTTTCAGTGGGACTTTAAATCTTGAGAGAGCATAGGCAGCTAAGGAGCCTAAAAATACCGAAAAGAATGTGGCACCAAATCCAATTATCAAAGAATTGGAATACCTCGGTAAAAATTTTGATGGACCTGTTATGACCATTTCTCTACTACGAACTAACTCCTCATACCACGTATCTGGTGGTGGGAGAGAGTCCAAATAATCCTTGGGTTGCCTTGATCGATTTGTAAATAAATTCACATAACCCTCTAAAGATGGTTCAAAAAAAACCTCTGGTGGGTAAGAGATAGCACTATCAACACTTTTAAAGCTTGTAGCAACCATCCATGTGATCGGTATCAGGGTTACAATCATGTAAACGATGATGATAGTGGCAGCTAATTTTCTTGAAAATCCTGTTGCTTCTAGTGGTGATCTTGAAGTGTCCATTATCGCTCTTTAATTTTGTTCATAACTTTTACATACACATTTCCAAAGCCGAATATGGTGACAAATAATATTACAGCAAAAGCAGAGCTGTAACCTGTTTTCCATTTTTCAAATGCTTCACGTTTTAAATTGATTGATGCTAGTTCAGTCGCCGATCCTGGACCCCCTGAAGTAAGCTCAGCGACCAGATCAAACATTTTGAAATTCTCGATCCCTCTAAATAATAATGCAAGAAGTAGAAAAGGAAGGACAGATGGCAATGTTATATGGATAAATTGCTGCCACTTACTAGCTCTGTCAACCTCTGCAGCCTCGTACAAATAATTTGGGATTGATCTTAATCCTGCCAGACAAATTAACATGGTAAAAGGTGTCCACATCCATGTATCAACAATCACAATTGACCAAGGAGCTAAAGTGCTTGAACCAATCATATCAAAAATACCAAAGTCATAGAAAAAATTAACTACGTAATTAAATAAACCTACTTGAGGATTATATAAGTAAGTCCAAAATACACCTACAACTGCAGGGGAAAGCATCATTGGTAAAACTATTAAAGTAGTAAGTAGTTCATTGCCTTTAAATTTTTTATTTAAAAGAAGAGCAAGACCCAATCCAATTAATGCTTGTAAGACTAATGTCCAACAAACGAAGTGGGCAGTTATCTGCATCTTTTCCCATATCTCTTCTTTTCCTAAAATCTTTTTATAGTTTTTTAAACCCACAAATTTTACTTCTCTACCTATTTTATTGGCATAAAAATTGGTGAATGACATTCTTATGGCATAAATGAGAGGATAAATATTTATAGCAAGTAATAGAATTAGAGTTGGTGCTATGAAAATCCAGGCTATTGCTTTATCAGATAAGCCTTTGAACTTTTTAACAGCACTTTTCATATATGTTTTAGATTGAAGGGTGGGATTAATCCCACCCTTTATATTAATTTAGTGATTAAATTTTACCGTCGTCTTCGAAGACTTCAGTCCAATCATCAATGATTTTGTCTAATGCGTCTTTTGCAGAACCTTTTCCATTCACAACGTAGTCATGAATTCTCTCCTGCATTGGAAGCATTAATTCAACAAATGTAGGCTCTTGCCAAAAGTCTTTGACGATGCCCATTGAGTCAAGGAATCCTTGTGCGTAAACAGCTGAGTCAACGAAATCAGGTGATCCAAGAACATCCATATGACATGAATATCCTCCTAAATCCCACCATTTTTGTTGAATATCTGGCTTTGCAAACCACTTCATGTATTCAAGAGCCAAGTCTTGTTTATCAGAGTAACTCACAACTGAGATACCTTGACCACCAAGGGTAGCTGCACATACGTTTTGACATGGGTTAGCAAAGAAACCAGAAACTCTTCCGTCACTGTCTTCTTTAGAAACGCCAGGCCAGAAAGCATACCAGTTCATTTGAAATGCAACCTGTCCTGATTTATATGCATCAAGATTTGCGACCATATAAGCATCTGAATGCCCTGGAGGTGCACAATCTTCATACATTTTTCTGTAAAATTCAACAGCTTCTACAGAAGCATCTGAGTTAAAATAACCGTCCATCTCGTATGGGTTATCAGGATTTTCGTATTCCATACCCCATGCGTACATGGCTGCTGTTACACCCATGGTAATACCTTCAGATCCACGCTCTGTATTGATAGCTGCACCGTATCTTACTTGTCCATCAATTTCTCTTCCTTGGAAGAAAGTACACATGTCATATAACTCATCCCAAGTTTTTGGAACACCTAGATCATATCCATGCTTACTTTTAAATTCAGCTTGAAGTTCTGGTCTATCAAACCAGTCTTTTCGATAAGCCCATGCTAAAGCATCACCCATTGCTGGAAGAGCGTAATAGTTAGGTGATCCTTTTGGCCATGTTGAATATGCGTAAACAGTTGCTGGGTTAAAATCATCCATTGAAATTCCGTTAGCATCAAAGAAATCATTTAACTTAACATAGTGACCATATTCAGCACCTTGTCCAATCCACTGTGAGTCACCAATTAACAAGTCAAAAGTTTTACCTTGGTTATTTAACTCGTTAAGCATTCTCTCAGCAAAATTTGGCCATGGCACAAATTCGAAGTTCATTTCAACGCCTGTTTCAGCTGTAAATTCTTTACTTAATTCTTGTAATGCATTAGCAGGATCCCAAGCGGCCCAGCCCAAAGTCAAAGACTCAGATTTAGCATTCAAAGAAAAAAGTAAGGCAAAAACAGGAACTAGAAATACAGATAGTATTTTTCTCATGTTATTATTCCTCCTCTTTAATAACAAAATTAGCTGATTATACAGTCTTTTTACATATTTATAAATGCAGATTATTCATAGTTTTAAAAACATTTTAAATAGCAGTTAACTGTAATATTATAGTTTGTCGCAGGAGGGGGGTTAAGCGATGTCTATTAAAGGTCCAGCTATATTTTTAGCTCAATTTGCAGGTGATGATGCTCCGTTTAACAATTTAGAGAATATCTCAAAATGGGCTAGTGATTTGGGATACTTAGGTGTTCAAATACCTAGTTGGGATGAAAGGTTAATTAATTTAAAACAGGCATCTGAAAGCAAAGATTACTGTGACGAAATAAAAGGGACTCTTAAAAGTTTTAATTTAAATCTAACTGAGCTATCGACGCATCTCCAAGGTCAGCTTGTAGCTGTTCATCCTGCATATGACTCAGTATTTGATGGTTTTGCAGCCTCAGAGGTTAGAGGGAATCCATCTGCAAGGCAGCAATGGGCAGTCGATCAATTAATGATGGCTGCTAAAGCTTCAAAAAATTTTGGATTGACTGAACATGTTACTTTTTCAGGAGCATTGGCTTGGCCATATGTTTATCCATGGCCTCAAAGACCAGAAGGGTTAGTTGAAACTGCATTTGACGAACTAGCTAAAAGGTGGAAACCAATTCTTAATGAATTTGATGAGTGTGGGGTGAATTTGTGTTATGAAATTCATCCAGGCGAGGATCTTTTTGATGGAATAACTTTTGAAATGTTTCTAGATAAAGTAGGTAATCATGAGCGATGCAACATGTTATATGATCCAAGCCACTTTGTTTTGCAACATTTAGATTATTTGCAGCATATTGATATTTATCACGAGAAAATAAAAATGTTTCATGTCAAAGATGCAGAACTCAATCCCACTGGTAAACAAGGGGTCTATAGTGGATTTCAATCTTGGAAGAACAGAGCAGGTCGATTTAGGTCTTTAGGAGATGGGCAAGTAGATTTCAAGTCAATTTTCTCCAAACTTACTACTTACGGCTTTGATGGATGGGCTGTTTTAGAATGGGAGTGTGCTTTGAAACACCCTGAAGACGGAGCTAAAGAGGGTTCTGTATTTATTAAAGATCATCTAATTAGAGTGACCGAGAATGCTTTCGATGATTTTGCCGATGCTGGGACTGATCAAGATGCGAACAAAAAAATGCTTAGAATTAAATGATAATATGACCAAAAAATTAAAATTAGGAATGGTTGGTGGCGGGTCAGGAGCATTTATTGGAGAGGTTCACCGTATTGCATCTAGAATTGATGACCGCTTTGAACTGGTCGCTGGTGCCTTTTCATCTAATCCTGAAAAAGCTCAAGCCTCTGGAAGAGATATTGGAATAGCAGATGAAAGGAATTATAAGGACTACCTTGAAATGGTCGAAAAAGAATTGATCAGAGAGGATAAAATAGATGCTGTAGCCATAGTGACACCAAATCATATGCACCATCCGATCGCTAAAGCTTTCATGGAGAAAGGCTTTAACATAATTTGTGACAAACCCCTCGCCATGAATGTTAATCAATGTGAGGAACTAATAAAATGTAAAAAAGACAATAATGTTCTTTTTGCTTTAACTCATAACTACACTGCTTATCCCATGATTAGGAATGCCAGAGCTCTTTGTAAGAGAGGTGACTTAGGTGAAATAAGAGTAATTCAAGCAGAGTATGCTCAAGATTGGCTGACCGAAGATTTAGAAAATAGAATTAATGATGGGGGAAACAAACAGGCCTCTTGGAGAACTGATCCTAATCAATCAGGTGCTGGTGGATGTATTGGTGACATTGGAACTCATGCTTACAATCTGATTAGGTTTATAACTGATCTCAATACAGAGGAGATATCTGCAGAGTTAACATCTTTTGTACCTGGGAGAAAATTAGATGATAATGCTCAAATATCGATACGATTTAAAGGAGGAGCAAAAGGTACTATTTGGTCTTCTCAAGTAGCCCCAGGAAATGAAAATCATTTACAAATAAGAATTTACGGCAACAAGGCCGGAATAGAATGGTGCCAAGAAGATCCAAATTACCTTTACTTTACAAAATTTGGAGAACCCAAACAAAAAATTACAAGGGGTGGATCAGGTGCTATGAGCGATGCAGGAGATGTTACTAGAATTCCTGCTGGACACCCCGAGGGATATTTAGAGGGCTTTGCAAATATATATACAGATGTAGCTAATGCACTAATTGATCAGAAAAATGGCAAATTTAATGAGGAAAATCACCATTTTCCAAGTGTAGAAGATGGACTTGAAGGTATTAAATTTATCGAAAGGTCAATCGCCTCAAGCTCATCAAATTCAAGCTGGGTAAGTTTCAATTAATTCCAACTTAGTTTTTTACGTGTTTCCCAATAATCTTGAGTGGACAGGCTAAAAGACTCAAGAGAGGGCAATTCGGTATCTATTTTTTCAAGACAACTTAAATTTTCATCCAACTGTTTGATTGTTGATGCTCCTGTTAGACAAATTTTAACAAACGGTAGTCGATAAACCCAGAGATAAGACAATTGCTCCAAAGTTAAATCCATAGATGAGGCAACTGAATTTAATTCTTTAATTTTGTTTTGATGAAATTCTTTATTAGAATTAGTTAGTCTTCCATTTGAGAAAATCTCTTTTGCAATTACATTGATCTTTTTTTCAGATACTTCTTTTAAAATGGAAATACAAGATTGGTCAAAGATATTAATGGTCGTTTGTAAATAAGAAAATAGATTAAGTTTTTCATTCTTAATTAAAAGGTCATTAATAGTTTTCTCTTGATCTGGGCCACTTGTTGAGATTCCTATTTCTATTCCATTTTTCTTTATTGTCTCAAGCTCCTTTAGAACATTAATATCATCTAAGACTTTACTTTCTGAATTGACAGAATGAATGTGGTAAAGATCAATACTTTTTCCTAAATTAAGTCTTGTCTCCACCCATTGTTGTTTTAAAAATTCAACTGAGTGATCTTTTCTTTCGTGTTGATCTGCCTGAACTTCCCAATTTGCTAAATATTCATAGCCCCACTTAGACCCCACAAAACCATCAAATTGTTTTTGAGCTCTAATCCAACTAGATAAAAATTCCTCAGCATCTCCATATACCCTTGCCGCATCGAAATATCGAATACCTCTCTTGTAAGCATGACTAAGTACTTCGTGACAATGAGATCTCATAGAATTTTTTGATATGTCGCTGCCTAAATCTGAACTATGACCAATGTTTATATATCCGGGCCTCCCAAGAGAAGCCAATCCTAGGCCTATTTTATTGTCTAATTTAAACAATTATATGATTTGCTATTTGACTTTTTATTGTCAGTGGGTCAGTTAAATGAATAGTTTGAAAGCCAAGTGATTGCGCTGCCTCAATATTTTCAATACGATCATCAATGAAAAGAGTTTGTTCAGGTGTTAAATTAAATCTTGAAATCGCTAATTTATAAATTTCAGGGTCTGGTTTTACTAAAAACTCTCTACCAGAGATAATTTTATCATCAAATTCTTTCAAGAATGGGTGTTGATCTTCCATACCCTCATAAGTCTCATCTGACCAGTTTGACAAGACATAGCAGGGATAACCACTTGATTTTATTTTTCGAAAAATATCAACTGTATCTTGATAAACCCCGTTAACCATATTCCTGTGATTTGGATAATATTGCTTTATTTCATTCTCATAATTAGGGAAGTTTTTTATTGCATCTTTTACTGCGTCATCAATTTTTACTCCAGCATCGCATCTCATATCTAAATGAGGGAACGCGATTGTATTCATAAAATATTCTCTTTTAGTTTGATCAGGAATGATATTTTTAAATACATAATGTGGATCCCAATCAAAAAAAACATTACCTAAATCAAATAGAAATTTTGTAATTTTCATCGACTCAATCGACAAAAGAATTAATTAGATTTTCAAGATATTCTTGGCGACCGGACTTTGGTTGAGGGTTTATATTATTAGCAATGACAGTTTTATGAATATCTTCAAGAGACATTGAAGTCATGAGTTGTTTTTCAGATGCCCACCGTTCATATCTTTGTTTTAAAAAATTTTCATAACTACCATCATTAATCATTTTTTCAACAGCAATAAGAGTTCTAGCACAAGTATCCATAGAGCCAATATGTGCATAGAATAGATCCTCAGGATCTATTGATTGTCTTCTAATCTTAGCATCCATGTTAAGACCTCCTGAGGAAAAACCACCATTTTTAAAAATGTAGTAAAAAGGCAAAACTAATTCTTCTACATTGTTTGGGAATTGGTCTGTGTCCCATCCTACTAAATAGTCTCCTCTGTTAATATCAATACTCCCAAAGATGTCATTGGAAAGTGCATATGCAATCTCGTGCTCGAATGAATGTTTTGCTAAAATAGCGTGATTTTGTTCGATATTTAGCTTGAATTCTCTTTCTAAACCATATTTTTGAAGAAATGCAAAAACATTAGCAGAGTCAAAATCATATTGATGTTTCGTTGGCTCATGGGGTTTAGGCTCAATCAGAAGTAAACCCTTGAAACCAATTTTGTGCTTATGCTCAGCTACCATGTTCAAAAATCTACCAAGCTGATCATATTCTTGTTTCATATTAGTATTTAGAATTGTTTCGTAACCCTCTCTACCTCCCCATAAAACATAATTTTGTCCACCTAAAAGCATTGTATTTTCCATACACATCTTCACTTGAGCAGCTGCATATTGAAAAACATCAGGATCAGGATTAGTAGCAGCACCAGACATGTACCTGCGGTGGCTAAATAAATTTGCTGTTCCCCAAAGAAGTTTTACTTTACTTGTTTCAAGTTTTTTTGAAATTTCATCGATAATGGTTTTTTGTATTTTTTCTGTCTCCGAAAAACTTTTACCCTCTGGAGCAACATCTACGTCATGAAAACAGAAATATGGTATTCCTAATTTTTCAAAAAAATCGAATGCATTATTGAGCTTATCTTTTGCTTGTTCTATTTTATCTCCTGCTTCCATCCATGGTCTTAAAAATGTCTGTCCTCCAAAAGGGTCACCCCCTGGCCAATTAAAGGTGTGCCAGTAACATACTGCCATTCTCAGATGTTCCTCTAATGTTTTTCCTAGAATTTTTTTATTAGCATCATAAAATTTAAATGAAAGTGGATTAGTAGAGTCTCTACCTTCATATTTAATCGTAGGTATATCTTTGAAATAGTCAGACATAAATTAGTCGTAATAAAACATTGGGGCTTTTTTAAATTCTTCCCAAGCATGCGGGTCATGCCCAGTGACTACTGTAGCATTTTTGTCTTTTGCAATTTTTTTGAGTTTTTTTACAGAGTCAACAACGTCAACAGCAGAGCAAACAAGACCTGGTAGTGTTAAATTGTTCCAATGATCCATTGTGTAAGCTGCATCTATAGTAAGCAATACATAACCTGAATTTGGTAAATTAACTAAAAAAGACTGATGGCCCGGTGCATGCCCCGGAGTAAAAATTACAATTATTGATCCGTCGCCATATAAGTCATAAAAATCATCATTTTTATCTCTTAAAAATTTCCAATTAATTCCAGGTTTATCAAAGTCTTTTCTAATATATGCAGGCTTTGAGAACCAATCAGGATTGAAAGCATAATCATATTCCTTTTGTTGAACTAGGTGTGTTGCATTAGGAAACCTTCCAACACCACCTGAGTGATCGAGGTGAAGATGAGAATGTAAGACATATCTTATACCTGCTGGATTAACCCCAATAGAGTTAAGTTGATCAATACAATTTTCAGTTTTTCCCATAATTGGATCATAAGCCGCAACAACAGAACCCCAATGAGCATGTTTATCTTCACTGACCTCTTTTGCATTGCCTCCGTCAATGACCACATCCCCTTTTGGGTGTCTTATCAAAAACCATGGAACAGGTATCTCAAAGTCCTCATTAGATTGGTTCATTTTAATATATTTCATTTTCGTTTTTAGAGTTCCGGTCTGGAACATATAGAGCCTCATGTCAGTAGAAACTTGTGAGTTCATTAAGTGACTATATTCTTTTTTTGACTCTTCAATTGCTTCTTTTATGGAATATTCTTTTACTTTTTGATCTGTTTGTTTATTTGTAATAATTTTATCAAATTGATCTAAATCAGATTTTTTGTAACTAACGCTTAATTTTTTTTCCATCTACTTAAATTCTATCTCAATAAATTTATAAATAAAATCATTGTTATTAAATACATTGTGGTTAACTCCCTTTTCTCTAAAGTAGGATCCACCTTTTGCTAGTTTTGAAATTGTCTCCTCACCATCATGATTAACAATTTTTAGCTCCCCATCTAACAAGGGCACTACCACATAATCGTATTCATGAATATGCTGACCAGTTGAGTCCCCAACTTCAAAAGACCACTCTGTAACTCTAGTTTTTTGATTATCAATCATGACATTGGCTTTAGCCATGTCGTTAGATATTTCTACAGGGTACGCTCTCAGCTTTTTCAGCCTTAAGAGCTTCGGCAGCTTTTGTTGCTTTTTCAACTGAGTCGAAAACAAGTTCAGGAAAAAGAACAAAAGGTTTTGCTCTATCAGCACTGAGCTGTCCAACACACCAGGTTTTACCGGGTTCAACACACATGACCATATATGTCCCAGGAATAGGGCCATAATGTCTATTATTCAAAGCAAAAAGGCACTCTGCCATATCGTTTAATTTATCGATGTCTAGATTTTGAAGTGCTTTTTTTTCTAATTCATTTAACGGAGTATCCAGAGCGCCAAGTGTCTCTTTCCCCCATGGAATCTCCTGCATATTTTGTTTTTTCATAGTTTAAGGTAAAGGTCCGTCCTTTAAGAAACCTTTAAGCGTATTTTCCATTATTCTAGAGACATTATTATTGTAATTATTGTGTGAGAGACTACCGCACCAAGCCAAAGACCCTGGTGCAAACATTGCTCCATTGTTAGGTGTTTTATAGTAAATCATATCAGCTCTGACCATTGGATTTTCATGACCACCACCATAGTAACCACGAACAGCAAAGTGTATTTCCTCGTTAACTTGCAACATCATATTAGAGTGATCCTGCGAGCGAGCCAAATAATAAGCATTATGTGGGGTTCCAAATTCTAAGTCGTATCTGTCTAACTCCAAACCGGCAGCTCCTCCACCAACTAAACCAAAATCACCAATCACCTCATCTGCTCCAATCCCCTCAAAGATCCATGAACATTCAGGTTTAAAACTATCTTCTTCTCTTTTGTAGTATGAGGACACGTCAAATCCATAAGATGTAAAAGTTAACCCACAAACTTTAGAAGGTATTCTTCCTCGAGCTCTCCACATACCTCCATATTTACCATCAAAAGCATTATTGTATTCACCTGGGTTAGATGTCCATGCTCTTGTGCCTGCTTCACCTTTTCGAACTTCGGTAATATTAGGGTTGTCAGGATGATACTCACTAATCCAATAAAATCCATCTGATCCTAGATAAAAACATCTACCACCCTGCATTTGATATGACTCTAGAGCATCCATATATTTCTCAGATGAATACTCAGGGTGACTTCCAGTCATCACAACTTTATAACGATTTAATAAATTTATACCTTCATGTTCCAAATCCTCGTCTGTCAGAACATCAAAATCAAAACCTTTTTCTTCTAGCCAATCAGTAAGATGTAAGTCGGCATTGAGTTGCCATAATGAAGGAGAAAGCCAATGTCTGTATTTGGGTCTCATATTAAGGATTGGTCTTAGTCTTGATGATATTGATACACCATGTCCGTCTGAGTGAAGTGAATAAGTTGATAGCCCGTATTCTCTATGTTCATTTAAATATAAATCTGCTGGCTCAAGCACAGGCACTTTACCTGCAAGCAATTGTGCTACCACAGAGTTGGTTCCAAGATTATCATTGGAGTAAGCCATGTAACTATTAGTAGGCAATAAGAATAAAGTTTTTGCTGTTGCTGTTCCCTTCGGAGGTTTAACACAAAATGGAATATAGTCCTCATTTTCTGATTCCTCTCGTCCGTCTACTCTTAGTCTTGCAGCGTAGACACCACTTTTTAATCCCTCAGGTACTTTTAAAGTAAAGTCTACATCCCATCTTGCATCGTCTATATCATCGTCATGAAAATGAATTGCACCATATTCCTCAGGTTTATGATGGAAAACCATTTCATCCGCTGTCCAGTTATGTCCTGTCATACCTCTGTTTGGCATATTAATAATAAATCCGTGGTGATTATTTGGAGAAGTATCAACAATCTTTGTTGAGGCAATGTTTTTGCCAATATTCGCATGAAAATCCCAGGCACCTACGACTGTTGACCTGACAGTGGTATTACACTCATCATAGCTTGATGCAAGTGTTTCAATTTCAGCCTTCGATAGCGCAATATTAGATAATCTAGGTCTGTCTATCTTTCCATTAAATGTCTTTGTTTGCTCAGGTAATTCAATAGGGTGAGGTACCTCTTTAAAATGTCCGCCAGAAATATGTCTACCTGATCTATTGTTGAGTGTTGTGGCAGCAATTAGCAATGGAGCGTCATTAGCAGCAGGTAAAACTGAGCTAGTGGTCTCAATAATAGCTGAGGTTTCTTCAATTGGATTCAAAATAGCCATACCTAAGCCACCATTTGTAGATGTAACTCTAGGTTCTTGATGAAGGGTAAGCCTTCTCGATTGAGCATCAAATGTTGCAATAACCAGATACCAGACCTTTCTTAAAAGCTTTTTTTCTGAGGAGACAGTAACAACCTGAGAGCCATCACCAATTTCTACAGATAAACAGCCTTCATCATTAACGAAAAGGCCATAGCCTTTTTTTTCTTCTTCATTAAATTTGGTGAAAATTCCTTGTCTGCCTTTGTCAGGGGTGGTTGGGAAAATGTAAGCCTGCATAGTGAAGCTTTCTAAATTTAAATTATCGTGTTGGGGCATGATGATATATGATCCACCATGTATTCTCTGGTTTTTCCCTTGATAGGTTCCATTGCAACTAGCATCTATTTCGGCCTCTTTATATCCTGGGCCTTCAGGATTTGTATCACCGTGTATTAAGCGGACTAATTGAACTTCATAACTGTCATTGTATTCAGCATTAATATAAAATTTAACCTCTTCGCCAGGGTGAGCTGAGTACTTATCACTATAACCTGTTATTTTTAACATTACTCTTCCCCGCTATACTCCTCAAGTAGTCTGTTAATTCTTTTTAAAAATATTGCATGTTCACATGCTTCCTCAGATGAATAAGAGTCTTCAGTAATTTCAACTGGCTCACCTCTAACTCCTGTTGTTATTCCAACTCTGTAATCTTCATGCCTTCTTAAACAAACAGTTACAAAACCATTTTCTTTACTTCCTCTTCTTAACTTATCTAATAATGTTTGGAGATCTTGACTGTGCTGAATAACGCCGTGGTCTCGAGTAGCAGCCCTTCCAATCGGAGTTGCTCTATGCTCTTCAATTAGAGATTTTAATTTTTGAGGATCTCTCAACATTTTTAATATGTATTTTTTGGTAATAAAATCATCAGTGTGTTTATGCCCTTTATTTAATTGGACGTTTGACGGGTGCTTATAGCTGTAATCAGACATAATTCTATTTTAGATATAGTTAACCTTTCGCACAGTTTTTTGTTCCAAATAATGAAACACAATACGAAAAATTCTTATTCCTCCTCAGTTTTAAGTACTTTATCATCATAATGCATAAACGGAAAGTATTACAGTTGCCACAGCCATACCTATTAATATAAGTGGCCAACCATACCCTCCTCCCATTCTGTCAATATAGTTTCCTTGCTCCTCAACATCGTCAGGTGCCAAATGTTCATCACCATTTAGTATGGGTTTTTTTGGCAAAGTCGATAAGTCCATCTTATTGGCTAAAAACCAAATTAGAAATATACCCGCTACCCACCAAATTATTTGGTAAGCCCATAGTGAAGGGACTCCCATCACCCAATTATCATAACTTTGATCCGCACTACCAAATATTAAGTTTCCGAAAATTAACCCTGGGCCGATAGAAAAGAATGCCCAAATTAAAAAGAAGACATAAGCAAGAGATTTTATTTTTTTTCTTGATGGGTGAATACCCATATGTTCATTTAAAAAATTATGAAATGACGCTCGATGTTCTTTATCTGTATCATTACTTGCAAATATAGAGGATAAAAAACATACAATCACATTAAAGAATAAACCCCATAACCCAGAGTAGATTGTTAGTGGCCATCGCCCCCAAGGAAGAGAATTTCCTGTTAGCTTATGACCAAAAGTTTCAGCTAAAGTTACAAAACCTAATCCGGTGATGAGTCCAAGAATTGCCCCACCTCTTGTGATCCATTTAAACCAAAGCATTCCAAGTAAAACAGGAAACAATTGGAAACCAAAAGCGATTGCTAGTCCACCAAGTAGTATTAGAGAAGTTTCAAAAAAAGTTGCAAGATACAGTGCCGCTAAGCTTAATAACAACATCGCTAACCTAGCAACTAATAACTCCCTTTTCCATGTAGGGTTACTATCGATATATGGTCTATAGAGATCTCTTGCCACCATGCTGCCTGAGGTCATTAAAAAAGCAGATAATGTAGATTGAAGGGCAGCAATTATGGATATTGCTAAAAATCCAACAATGATTGGTGAGAGATTACTGAAACTTTCAACAAACACATAAATTAAAGATGATATGTTTTGTAGACTTAGCTCAGGGAATATTTGGTTAATGGCAAAACCATTTGAATTAACAATACTATTAGCTCCAAGAAGATGTGCTCCTACACCTAATAAAGGGGCGAATATAAATAAAAATATTCCAACAACAGCACCTGAACCCCAAACTTGATAAAAATAAAATGACCTCGGTGATTTTACTGAATAGCTCCACATCGAAAATGTAGGAGAAAGCACAATACCCATATAAGAGAGAGTAAAGGATAAAATCATAACTGCTGTCCAAGGTCCTCCTAATGGGTTGTTTTTTCCAATACCTGCAACCCACTGAATTACACCAGGAACGTTGAAATATCCTGAAATATCACCGCCTCCGTAACCTCCAGTAGTTCCCCAAGCTCCGAAAGATATAAAGCTATTCGCCATAGATAGGTCTTCAAAAAAACTTAAACCTCCTAAGTAATTAAATACACCAACACCAAGTGCTAAGAAAAAAACAAAAAATAACCATGATTGAACAACGCTTACACTCACCATGGGTTTAAATCCACCAGATACTATATAAAATAAGACAACAGCAGTTAGTGCCCACATTGCAGAGTCTCTAGTTATTTCACCTCCGCTAATAAACTCTACAACATTACCTGTTGATCCAATAATTATACCAAGAAATGGAACAGCAAAAAATAATCCGATTATTAGTACTACAATTCTAAGAGTATTACTTTGATAATATTTATAATACATCTCTCCTGGAGTGATAAAATTAAATTTTCTACTTAGCATCCACTGCCTTTTAAAAAATAGTATACTTCCGAGAGGAATTGTTATTACAATTGCAGCAGTAGCTAGAAAAGAGTATCCATCTGCATAAATTAATGATGGAAAAGAAATGATAGTTATGCCTGCAAATGTAGTTACTGTTGCAGAGAAAAAGAATACCCAAGGAGATACACTTCTATCTGCTAAATAGTAAGCCTCAGGGGTTTTATTTTTTCTAAGAGTTCTAGCTCCCCAAAAAAGACAAAAGCTTATATATAGGACAAGAAAGAAAAAAAACCAATAAAGATTAGCGACCATAACTCAAACTTGAATTAAGAGTTGTAATCAGTCTTTTCCTTAATAATTCTGAGTGCCTCTAATAAATATACTCTAAAGACTTCATGGTTTTCACTCATCGGGAAATGACCAATATCTCTCATTTCAATATAAACTCCTCCTTTTATTTGTCTGGCAGTATCTTCTGTTGCTTCGGGAGGGGTTAGGTAGTCATAAGTACCAGTCAGCATGATAACAGGGCACTTGTGACCATCGATATTTTGAAGCTCATCTCTTAAATCATGATCAACTGAATAAAAATGAAGGTCTCCTTTAAAAGCCTCTGATCCTTGAGTGTAATAATGCCAAGTTAACCATCTATCCATATCTGGAGATTGTGGGGCCATTAAATCCCAAACACCACTACCACACACTTGAGCTGCATTGGCATGAGGATGCCTCCACCAATCAATATAAAAGCCAGGGGAATAATGCGCAGCCTCTACAGGAATGACAGCTTTAAATTTATTTGGATACTTCAGAGCTAATTGAAGAGCCACGTTTCCTCCAAAAGAAGAACCCATAAATATAGGGTTTTCAAGGTCTAAGGCCTTACAAAGTTCTACAATAAAATTACAGTAATGCTCTGCTGTTAATTTGTACTCTTCTTTCCACCATTCTGTATTATGAGGTGGATCTGATTTACCATGTCTTGGAAGGTCGTAAGCGATAACTTGATAATTTTGAGTAATTTCTTCATCTTCCAGTAATCCTCTCCACTGATGATTGTGGCATCCAGCAGTATGCTGACATACTAATGGAGTGCCTTTTCCATTTGAAAGATAAAAGACTTTATACTGTTGACCATCTACCTCGATGGTAACGTATCTACCTATTGGGTCATGATGTTTTACTGCCATAAATTTTTCCTTTCAATTCTCTTGATCATACTGGAACTCCTGATTGTCTTAGCAATTCAAATTGAACAGTAAAGTTTCTAAGATTTTGCATTAAGACTAAATGATTGCCCTCGATTTTAAGGTCTTCTCTAAATGAGGCTGCATAGATACCATGAAACATAGGTTTTGGAACAGGCTTTGCAAATTCTCTCCATGTTTGCTCTGATGCCCTTAATGCAAAGTCATATGGATCTAAACCTCCAGGGTTGGTATTAATATTTTTTACCTTTCCATCATGCATCTCGATAATTACTTTCACACTACCCATGTCGAAAAGAAATGAACAAGTATAATATTTAGCCATCGCTTTTATAGTTTCATCTTTTTCAGTGAGCTCTTTATATTTTTTTGCCCAGGATTTTACATCTATACTCATGTTTTATACCTATTTCTTTTTCCTGGGTGTCTTTGTGGCTTGTTCATCAAATCTCATATGCTTATCCTTCTTAGGATCATCGTAGTCACCTAAAATATTCCTGATATTACTTGCCTCACCGGGCGACATACCAATTTCTTTTAAAAGACTATCTAAGAACGGTTGTTGTGCTCTATATCGAAGAGCAGAATTCACAACATTATCTGCTAAAGATCCTTTTTTGGAATATCCACCTGAGGACGCAGAGGGGTTATCAGCGTTGCCACTTCCTTCAGCACCTCCTCCTTGACTAAATCCAGGTAATCCATTTACATCGACAACTTTAATTGAGTCAATGTTTTGCATTGGTCTAACCCATTCTCTAATAATACCCTCAATTTTTTCAGCGAGTTTTTGTCTAAGCGCACTTCTTCTACTTGCATCACTTCTAGCATTTTCCGCTTCATTAAGGGCTTTTTTGCCAGCTGCTTCAATTTCATATCTAATTTTTGCAGCCATCGATGCTAACTTTTCTCTCTCAGCATTTTTACTAGCGTCTATTACTCCAAGAGCTTTTGTCTTCTCAGCTTGTTCAACATCTCTAATGGTGTTTACTTTTTCCTCAGCTTCTACAGCCTTAGCGCGAGCATTTTCTTCTTCCATTTTAGTTTTTAAGACTGACTTAGATTTTTCTAGAACTTCCATTTGTTTTTGCTTTTCTTCAATTTCTATTCTTTTTGCCTTTTCAATATCTAAGACTCTTGTCTCTTGCTCAGCAGCAATTTTGAACGCATCAACATTTTTCTGTTGAGCAGTTTTTGCATTTTTAATTTGCTCCTCAGCCATAATATAAGCCTCTTCAGACTCATACCTTTTTCTAGCTTCTTCTTTTGCTGTTTGAGCTTTTTCCTCAGCAAGTTTGATATCAACTGATCTTTGTTTTTCTAGACGACTGAATTCAACATCTCTTTCTAATTCAAGAATAGTTTTTTCTGTCTCAATATCTTTTTGTTTAATCTCGATAGAAGTTTGTTGTTTAAACTCATTTTGTTCTTTTCTTCTTTTCTCAATTTCTTGGATAAGTTTAGTTTCTTGTAAACTTTTTTCCATCTCAACAAAGTCTTTCTTGCTAATCTTTGCAATCTCAATATCTTTTTCTGAAGAGATTTCAGCCAGCTCAGACTCTTTGTCTTTCTCAGCTTTTGTTTTTACTGTCTCAGTATTTTCAATAGCTCTTTGTTGTTCGATTTCACGTTTTTGTTGATACTTTGAAAATTCTTCCTCTTTTTCAATTTCAAGAGTTTGCTTGATAGACTGGAGGTTTTTATTTCGAATACTTACCTCTGTATCTTTCTCAATATCATTTCTTTTCTTTTTACGTGACTGAGTAAATTCTGTTATTTGAGTTAAACCCTCAGCATCAAATGTATTTGAAGGGTCGAATACACCCACGGGTGCTTGGTTAAGAGATGTCAATGAAACAGTCTCTAACTCCAAACCAGTGTGCTTAATGGCTTCTTCAACATGAGCTGCAACATTTTTAATGTACTCAGATCTATTCTCTTGAATTTCATCAAGGCTCATTTTTGCGGCTACAACACCTAGTCCATCAACAAATCGACCTTGAACAAGCTCCTTTAAATGATCAGGCTCTAATGTTCTATTTCCCAATGTTTGCGCAGCTATTGAGACAGCTTCAGTTGTAGGCGCTACTCTAACGTAGAATTCAGCGGTTACTTCAGCCCTCATTCTATTTTTTGTGATAAAAGATTTACTCCCGTTTCGTTGAACCTCTATACAAAGAGTTTTCATACCCACTGAGGTAATGTTATGAATAATAGGCAAAACGAAGGCACCTCCGCTGATCACAACTTGTTCACCTCCCATACCAGTTCTAACAAAAGCTATTTCCTTTGAGGAACGCCTGTACAGCCAATGTAGCAAGTAAACTATAATTGCTATTGCTAACGCTATTAAGATTATTATTGCAATAATATCTGCACCACTAGTAATGTTCATACCTATTTATCACCTCCTAAGTTGATGTTATTGTCCATTAACTCTCATGTCTTGTATTGCTGCTTTGTAAATTATTAAACCAAAAACTATTTTATTTAAAAAGTCTGCTAAATTATAAATCACATTAACACTATTGGGGTCAATGCCCCCGCCCAAATGCTCTATGAAATATCCCATTGGATATATAGCCCATCCAATTGTAATAATAAGTCTGTTCGAGAAGAAAACCATTTGTACATTTTCGTTTCCGCATCTAGCATTTGCTCTTCCGGCCTCTCCAACATATAGCTCACCGAGGATGTACAACCATCCAGCTAACCAAACAATGAAACCTAATGTCTTGCTCATATAACCCGCTGCACCTAAGAAACCTGCTACAACAAAAACTAAAGTTCCAACCAATAATCTCCAGAACATGCCTTGTTTAACTTTGACAACTGACATAAGCATTGCATAAAAAATAAGCACAAGCATTGGAAAGTTAAGAAACCAATCTATATATCTTAATAAAGTTGGGGCGGTACCGCTGACTACCCAAAGATTTTTTACGAAGAAATAATGTATAGAGGACATCAAACATACAACAGCTATCATTGTCATCGGTGTATGAAATCTCGAGCTTACTTTGCTGCGCTCAAAAAAGAAAAATAAGGTGGCACCAATCATGCCAACAGAAATTAACCAGAAAGACCCCCCTACAATGTCGTAAGGGAGAAGCATTTTATTCATTAAAACTTATTCCTCTTAAGTACATATTACCCGTCCTCTTTAACTAATAATAATTTTTGTTTCATATTTTGAAATAAATATTCATTGTAAAAACGACAAAATCTGTTGATTAAAAACATTTTTTTTATATTTGCTCCCTAATATGGGGTGCTCTAGAGTAAAGAGCAACAAGAGGCAAAATAAGAAGACCAAATATAAATTGTTGACCCTCAAAACTTAAACCTAGTCCTGCCAAAAATGTACTAATGACTTGAAGTGCAAGAACACCGATTACTGTAAATCCGTATCCTCCATATCCGCCTAATAAGGAAGTTCCTCCTACAGCCACAGCTGCCACTGTTAAAAATAAATATTGATCACCTACACCAATGAACCCTCCACCACTCCAACCCAGCAACATTGCTCCAGTTGCTGCAGAAGTAAACCCACTAATGACATAAACTCCAACCCAATAGGCTCTCTCAGAAATTGATAATCTGTCAGCAGATAACCTTTTTCCACCAACAGCATATAAGTTTCTTCCCCACTTAGTGTGTCTTAGTCCAACAATTAACAAAATTGAAATCAATATCCAAATTAAGATAACTGGAGGTATTGGAAGACCAAAAAATTTTCCATTTAATGAAGCTAGGTTTTTTAACCAGTCTGGAACTACACCGAACACAGTTCCACCTGTAACAGTGGGAAGTGATACCAATATCTGTACTCCACCTACTACCATGAAGCCAACTCCAAGCGTAACTATTAATGATTGTCCTTGGAGATTAAAACTTATCAAACCATTGAAAAGCCCGACGATCGTACCAAAAGCAAGAATAACTATAAACGCAAGCCAAGGAGGAACTCCAAGTGAAATAAGTGACATTAATCCTAAATTAGTTGCGCCAATTAAAAATGGTATTGATAAATCTAGGCCGCCTAACATCACAACTAATGTTTGTCCAATAGTTGCAAGCCCTAAGAAAGAAGCAAAAACCAACATAGATTTAATATTCTGCAATGATAAGAAGCCATCAATAGAAACTGATCCGATTATAAAAAGACCAACTAACACTGCGACTCCTATTATCACGCTCTTATTAATATTTAAAAATTTGTATGCAAGAAATGCTAAGATTAAGAAACCTAATAGTATGATTGCTGATACGACTGTTCTACCTGAGAAGAACCCGGGTACCAAAAAACACAGTAGTATAAAAAGACCTAAAAGAAGTAAAAATCCTGTAACAGCTATCCAGTTCTTTGCAATAAGGTCCCAAAAAAGGCTTCTTTTGCTTGTGGTTTCAGTAGTTTCAGGAGGTTGAGATCCATCTTCCTTTACTAAAGATCGATAAGACCATCTAACTAAGAAAAAATGCCATCCCCAAAGAATAATGGCAACAACTGCTACAGAGTAAAATGCAACCTGTATCCAATCAGTTCTATCTACATAACCAAGAACTGCGGTACCTATCCCAGCAGCAACGGCAAAAAGAATTCCAAGTCCTTTTAAAAAATTATGAGTTCTTTTCTCCATTTACTAAACTTTTCTATCTTCTGATAGACCTCCCCATTTTTCAAGTCCTTCTTGAGATTTTAATTTTATTTTATAAACACCAAACGCTTGCCATATCAGAGGTGAAATAGCTATTCCAATTGCTGTAATTAAAATCATTTTCCAATAAGGATAACCAATTGCGAAGAACATCGCAGACCATGTTAATGCAGCTATACTTAAGATAGCAATGTAAGGTCTGAACCTAGCAAATGATATTTTTGCTCCCATTGTTAAATATGTAAAAAATTGAAATACAAATATTGCAAATATAATTAGTGCTGCTTCTTTAAGCCAAGTAACATCACTTGTGATAAATTCACCGCGGATAGGTCTTGTATAGTTTATTGATGATGTATCGCCAACAATTAATTCTGTAATAATTGGAGAGTAAAACTTACTTCCATCATCAGTAATAATTGTTCCAGATGGTGAGGCTAAAAAGTATACAGCGAGTATTGCTAATACACCGAGGAAAATAATGAAAACATTATTTAAATTGATATTCGAGAAAAGAGTTGGTGCCGTGAGTAAAAAAAGTAAAAATAAAATTAGTATTACAGCGTATCCATCTATCCCAAAGAAACTCTGTCTATTTGATTCAATTCCGTAATAAGATATTGCAGCAAATACAATAAATGAAATTGCTATTGCAAATAATACCAATGTTTGTGTTTTGATTTCTTTTCTAAATCTTGGCATAGCAATTATTACTATCGCAGATGTAAAGAAAACTATTCCTCCTAAAGTTGCGACAGCGTAAGCGAAGCCAACCAAAGCGCTCGAGGAAGATGAAAAATCAGGCAATCCTGCACCAACTCTTAGATATTCAGATGTAAAATACTGAGGAGCATAATTTAAAATATATTGTAAGTTGGTACCCAAATCAGCGTTAACGAAATAAGCCTCTCTTGTGCCACTCCAAACACAACCGAAGAAAATAACAATTGCTGCGATAATAAAAGACACTGTTGGGCCATCTCTATGTTTAACAAGCAAATAGACGAGATAAATCAAGGCTGCTATTCCAATAGCAATAAACATCCACACTGTAGAATTTCCACCCTCTGCGCATGCCTTACCTGTGATTAAACAGTCACTCCCGGACTCAAGAGCTTTTTCAAAAATCTCAGCATCTTTAGATTTACCTCCAAAACCTCCCACAGTCCCTCTAGTTACTTGATCAAATTTCATATGAATTTGAACAGCAGCAGCACTTAATGTTCCAATAATAAAAAATACAAAAACTGATAAATTTTTGAATGCTTTTTGAATATAAGGAAGTGCAATAAGTATTAAAAGAGAAGCCACCAATACCGCACCATATGATAAGTCTGTTACGAAACTTTGAAATCTTTCAAACCTAAAAGTTGATAGAATAAAATTTATCAAATAAATGTTAACTGAACCTAGAATAGCTCCAAACGCACCGCCTCTTCCACCAATTAAACTTGACCCACCTAATACAAGTGCTGTAACTGCCATCAATGTATAAGTAGTACCTTGAGTTGGGTCTCCAGAACCAATTAAGCCTGTAAATGCAATAGCTGCCAGTGCAGCGTAAACTCCACCTATAATATGAGCGCCAATTCTTACGACGTAAATTCTCACTCCACTTGTATAAGCAGACTTTTCATCTGAACCCATTAATTTTAAATGTTGCCAGTAAGCAGTATGAGTTAGTGCATACCAAATAAGTGTCGAGAAAATTAAAAGTATTAGTGTGGGCTGTACTACCTCAGTGCCAGCACTCCAAGATAACATCCAATCAGGTGCTCTTCCTCCTGGTCTTGGTAAAATAACTAAATTGATACCAGAGAAAGCAAGAAACATACTTAAGGCAACTATTATTGGTTGAACTCTGATAAAAATTACGATTAAAGCATAAAGAAATTGGTAAATTACTCCTATTGCAAGAGCACATATGAAATACGCAACTGGCGATTGAATATAACCTGCAGCATAAAGTTGTATTGTCGTTACATTAATAAAACCAATAAGTGGTCCTATTGATAAATCGACTGTTACTCTGCCGGCTAAAGCCAATGCAGTAAGAGCATAAGTAGCAAGAATAAGGGGTGTTGAAACCATAATTGCGGTTCCAATACCCGAGCCTGAAATAATTTGAGGTCCTCTAATCATCGCAAAAATCATTAGGGCAAAAAATATAAATATTGGAACGATTAAGTATTTTGTTGACTGAGGATCAGAACCTGGAATTTGAGAGGGTTTTATTGCTGCTACAAGTTGATTAACCATTATTATTAGTCAAAATATACGACTTTGATACCCCCTCTGTCAGACTGCGATCTTCCATGACCTACTTTAAGCTTATCTGTTTCAACAATTTTAATTCTCTTTGAGTCCAAATCAATATTTTTAGTAAAACCATTTTTAAAAGATGTCTTACTAATAAGAGTGTTTAAATTATTTTCGATATATTTTGTGTTGTGTTTACCCTTTGTAAAGTTTTTGTCTTTGAGAAGACAAATTAAAAAGGGGATGTTTGTCTTAATACCTTCAATCTGGGTGCCCTCTAAAAATTTTATTAATTTGGATATAGCATCGTCTCGAATTAAGTCATGAGATATAATTTTTCCAATCATCGGATCATAATAGAAACTTACTTCATCTCTCTCATCGTATCCCCAATCTAATCTTATGCCATTTGGTATTTTAGGAAATTTTAATTTATTTATTTTTCCTGGAGATGGTAAGAAATTTTGAGAAGGATCCTCTGCATAAACTCTGCACTCAATTGAATGTCCATAAGTTTTAATTTTACTTTGATTTAAAAATTTATTTTTTCTATTAAAAGCAAAATTTATTTGCATGGAAATTAAATCATTATTTGTAACTAACTCTGTAACAGGATGTTCAACTTGAATTCTAGTATTCATCTCAAGAAAATAATATTTCATTTCTTGGACATCATATATAAACTCTACAGTACCTGCTCCTTCGTATTTTACATCAGAAGATAATTTTACAGCGGCTTGAGCCATATTGTTAATTAATTCCCTATCTACTTCTGGTGCCGGAGACTCCTCAATTATCTTTTGATATCTTCTTTGCATAGAGCAATCTCTTTCGAACAGATGCACGGATCCTTTTGCACCAAATCCAAAAACTTGTATTTCGATATGTCGGGCGTTGGTGATAAATTTCTCAATAAAAATATCTCCGTTACCAAAAGATTTTGCAGCAAGATTACTAGTTTTTTCAATTGCATTAGCTAGGTCTTTAAAGTTTTGGACGACGCTCATGCCTATCCCCCCACCACCAGCACTTGATTTTACAAGTAAAGGGTAACCTATTGCTTCACATTTTGTCTTAAGTTGTTCATCGCTTAATTTATGAACATTATTTATACCCGGACATATAGGTATATTGGAATTTAGGGCTAATTCACGAGCAATATCCTTATTTCCCATTGATTTTATTGATTTTGGTTTAGGGCCAATCCATGTAATGCCTCTGTTTATGACCTCTTGAGCAAAAATGTCGTTTTCTGATAAAAAACCAAAACCAGGATGAATAGCATCCACATTTGATTTTGTAGCAATTTCTAAAATCTTATTGTAAGAAAGATAACTTTCCTGAGCTTTACTAGGTCCGATATAATAAGACTCGTCAGATAATCTCACATGCTTTGAATTCTTATCTGCATCTGAATAAATAGCTACAGATTTGTGACCTAATATTTTACAACTTTTTATAATTCTATTTGCTATTTCACCGCGATTAGCAATTAAAATTTTTTTCATTTCTTATCAACGATATAAGGCATTTTAGTATGATTGCCGTTTGAAGTTTTTTGTGGAATTTTTTTATCAGAGGAAATTTTTTCTCTCAGAGCCTTTAAGATTTCTACAGCATTAGGAGTGTCAGAGTGGACACAAATTGTTTCACATCCTACGACTACATCGTTTCCTTGAACAGTTTTAACTTTATTTTCATTCATTGCTCTTAAACAACGCTCCACGGCTCTATCAGTTGGATAATATTTATTTCGACCCTTGGCTATAACCAAATAACCTGTTTCATCATATTCCAAGTCAGAATAAAATTCTCCATAAAATTTTATTCCTCTTTCTTTGTATACTTTTTCATGAAAGGTATTAACCATTCCGAAAATACCAACATTAAAAATTTCAGCTGCGTCAGCAATTCCATGAGCCACATCTTCCTCTTTCGCGGAGACACCATATAAAGATCCATGAGGTTTGATATGGTTTAGTGGCATTCCATACTCATCTAGAAAGGCTTTGATAGCACCAGTTTGATACATCACAAGATTTTTGATTTCATCACGTTTCATTTTCATCGGCCTTCTTCCAAATCCTACTAAGTCAGGATAGGCAGGGTGCGATCCAACTTTCACATCATATTTTTTTGCAAGCTCGACAGTTTTCCTCATTGTGTTTGGGTCTGAGGCGTGAAACCCACAGGCTACATTAGCAGCATCTATATAAGGCATTATTTCTTCGTCATCTGCGAAGGAGTAAATACCAAAACCCTCACCCATATCGCAATTCAAATCGACCATGAATAATAAATTCCTCTCATTTATAATTTACAGAAAATCAGGCTTTTATGTGAAAATCTTTTCCACATGTTGGAACAATTTTGCTTATATTTTTCAGAATATAGGTATTATTATAAATACTTATATAAGTAAGGAGGATAAAACTATGATATTGCTTAAAAAGTTCATAGCTATTTTAGCTGTTAGTTTTGTCGGTGTCGCAGGTAACTTAAATGCTGACATTTTAGACGAAATTCCAGCTGATATTAGAGACTTCGTTTATAATCCTGACTTTATGGATCCTAACCAACCGCTTGGTGAAAGTGTATACAGAAATTGGAAAAGTGATAGACCACTTCCTTGGACTATCGGTTATGCAAGTTCTTACGCAGGTAATCTATGGAGAAAAGGTGTGATGGAGAGATTGTACGGTGACTATTTACCAAAAATGAAAGCAGCAGGTATTCTTAATGATATCGTTGTTACACAATCTAACCTAAAAGACGCGGTTCAAATTCAACAAATGAGACAGTTAACTGATCAAGGAGTTGACGGATTAATAGTCTGTTGCTCAAATCCTGTTGCATTAAATCCAACTATTGAGTATGCGTATGGAAAAGGTGTTCCTACTGCATCAATGACAGGATACTTAACTTCAGAATATGCTATCAGTACATCTGTTAACTATAAATTAACCGGATATTATATTGCACAATGGTTAGCAGAAACTATTGGTGGTGAAGGTAATGTTGTTATCATGGAAGGAATTCCTGGAACATCAGCATCTGACTCACAGCACCAAGGTATGCTAGATGGATTTGCAGAATATCCAGATATTACCGTTGTTGCTGAAATTGCACACATGTGGACACCACAAATTGCTCAAGCTGAACTTCAAAAATGGTTATCAGCTAATACAATTGAAGTTGACGGATTTGCTGTTCAGTCTTCAGGAGAGTCCGGAGCACTTAACGCTCTAGAATCATCTGGAAGACCAATGGTCCCTATGGCTTTGGGTGGAGAAATTGGTGCATTCTGCTATTGGAGAAATAATCCAGACTTTATTGACAGAGCGGTCTATGCATGGCCTCCTGGAGATGATGCAGAGTTTGCGATGAATGTTCTTTTAAGAACTATGTATGGTCAGGGTCTTAAAATCCAGTCTATCTTAGTTCCTCCATATGAAGAAGATGTTGAGACTATTCAGTCATTTGTTCCTGAGGATTGTGACAGAAACTCAAGTGAGTTTAGAACTGTTGGAATTGAAAACTGGGCTAGTGATGAATACTTAAATAATTTCTTCGATCGTGGAGAAGCATTACTTTAATTCAAGTAATTAATGAATGAAGAAAAAACTTTGGACAGTGCCCCAAACGGGAATGGGGCACAGTCTAACTCCTCTAAGGTCGGAGGAGATATTTATGTTCAAGATGCATCAAAGTCCTTTGGTGTTACAAAAGCCCTAAACGGTGTAAATTTCAAAGCTAACTTTGGTGAAATCCACGCCATTGTTGGTGGTAATGGATGTGGTAAGAGCACATTGGCAAAGGTTATTTCAGGAGTTTTACCTTTGGACAAAGGAAAGGTCTCTATTATGGGGCATTCACCAAATTCCCCAATTGAAGCTCAAAGAATTGGTATCGCAACAGTTTTTCAAGAAGTGATGATAGCTGAAGAGGCTACTGTTTATGAAAATTTATTTATTGGATATGACTCTTTTTTTGGGAAAAAATTAGCACATCGAGATAGGGTCGAAAAAGCTGCCTCTATAATGTTAGAACTATCCGGTGAATTTGTCGATCCATATACAATAGCAAATCAATTATCGCTTGGTATGAAAGCTTGGATAACAATTGGTAGAGCATTTTTAAGAAATCCTAAAGTACTAATTTTAGATGAGTCATCAGCTGCTCTCGATTTTGACTCTACAGAAAGACTTTTTGCAAAAATGAGAACATTAAGAGATCAAGGTGCAGCAATCTTTATTGTAACTCACAGAATTGCAGAGCTAGTTAGGATAAGCGATAGAGCAACAGTTATGAGAGATGGGGTTGATGTTGGAGTTTTAGCAGGAGAGGAAATTACTGAAAAAAATCTTCTAGGACTTATGACAGGTGATAAAAAATTTTCTACAGCATCAGAAATAAAAGCTACACCTCCAGACTCAATCTCAGATGAAATAGTTTTGTCTGCTAAAGATTTAAAAGTTTGGGAAAATGGAGATGTTATTAACTTTGATCTTCCAAAAGGTGAGATACTTGGAGTCACAGGACTTGATGGGCAAGGACAAGATAATTTTGTTAAGGCTCTTGCAGGTATCGATCAACCACTTAGCGGAGAAGTAATTGTTAAACAGTCTGATGAGGAAAGAGAGAGAACCAAGAAAGATTACACTACTGTGAATAGCTTGTTAGATGCCAAGAAAAGTGGAGTTGGATATGTATCTGGAGATAGAAAAAAAGAGGGTATTTTTCCTAACATGAGCATATATGAAAATATGGTCATACCTTTATATAAAGGAAAACAAGCTAAAACATCAGGTGGATTTATTGGTTTTATTAAATGGATGGAATTAAACGGTATTTTTGATTGGGAAGTAGAAAGATTAAGTATTAAGACAGGTCCAAAGAATAATCTAATTACCTCATTGAGTGGAGGAAATCAGCAAAAAGTCATGATTGCCAGAGCTTTCACAACAACTCCAAAAATATTAATACTTAATGATCCAGCGAGAGGTATTGATGTTGGCGCAAAACGAGACTTATATAAACACTTAAGAATTTTCGTAAATGAAGGTGGTACAGCGATATTTCTATCAAGTGAACTCGAGGAATTTATAGGATTATGTCATCGAGTTTTAGTTTTTAGAGATGGGAGCATATTTGAGACCTTTGAGAAAGAGGATATTAATCCAAATACTATTCTTGAAGGAATGTTTGGTCATACTCAAAAGAAATCTAATGATAATAATTTATCAAGTACGCAAAATTCAAATCAAAAAGCTAATACTAATGCAGAGATTCAAAATAAAATTATTAAACCGACTGTGCCTACAAATGTCAAAGTTGTAGATTTTACAGATAAACCTAAGAGCAAAGAAAAAATTAAAGTTAAATATTTTTAAATTCAATGGTTCAAGAATATAAAAATACAGATTTAGATTTATTTCAAAAAATAGATTTAACCAATCCTAAAGATGAGTTATTAAAAAAAAACAAGATAGGATCATCGCAACAAGAAAACAATAATATAAAATTTAATTATTTAAATCACGAGATTTCAAAATTTGAAAATTTAGAGAGTCATTTATCTCAAGATAAATCAAAAAAAGTTGATGATATTTTATTCTCTCAACTTGATGTTGACGATTATGCTAGTTTCAAAAATATGTATCCTCATAATATTTCTCAACCTAAATTAAATGTAAGTAAACTCTCTGTAAAAAAACATATAAACGAGGATGGCACTTATCCCAATTTAGTTTCAAAGAATACAAAAGATAAAACCTCAGAGATATTTCAGGGAATTTACCCTGAGCCAAAGTTTTTACCAGGTGGTGATAAGTATTTATTAATAGAATTTGGTAATGTGATGAATTTAGAATTGAACTTTAAAGCTCAGGGGCTATCAAACTTAATTAAGACAGCAAATATAAAGGGAGTTTACGAAACACTCCCATGTTTTGCCTCAATGATAGTTCACTACAATCCAGATGATATCGGCTATCAAGATTTAATTAATGAATTGAAATCATTGCTTAAAGATATGAGAGATAATGATGATACTGTTGTAAATAGCAGACTTTTTCATTTCCCGACTGTCTATCTTGACAAATGGACAAAAGAGGCAATTGAAGACTATATAGCTAAAATCACAATGAAAAAGCCAGATCCTGAGTTCATTACAGAATTAAACCAATTAGATGACGTTAATCATTTTGTCAGAGTTCACTCTGGAACTGAGTATTGGGTGGCTTCGCTTGGTTTTTGGCCCGGTTTACCATTTACAATGCCGCTTGACCCTAGGTGCAAATTAACCGCTCCAAAGTATAACCCACCTAGAACATGGACACCAAAAGGAACTGTGGGTATGGGAGGATCGTCCACAGCTATTTATCCTGATAGGCTACCTGGAGGTTATCAAATTTTTGGTAGAACCCCTGTACCTATTTGGGATCCTGACAAGAATTTTGATGTTTTCAAAGATAGCATTTGTCTATTTAGGCCAGGAGATAGAATTAAATTTGTACCTTGTGATTATGATGAGTTTGAAATGATTGAAAAAAAAGTTGAGGATAAGTCATATCGATATGATTTAATTGAGGAGCATAAATTTTCTATCAAAAAATATAAAAGCTGGTTGTCTAAACTAGATTATAAAAAGAAGTTTTAAATGTTTGAAGTTATTAAACAAGGACTAGAAACATCAGTGCAAGATTATCCCGGGAGAGTTGGTTATCTTAACCAAGGGTTCCCTCCATCAGGACCAATGGATAGTTGGTCTTTTCGACTTGCCAATTTACTTGTAGGTAATGAGGAGAGTTTTGCAGCGCTTGAGTGTCAGTACACTGGTCCAACTTTAAAATTTGAAAAAGATCATGTCATTGCAGTCTGTGGTGCTGATATGCAGCCCAAAATAAATGGAAATTCTATTCCTATGTGGGAGAGTGTTTTAATAAAATCTGGACAAACTCTTGAAATGGGTTTTACAGTATCTGGTGCAAGATCTTATGTGTCTTTTGCTGGAGGCATTGAGTCAGAAAAATGGCTAAACTCTCAATCAACTTTTCACAAAGCAGGCGTTGGTGGCATTGATGGTCATGCTTTGAAAGACGGTCAAAGAGTCCCTTTAGGTCAATCTAATGGGAAGATCGGTAGAAAAATTAGAACTGACTCAATTCCAGAGATTAGCAATAGTGGTATTTGGGAAATTGAGGTTGTTCGGGGACCAAATGATGATTGGCTTGACGACGATGGATATGACACTTTTCTTAAAGCAGAGTGGAAACTTCAAGCAAGAAGTGATCGTACTGGATTTAGGTTGGATGGACCCACTTTAAGTTTTACTGAAAAAGCTACAAATAAATCTCCTGAACATGGCTATGAACCCTCAAATATAATAGATCAGGGCTACCCAATTGGTGGTATTAATTTGGCGGGTCAAACGCCAATAATACTTGTAAATGATGGGCCTAGTATGGGTGGGTTTATTGTACCTTTTACTGTTCCATCAGCCTCTTTTTGGAAATTAGGACAAGCTAAACCAAATGAAAAATTTAAGTTTAAAGAAATAAGTGTGCAAGAGGCACAGGAAATGAGATCTGAACAAACCTCCATCTGCTCAATGGGAAGTGTCATATAATATGTCTACAGAAGTTTTAACGTCAGTTCCAGGTAACATATGGAAAGTTTTAGTAGAAGTTGGTGATGAAGTAAGTGAGGGGGATATATTATTTATTATGGAAGTTATGAAATCAGAGGTCAATCATAACGCTCCAGTTAGTGGAACGATAACTCAAGTTAACATTAGGAACGATCAAGAGGGTGTAAGCCCTGGCACTGTTGCTATTATCATAGATTAAATGACAGATACTCCACTTTTATATAATGGGCCTACTTCTCCTTTTGGAAGAAAATGTAAAGTATCTGCTCTTGTATTAGACGTTGCTCATAAAGAAGAAAAGATAAATATTTATAAATCAAGATTTCTGGATGAATTTAATCCATTAAGACAAGTTCCTACTTTAATAGTTGGTAATAAAACGATCACAGACAGTGATAATATTTGTTTGTACTTTGATAGTATTTCAAAAAAAGACTCTATATATCCAAAAGATCGTTATTGGGAAAGTATGACAATGATAAGTGTTTCAAATGGAATTATGGAAAATGCAGTTAACCGTTATATAGAAATGTCAGCTATACCAGAATTAGAGCAAAGACATAAATCAATAGAACGTTATGAGAAAAAAATTTTAAGATCCATTGATTGGATTGAAAGAAAATATGATGAGTTCGTGACTGACAAGTTAACGATTGATCAAATATCTGTTGCCTGTGCATTAGACTATACATCTTTTAGATTTACTGATGCCTGGGGAGAAAATAATATTAAATTAAAAAAATGGTTAGAAAATATTACTAAGAATGATTTCATGAAATCAACATTACCTGGAGAGAGTTTTAAGTATGAATAAAAGATTTAGAAAATTTTTTCTACAAATGATACATTATAAGTTGATGAGATATATTTTTGTACTTCTTCTAAGTTTGCCATTATTATCGATAAATTTGAATGCAGAGTATGAGATGCACATCCCAAATTGTACTCAAAAAGGTGTTGAAAATTGCGGTGGTTTTTTATTTGATAATGAAACTGGGGATGTCCTTTTTTGTGGTTCTGAGAGTTGTATCGATTTAAAACTCCCAAAATCTTGGAAGGCAAAACAGAAAGATAAACTATCAAAACAAGATCAAATATTAGAAATGCTCTCTAATATTCAGGTTGGATCTGTCAACACAGTTCAAAATGTTGAGCCTTCCTCAGATACAAAAATTATAAATCAGGAAGTAAAATCAGAAGAAAAGAAAGAAGA
This sequence comes from uncultured Alphaproteobacteria bacterium, assembly GCA_902617515.1. Classification (GTDB taxonomy): domain Bacteria; phylum Pseudomonadota; class Alphaproteobacteria; order HIMB59; family HIMB59; genus HIMB59. The sequence goes on from CACMWX010000003.1 coordinate 31,683, forward strand.
AAAAGAGGTTGTCAAAAAAGAAGAGAAAAAAGAGAAGAAGATAGAAAAGTGTGACAAAGAAAAGAAAAGTTTGTGTAAAGGTTCTGGTGGCATGCAACTTGGAGGAACCGGAATGAAACTTAAGAAACCAACAAAAAAATAGTTTGAAAAAAAAACAAAAGAGATCATTAGCTTCTTTAATATTAATAAGAGAAAAACTTGCCCATGACCTATGTAATGAGATTTATATGAGTAAAGATGAAGCTTATGAAATTATAGACTTTGCTTTCCAACTTAGTGATAAATTACCTGAAACTTATGATCAACTGAAATCAGAAATAAAGTCTTATATAATTATTAATATGTTATCTCTGGTTACTAAATTCCACTAGTATCAATTTCTTCTTTTGAAATATTTTCTTTATTTTCATCAAGTAAATTTTCATAGTTCGAATTTTCATTACTCAAATAAGCACTATCAGTTAAAATTATATCCATTCTCCTATTATTAAAACTATAATCACAAGTAACTGAGAAAATTAACTCACTACTATTAGATTTATTGCTAAGATAAATTTCCCAGGTTGTTTTACTTTTAAGTTTATTTGGAAATTGTTTAACTTCAGTTTGAAATAATTCGGTGTTTTTCTTTTGAAATGAATTAATAAAGCTATCTTGAATGTCAAGGCACTCAACAGGACTGAGTTGCAATTGATTATTTGAACCGTGAATTTCGTAAATATTTCCTGTTTTTGTTGATTTTAATGTGTATTCAGTAAGATATTTGTTTGCTATCAAGACGTTGTCCTCTTTAATAGAAATGCTTTCAATATTACCTTTCTTTAGTTTTATTCTACCATCATTTTCATACCTAAGAATGTCCTCGTACAATTTATAACCAAAAAGCTCAATTGATTGTGCATTCAAACAAAAAAACATGCTTACCGTGAATAATGTCTTAAACATAAGGAATTTTAACATTGATTTAGTTCTTTGAAATAGTGTTGAGCGGATATGGAACATCTTTGATAGAAAATTTACGACAATATTCAACACCCTCTAAAAGTTTTGACCATAGTTCGTTTGCATCCTTTTCTAATTCTGGGATCGAATATGATGCTAAGCTTAAAAACCATATCTTAAAAGAGTCCTTTGATAGTCTATCGACATTTGAATTAACTAATGTGGAAAAAGTATCTTTCCACTGTAGTAAGAGAACATCAGCTTCTTTTTTTGATAAATTCTGTGGTGATATAAAGTATTTTTTTTGAAGTGTTGATTTATCTTGTTCTAGGATAGATGTTTTAAATTGGAATGCATTATCGAGAATTGATGCTTTTTCTTTGCTATCATTTATTTCAATCCAATTAATAAAACCTTTCAATAATCTTGAGCATATGTCATGGAGTTGTTCATTATCTATTTCTTCATTCATATAATTTATTAAAATTTAAAATTTCAAGAATGACTGTATCTCTTTTGCTAGAGCCAACATTTCTAAACACCCTTTTCCAGTTCTTTGTTTTTCTACTACTGTTAACCCTAATCCCATAGTTGATACAAATATTTGTCTATTACCCAAAATCGTCTTTGCTTTTTTAACATTCATTTTATTAACAAATTTATGTGCTTCTTGAATAAGTTTAGATTTTGCATTTGCTCTATTAATGAGTATTAATATCTCTCTTTTTTCTCTTTTCGCTAATTCAATTATGGACTCCGTGGCCCAAAAATCCACTTGAGAGGGAGATATCGGTATAATGACAAGGTCAGCTATTTCAATTGCTGGTCTTCCATCAGCGTCAATTTTGGGAGGAGTATCAATTATTACTAAATCAGATTTTTCTTTAAGCGTTTTTGCCTCATACTGTGCGCCCCAGAGGCTTGCTGTTTTAAACTGAATCATGTTTTTATTTTTAAGTTTTTCATTTCTGGTAATAAACCACTTACCTAAACTGCCTTGAGGGTCTGTGTCGAGTAATGTCGTGGATAAATTATTTTTTAAAGAATAAACAGCAGCTAAATTTGCAGCTATAGTGGTTTTTCCAGAGCCTCCTTTTTGTTGAGCGATGGTAATAACCTTAGACACAATTCAAGTATAAAAATAAAAAACTCTTAAGAAAGCCTTATTAAAAAAAAGTTGTGGGTTGATAGGTACTTAGAATAGGTTTGGTAAAATTATATAGGAAATAAACCTCATATCATCTATATTGCTATCGTGAAAGCGTTTCAATTCAACACTACTCCTGGAATAAGATTTGGAAGTGACTATTCAATAGGCACAGCAGAAGAAGTTTCTAAAAAACTTGGTAACAAAATACTATTTGTAACTGATCCGGGTTTAGTAAAAATTGGGTTACACGAAAGAACAATTACTGAGCTTCAAAAATACTCTGAAATTTTAATTTTTGATAATGTTGAAGCTGACCCATCTATAAAAACACTTATGAGTTGTGTACAACAGGGAAGAGATTTTGATGCAACTGGTGTAATTGGATTTGGTGGTGGATCATCAATGGACGTATCGAAATTAACTGCACTTTTGATTGGCTCAAACGAAAATATTCATGAAGCTTGGGGAGTGGCTAATGCTAAAGGGCCTAGGCTCCCTCTTGCACTTTACCCAACAACTTCTGGTACTGGTTCTGAAGTAACTCCAATTTCTATTATCACACAAGAAGATTTAGAAAAAAAAGGAGTCTCCTCTCCTATTATACTTCCAGACCTTGCAATTCTTGATCCATCATTAACACTCGGTCTTCCCCCTCACATTACTGCTGCTACCGGTATTGATGCAATGGTCCACGCGATAGAGTCTTATGCTTCAAAAAGTGTGAACAATAATTTGATCTCCCAAACACTTGCAAAGGAAGCATTGAAGCTTTTAGGTAGTTCTATAAGACAAGCTGTCATTAACGGAAAGGATATTGAAGCAAGATCAAATATGCTTGTTGGCTCTATGTTAGCAGGTGTCTCCTTTGGAAACTCTCCAGTTGCTGGCGTTCATGCTTTAGCATATCCGATTGGAGGCACTTATCATGTCCCTCATGGTCTTTCCAACGCACTTGTCCTGCCATATGTTTTAAGATTTAATATATCTGATCAAAATGCATCAAAACTGTACAGTGAAATAGCCCCGATTGTTTTTCCAGATATTGATACAAGCACCAGCACTCAAGATATTTCTTCAAAATTCATTGAAAAGTTGTCAGATCTATCAAGTGAATTAGGTTTAGAACAAAGATTAAGAGATCTCGACATCCCTGAAACTGCATGCGAAACAATGGCTAGAGATGCTATGAAACAAACCCGATTACTAATCAATAACCCAAGAGAAATATCTGAAAAAGATGCTTTTGATATTTATAGGTCTGCATGGTAAAAACTTCATCTGATAAGAGATGGTAAATTTATCATCTTGAATTATTAAGATTTTAAACTAAATAATATGAAAAATGTTAAGTGTAATAGATATTTCTAAAAATTTTGGCGATTTTACTGCCATTAATAAACTCTCTTTTGAGGTCAAAGTTGGTGATGTGATGGGGTTCCTTGGACCTAATGGTGCTGGCAAAACGACTTCCATGAGGGTAATAACTGGTTATCTTAAATCTGACAGTGGAAATGTTATCATAAATAATAAGGACATTGAAATAGATCCCATTTACACAAAGTCAATGATTGGCTACTTACCTGAAGGTGTTCCCCTTTATTTAGACTTTTCGCCATATCTTTACCTAGACTACGTTTGCCAGGTAAGAAATATAAAAAACTCAAAAGCAGCAATCAAAAAAGTAATTAATGATCTGCAACTAGAAGAAGTAAAAGATGTTCCCATTGAAACTCTATCAAAAGGTTTTAAAAGACGTGTTGGAATTGCACAGGCTCTTATACACAATCCCAAATTACTGATCTTAGATGAGCCAACTGATGGATTAGATCCCCTTCAAAAATTTGAAGTAAGAAAATTAATTAAAAAATTATCTAAAACAAAAGCAATTATAATTTCTACACACATTCTTGATGAAGTCCCAGAGGTTTGTAATAAGTGTCTTATTATTAATGATGGACAAAAAGTCTTTGAGGGAACTCCAGCACAGCTTAAGAAAAAAATTGGTAAATCCCTAGATGAAAAATTTAGAAAGTTAGTAAGCTAATGTTGGCGCTAATTAAAAGAGAACTTAAATTATATTTCATTACTCCTGTTGCCTATATTTTTACTGCAATATTTATTTTGACCTCTATGTCCTTGACATTTTATTTTGGCTCGTTTTTTTCCTCAGGAGTTGCAGACTTAACGGTTTTTTTTAGTTTTATTCCATGGGTTTTTATTTTCTTTGTCTCTGCAGTTACTATGAAAAGTTGGTCCGAGGAAAAGAGACTTGGTACTATTGAATTATTAATGACTTTGCCAATTCCTTTGTGGAAGATAGTGTTGAGTAAATTTTTTGCAACTTGGGCTTTTGTTGTATTCTCTGTTGTTTTGACATTTCCTATTTGGATTACAGTAAATTATCTTGGAAACCCTGATAACCTTGTAATTATTGGCCAATATCTTGGTGTTATTATCATGGCAGGTGCTTATGTCTCTCTTGGAATTTTCTTTTCTTCGTTAACTAACAATCAAATAATTGCCTTTATTTTATCTATTTTAGTCTCATTTCTTTTTACCATAAGTGGATTTCCTCTTATGATTAATTTTATAACTGGGATTTTACCTATTGAAATAGTAGAACTCATTTCTAGTTTTAGCTTTTTGACTCACTTCTCAAGTATCCAAACGGGTTTCTTCTCAATTAAAGGATTGTTTTTCTTTTTATCCTTTATTGCTCTTTGGAATTATTTAACAATTATAAAATTTTTAAATCGAGACTAATGAATAAATTTTTACAAAAAAACTATCTTATAGTATCTATACTAAGCACTGTTATTTTATTTTTGTCCTTTAATTTTATAATCCAAAAAATCAACTTTAATTTGGGAGTTGATTTTACCTCTACCAAAACTTTTACTCTTTCAAGTGGTACTAAGAGAGTTATAGACGAAATAGAAGAGCCAATAAAAATTACTTTTGTGTATAGCAGAGACTTGTCTAAAAATATTCCAATTATTCAAAATTACGCTAATCAAGTTCAAGGTCTATTAAACAGATATTCAGATCTAGCCTCAGGTAAAATTGAATTAAACTTTATTGAACCAGAGCCTTATTCAGATGATGAAGATTATGTAAATAGATATGGTGTGCAGGGTTTTCCTATAGATCAAGAAGGGTCCAAAGTATATTTTGGATTAATTGCTTCAAATACAACAGATGACATAGAAACTGTTCCCTTTTTTGATCCCTCAAAAGCTGGCACATTAGAAAAACAATTAACTGACATTGTATACAAACTTAATAGATCAAAAAAACCAATGATTGGTTTTTTATCATGGGTGGACACTACACCACCAATGATGCCAAATAATCAACTTGGACAAGGAGAATACACAATACTTGAGGAGCTTAGTTATTTTTATGATTTTGAGTTTTTAGATACAGACATAGAGAGTTTTGAGGGTATAGACTTATTAATAGTTTATCACCCCTCTGATATTAGTGACAAAACTGAATATGCAGTTGAACAATTTATCTTGAATGGGGGAAAATCAGTTATTTTTGTTGATCCATTTTTTGAGAAAAATGACCATTCAAATAAATCATCAAATTTAGAAAATGTCTTAAAAACCCTCAATATTAACTATAATAGCAATGTTATTTTAGATGGTGCTCAAGCAACAAGACTGCAAACACAACAAAACATAACTGAAAATACATCTTTGCAAACTATGTTGAAATTGAATTGGCCTGAAGTCAGAGGACAGTTCATCAATCAAGCTGAAGAAATTGGAGACGGTTTATCTTTAATTAGACTTGTGTCTCCGGGTGGTCTTTCCCCATTAAATGATGAAAGTGAAATTTCTTACACTCCTATTATGTCCTCCAGTGAGGTAACAATGGATTTACCTATGAAAGAGGTACATGATCCAATTAAGCTCATTAATAATTTTCAGCCAACAGGTATTAGCTATGACTTTGGTGTAAAATTAAGTGGTATCGCAAAAAGTAATTTTAATGATTTTGAATTTAAAAATGATAATCATTTAGAAATATCCTCAAAAAATATAAATGTGGTAGTTTTCAGTGACGCTGATTTTATAAGAAATGCTTTTTGGGCAAGAATTCAAAAGTTTTTAGATACCAATGTAATAGAGGCGACATCTGATAATGGAAGTTTAGTTACAAATGTGTTTGACTCAATGACAGGTTATGATGAATTTATTGATCTGAGAAACAAAGAAGCTCCATTTAGACCGTTTGTTGTAGTTCAAAAACTTCAAGCAGAAGCAGAACAGATGTATCTAGGACAAGAACAGCAATTACAAGCTCAACTTGATAATACATTAAATCAAATTCAAAATTTATCAGGCGGTAGAGATGTAGAAAGTGTCAATTTATCTGACAAACAATTAATGGAATTGGCAAATTTTCAATTACAAGTAGAAAATACTCGTAAACAACTAAGAGAAGTTAGAAGAAATTTAAGTAAAGACATAGATCGATTAGCAAATCAAATAAACATATTAAATACTTTTTTAATCCCTGTTCTTTTAATTCTACTAATGTTTTTTATTCCAAGACAACTCGGTATCAGAAAAAGAAAAAGCAGATAAATGTATATTAAAAATTTAAAAATATTGGTTTTACTATCTTTTGGATTTTTAATTATTGCCCTTGGTATGTATTTTGATGGCAAAAATATCTCTAACAAGTCATCATCTGAAGTATTATTTCCTAGTTTTGATGATGTTTTACCAGAAATAGCATACATTGAATTTTCTAATCAAAATGGAAAATCTGTTATTGAAATCATTGATAATCAATGGCTTATTTCAAGCTCAAATAATTTTCCGGCAAATACTGAGCTTTTAAGTAGGTTTTTTATTCAACTTCGTGAAGCAAATATTTTAGATGCTAAAACTAATCGTGAAGATCTTTTATACAAATTGGGTCTAGATGATGAAAATAAAATGCAATTAATATTAAAATCTGAAGACGATGTAGTATTGTATTCACTAGATATTGGTATTTATAATTATAATATCCCAGGATCTTACATAAAGGCTCCTGAGTCTAATCAATCTTATCTGGTTTCAACAAACTTAAGCGCCGATGTATCTGATTTCTACTGGGTGCCCACCGATTTAATAAATATTGGTAAATCTCAAATTCAATCAATTCAAATTTATAATCAAAATATGATTAACTTAAGTGTCAAAGAAGGAGAGCTGAAACATACAAATTTGACCTCTCAATTTAATGAAATTGATAATGATAAAATTGTTGATGCTCAAAATATATTAACTGATCTTCAACATAATGGCTTTATACTTAAGACAGAATTACCTAACTCTCCAGATTTAAAAGCTAGGTTTACACTCAATAATGGAACTATAATTTTTGTAAATCTTTACGATATTGAGGGTAAAGGTGTTCACACTACTTTTGATTGGAATTATGTCGATGATAAAGTTCAAATATCAAAGTTTATAGATCCATTGCTAGATGGAAATCAAATACAAGTTAGTTCGGTTGCTTTTTTAAATAATTTTGCTTTTAGCGTTCCTCAAATATTTTTTGATACATTGAATATAAAATTAAGAGAAAAAACCAAATAATTATTTAATTTCTCCAATTTCAAACTTCATTTGATGTTTATAAATTTGTGATGGGTTTAATTGTGTTGAAGGAAATTTTCGATTATTGGGTGCGTTTGGAAAACCCTGAGTTTCAAAACACATACCTTGATATTTTTTAATTTTAATACGATTACTGGAATATTTTAAATGCTGACCAGTATAAAATTGAACACCAGGTTGATTTGAAAAAATTTTTAGGGATAAATTGCTTTTTGGTGATTGTATTTTAGCTGCAAACTTAGAATTTTTTTTTATGATGAAATTTTCATCAAATCCCTTGAATTTATTAGTAAATTTATCGCGTATCCTAGTTAATTTTTTAAAATCAAAACGTGTTCCTTTTACATTCATTACCCTACCAGTAGGTATATTTTCAGAGTCATTTTCTAAGTACTGATTTGAATTGATTTGGACGTGGTGATCAAAAATATCTTTTTTAATTTTATTTAAATTCCAATAGGCGTGATTTACCAAATTAACGTGAGTAGTTTTTGATGTTTGTGCACTTATATTGATTTTTAGAGTCGAATTTGCAATTGAGTAATCACAACTGGAATATAATTCTCCTGGGAAACCCTGATCTTTATCTGGTGATATACAATAATAGCTAATATGAGATTTGGAGAAGCTCTTAACTTGCCAAATTTTTGAGTCAAACCCTTTTTTACCACCATGTAGTATATTTTTTCCCTCATTTCTAGTTAATTTGTATTTTACTCCTTTGATCTGAAATTGAGCTTTTTTTATTCTATTTGCATACCTACCACATGTTGCGCCTAAGTAATTTTTATTATTTTTATATGATGAGATATTTCCTAAATTTAGAATTAAATTGATTTTTTTCTTTTTATAAAAAACTTCAAATAATGTAGCACCAATATTGAGAGTCTTAACTCTTAAAAACTTATTTTCAATTGTGTGCGATTTAATCATGAATAGTTAAATTTTTGAAATATTCTCTAAAACTTTTTTTGTTACTTCTTTTAATCTTGGAATAGTTGAATTGATTAATTTAATACGGTCATAAGTATTTGGATCTTTTGCAATTTCCCCTCTTAAAGTATCGCCAAAAGTTTTTCTGAGTTCAGTGCCGATATTAAACTTACAAACATTCGTTGTATTTGCTATCGTTCTTTTAAGTGTATCGTCGATACCGCTACTTCCGTGCAGCACCAATGGTACTTCGGTTAAGGTTTCTATCTTCTTTATGACTTGCATATCAATAGAAGAGGATTTGTTTGTCTGTAAGTGTACGTTTCCTGCACTGATGGCCATTGCATCACATTTGGTTAATTCAGCAAATGTCTTCGCTTCTTCTGGATCTGTGCTTTGTGACTTAGCACCATCATTGTAACCAACAAATCCAATTTCTCCCTCAACGGAAATATTTTGTTTATGAGCTAATTCAACGATTTCACTTGTTTTATCAACGTTTTCGTTAAGTGAAAGCTTGGATCCATCAAACATTACAGATGTGAATCCGTTGTCAATTGCCTGTAAACACTCTTCTTTCGTATAGCCATGATCTAAATGACAAACTATTGGACTAGATGATTGCTCAGCCAAGTATCTAAACATTTTACCTAAAACTGGTAGAGGTGTATTTGCTCTACAACCTGGTCCTGCTTGAAGAATGACAGGTACCTTGAGCTCTTCGGCTGTTTCTGCATAACATCTTGCATCTTCCCAACCTAATACTACTAATCCTGCAACGGCATAATTATTTTTTTTTGCTTCTTGTAAAACTTCTGAAAGGCTAGCTATCGTCATTTATATTTTGCTATCATATCCTTAATACCTGGGATTGTTTCTAATTGGTAAGCATGAGTTTTTTGGAAAGATTGAATAAGTGATCTTTGAGAAAGACCTACTAGGATTGTAAAATAATACATCTCATATCCTGGGGCAACCACACATGGATGATATCCTTTATTAATTGCAATAGTAGAGCCATTAAAAAGTTGATAACCGTGACCCTCTTTTTCATCTTCTGATTGCATAATTTGAACACCAAAACCATGTCCAGGTTTAAATCGATAATTATAAACTTCATCATGACGAGTTTCTTGAGGGAGATCATCTGTGTCGTGTTTGTGAGGAGGGAAGCCTGACCACCCTCCAGCGCCAACAGTATATAATTCATTTACTAATAATCGACCAACTTGATCATGATGTTTCGCACCTAAGATATGTTTAATTTTTCTGTGAGTTTTAGTATCGTCTGAGCCGTATTGAACAACATCTAGTTCTTCTTTTAAAACGAGAAATGGCTCTAATTTTTTTTCATAAATTCCACCAGCTATGAAACACTCAGAGGAGTTAGATAAACAAGTTATTTTACATTTTGAATTTGTAGGAATATAACTACCTTCAGGTTCACCATCCCATACGTCAGTTGTTCTTTTTCCAATCTGTCCTAACTTATTATCCTCCACGGTAATCTCGACGATACCTGTTGCTGGAACTACGCTACTTTCATGTTTTGATAGTTGGTATTCATAAGACTCACCTTTTTTTAAATTGATAATATTAAAATAAACTAAAGGTACTGTTTTATTTGTTTCTCCAAATAAAGCTTGATTTTTATTATCTGAATAAGGGATGTGCATCTATGACTCCTTTTGATTTTGGTTAATAAATTTTTCTAATTCCTGATTATTGGGCATAGCAGAGGAACATCCTACTCTTGTTACTACTATTGCAGCATTTGCGGAACCCCGAATTACTGCATCCTCTAAACTAAGGCCATTGTATAGGGAGCTTATAAAACCTCCATTGAACGCGTCACCTGCACCCGTTGGTTTAATAGCTTCGACATTAAATGTCCCGTATTGGCTCTCATTTTCTTTAGTAAATACTTTGGATCCCTCTTCACCCATTTTATAGACAATTACTGATGGTTTTTTTTTAATATACATTTTTGCTAATTCAAGTCCATTTGTGGAATTATCAGCCACATTAAATTCTAAATCGTTTCCAATGATTATATCCATTTCATTCATAATTTCTTTATATACATCTGATTTAATTGTATCAGACTCCCAATTGTAAGGCCGATAATCAAGATCGATTATTAATGGTATCTTGAGATCTGAAGTTAGTTTTGAGGCAACCAAAACAGCATTCCTTGAAGGTTCTCCTGAAAGCGCAGTTCCAGAGATGAATACTGCAGAGTAATTATTGAAGTTAATTTTATTAATATCCTCTTTATTAAGTTGCAGGTCGCAAGGATTACTTCTGTAAAGAATAGATTGATTATTTTTTAAAATAGTTTCAACAACAGCTATTTGTGTTTGAAAGGATTTATTGACTTTCCTGCAGTGTTCTACACCAACTTTGAATTCATTAAGTTTATTAATAATATATTCTCCGATTGCATCGTCAGATACACAAGTAAGTAAATCAGTGCTGACACCCAAGTTCGATAGAGCAACACAAGTATTTGCCGCCGAGCCTCCTAAATGAGAGGAAAAGTTATTTACATCAGAGATTTTTGTACCGGGTGGCTCTGGGTAAATATCTAATCCAGCTCTCCCTATTACAAGAATTTTTTTCGTATTATCAAATTTCATTTAATGAAAATTAAGTCTAGAGGAATTATTGTAATTACTTAAGAATTTTTTGTATTTCCTCTAGTGAAAAATAATCTGCCTTTTTAAAAGTAGTCTTTATCTCTTGGGGTGTTTTGGTGTCTGCTGCCTTCATTGTTGATTGAATAATATCCAAAACATGTAACGATAACTCTCCGCTACATCTGTGCTCAAGATCATTATCAATACAGTATGCCATTTCAGCTAATCCAACTCCACGGTAGTTCGCATTAGTTGGCGACTCATTAGCCCTACCGCTGTGAGATGTAATATTAATTTTACCAAGGGGCATGTCATCAGTTTTGTGCTCTTGCCAGACTCCACTGTCATCTGTGCTTGTGTATACTGAACCTCCAAACATATTTGGATCAGGCACAATCATAGAGCCTTTATCGCCGTAAAGCTCGATGTGATTACGTTGATGAGCTACAACATCAAACGATAGAGTTATTTGAATTAGAGCGCCAGTATGAAATTCTAAATTAACTAAATAGCTAGTTTGACATTCCACATCAAACTCCTGGTCTTTTTTTGGACCTATGCCTATCACTCTTTTATTGAAAACTTTAGTAGAAATTCCGTGAACACTTTTAGCGGGGCCAAGTAAATTTACTAAAGCTGTTAAATAGTATGGTCCCATATCTATAACTGGGCCACCTTCGTTATCGGCAAACCATGGTTCAGGATTAGGGTGGTAAGATTGGACTCCTGGGTAAGCAAAGATAGCGTTTCCAAGTCTGACATTTCCAATTTTATTTTCATTTATTAATTCGATTGATTTTTGAATTCCACCACCAAGAAACGTATCAGGAGCATTTCCTATATACAGATTTTTAGACTTTGAAATTTCTAGTAATTTTTCACCATCAGAAAAATTCACAGCCATAGGTTTCTCACTGTAAACATGTTTGCCGCTCTCCAATGAATTTTTAGCAACTTCATAGTGAGCTTTTGGAATTGTAAGGTTTAAAATAATTTCAATTTCAGGATCATTTAATAATTCATCAACTGTGCAAGAAATAATGTTATAGTCTTGTGCACACTTATTTGATGCTTCCTTATTTAAATCAGCGCATTTAATTATTTTAAAATTGTTAAAGTATTCATGACCTCGAAAATAAGTTTCAGAAATATGACCACAGCCAATCAAACCAACATTAAAAACTTTATTCATGAGTAATGGCTATTTGTCTAAGCCGCACATATTGATGTATTTGATTTCAAGAAAGTCATCTACACCATACTTAGAGCCCTCTCTACCGAGACCAGACTCTTTAATTCCTCCAAATGGCGCTTCTGCCTTTGAAGTTAAACCTGTATTTACACCTACCATGCCATACTCAAGTGCTTCAGCCACTCTCCAAATTCTGCCTATATCTCTTGAATAAAAATATGACGCAAGACCAAAAGGAGAGTTATTAGCTAATTCTATGACTTCATTTTCATCTTTAAACTTATAAATGGGAGCTACCGGACCAAATGTTTCTTCGGTTGTTATTTTTGCTTCAGAACTAACACCTGTTAAAATAGTAGGCTGATAGAAGTTCATTCCTAAAGCGTGTCTAGAACCTCCAATTGCTACCTTAGCTCCATATTGGATTGCATCCTCAACATGCTCTTCAACTTTAGTTAATGAGTGTTCATCAATCATTGGGCCTGAGGAGTTTTCCTCATTTAAGCCATCTCCAACTTTCATTTTTGAGACCTCTTCAATAAATTTTTTACAAAATTCTTCGTGCACTTTTTCTTGTACATATATTCTATTAGCACAAACACATGTTTGCCCTGTATTTCTAAACTTACTTTGCATTGCTCCAGCAACAGCATCATTAATATTTGCGTCATTGAAAACTATAAATGGAGCATGTCCTCCAAGCTCCATAGAAACTTTTTTTACAGTGCCGGAACACTTTTGAAGGAGAATTTTTCCTATTTCAGTAGATCCTGTAAAGGATAATTTTCTGACAATTGGATTAGTAGCTAATTCATCTCCAATCTCTGAAGCCTTACCGGTTATGACGTTAAGAGTTCCTTTTGGAAAGCCTGCCTCTTCTGCTAATGCAGCTAAAGCTAAAGCAGAGAAAGGAGTTTGACTTGCAGGTTTTATTACAACTGGACAACCTACTGCTAGGGCTGGAGCACACTTTCTAGTAATCATCGCATTTGGAAAATTCCAAGGTGTAATAGAAGCGACTACACCGACAGGTTGTTTCAATACTACTATTCTTCGATCAGTCATCGGATCAGGTATTGTATCTCCATATACTCTTTTTGCTTCCTCGGAAAACCATTCTATAAACGAAGCTCCATAACCAATTTCACCTCTTGACTCATTTATTGGTTTACCTTGCTCAATAGTCATGATTTGAGCAAGTTCTTCTTTATTTTTGATAATTAATTCAAACCACTTACGTAAAATATCTGATCTTTGACGTGCAGATTTTGCTTTCCAATCTGGCCAAGCTTTGTTTGCTGCTTCAATAGCTTTTTTTGTTTCGGATGCACCACATTTTGGCACAGTTCCAATTTCTTTAAGATTTGCGGGATTATTTACTGAAATAGTATCTCCAGAGTCAGCTGTAATCCATTTACCGTCTATATAATTTTTATCTCTAAAAAGTTTAAAGTCCTTAATATTCATAATTTAATACTAACAGTTTTAAATACCTTTCTGTAGTGACATTTTGTTTCCAAATATATTAAAATTAATCAAGATTAATTTTTCCATCAGGTTTTGGTGGTGAAAAAGGATAACCTCCCCAAACAGATTGATCAAAATTTACAACAGAACCAGTCATCATACCCGAGTCATCTGAAGCTAAAAAAGTAACTGCTTTTGCTACCTCTTTAGGGTCCAAGAGTCTCTCAAAAGGTTGTTCTTTTGATGCATCATCTAGCCAATCTTCTTTAGCTCCATGAAACTTAGTTTGAATTTCGTGCTCACCATCAGAGGCCATCCATCCTATGTTAAGTTGATTTACTCTTATTTTATTATTCAATAAAGCAAACGCGGTATTCCTAGTTAATGTTGCTAATGCTCCCTTAGAAGTTGAGTAAGCGGAAATAAACGGCTGCCCAGTTAATGCTGAAACTGAACCAATGTTTATTATTGAACCCTCGATATTCTGCTTAATCATTATTTTTACTGTCTCTTGAATTAAAAAAAATGGGCCTCTTAGATTAACAGCTATCATCTTGTCAAACAGTTCCTCAGAAGTATTGATGATATTACCTCGATCGGTAAGGCCTGCCGCATTGACTAATATGTTTAATTTACCAAAATTTTTTAATGCTACTGCTACTGCATTACGGCACTGTTTCACATCTGATAAATCAGTTTTGATGAATATTACTTTACAACCAGTCTCGTCTTGAATTTGTTTTGCTACCTTATCTCCTTTTTCCTCTTTTCTTCCAATTGTAACAATACCTTCGGCTCCGTTTTCGGCAAAATTTTTTGCAATTGCAGCTCCTAATCCTTGTGTCCCACCTGTTACCAAAGCAAACTTTCCTTTTATACTATTCATCGATATAATCTTCTATTCCATAACCATAAATACTAAGACAATCTACTAATTCTTTATTTCCAATTTTAGCGTATTCAAATGGATTTGCTTTTGTAGGATCTTGTTCAGCTTCAACTATAAACCACCCCTCATAGTTATTTTTGTATAAAGCCTCAATCACCTCTTTAAAATTGATATTTCCATCCCCAGGCACTGTAAAGGCTCCCTCTAGAACAGCATCTAAAAAACTTTGTTTTGAATGATCTAAATTGTTTATAACGTTCGAACGAATATCTTTGGCATGGAAATGATTAATTCTGTTTGCATATTTATTGATTACAGCTAACGAGTCACCCTTTGCAAATGTCATGTGACCTGAGTCAAATAAAAGTTTTACCGCTTCACCAGTATGACTCATCAACATATCTAATTCGTGCTCTGTTTCAATTGCTGTACCCATATGATGATGGAAAGAGATTGGAACACCGAAGTCTGAACAAAATTCAGCAAACAATGTAAGCTTTCTCCCATACTCCTTAAATTCCTCAGCGTGTATTTTTCTTTTAGTGTTCAAAGGCGCATGTCTGACATTTTGTATAGTTCCTGAGGTTTCACCATACGCTAGAACCGAAGCTCCCAATTCCTTAAAGAGAACCAATTGTTGAAGAACTCTATCTTTTTCGTTTTCTAAATCATTATCAAGAACTGTCCCTGAATACCAACCTGAGGCTAGGTGAAGTTTGTGGTTTTTTAAAATAGGACCAAGTTCTTCAGGTGTTTTTGGGAATTTTCCTCCAGTTTCTACTCCAATAAACCCTGAGAGTTTTGACTCACGAAGACAAGTATCTAGAGTCGTTTCTCCTCCTAATTCAGGTAAATCATCATTTGACCAAGCTATAGGTGCTATACCCAATTTTGCTTTCATTGAACCCTCCTGATATGAGATTATAAATAAATAAATCATTTAGAGAATACATAAATTATAAATATGAATTATTTTTGTTTTTAATATCAAAAGAATATTATATTTCTGAGTTATGAATAAAGTAAGAATAGCAGTTATCGGATGTGGTCGTATTGGTCAAATGCATGCAAGAAATATCGATCTTCACGAAAAAACAACACTTAGTTGTGTTTATGATGTTAATAGTGAATTTGCAGAAAAAATTTCAAGAGAATTAAATGTCTTTTCTGTTCAAAATGTTGAAGAAATTTTTAATAACAATGAAATTGATGCTGTTCTTGTATCATCTCCCACAAATACACACATAGATTTTATAGAAAAGTCTGTAGCTGCAAAAAAACCAGTTTTATGTGAAAAGCCTATTGACCTTGATATTGATAAAGTCAATCAATGTTATGAAAGACTTAAAGGAAATACTATACCTATACAACTGGGTTTTAATCGAAGATTTGATCCTGGTCATCAAGCTGCAAAACATTCTTTGATGAATGGAGATATTGGGGAGTTGCATCAGTGTATTATTACCTCAAGAGATCCTGGTTTACCATCTTGGGATTATCTCAAAGTTGCCGGTGGTCAATTTAGGGATATGACAATTCATGATTTTGATATGGCTCGCTTTATGTTGGGAGAAGAACCAGTAAAAATATTTGCAATATCTAATGCTTTGATAAATCCCAAAATAAAATCTGAATTAAATGATAGCGATACTCTTATGATTATTATGGAGACTGCTTCGGGAAAACAATGTCATATTAATAATTCAAGATCTGCCACATATGGCTATGATCAACGAGTTGAACTTTTTGGAAGTAAAGGAATGGTTATATCTGATAATAGGAAACCACATGAATTAAAAAAGTACAATTCAGAATATGTGGAAAAACAGGAGCCCTATTTAAATTTCTTTATAGAAAGATATCAAGAAGCTTACATGAACTCTATTACATCATTTGTTGAGACTATTCTGGAAAAAAAGCCAGTATCTGTAAGCTTTGATGATGGAAGAAGAGCGCTTATTTTAGCAGAAGCTGCTTACAAATCTGTAAAAAGTGGGAAGTTTGAAAATATTAATTAAATTTATGCATTTATTTATGAATAATAAATAATTGTTATAATTAATTATTTGAATATTTTTATAAATTAAATTGAATGATAGATAATAAAGTAATTGCTAAATGGAATAAAAAAGAAGTTGTGCTAAATAGCTTTTTATCAATACCAAATACTTTCACTGCTGAGATAATGTCCGAGCAGGGTTACGATGCCCTTACCATTGACTATCAACACGGGATGATTGGCTTCAGCGACTTATTAACTATGTTGCAGAGTATTAGAAATAGTGGTGTTACTCCAATCTGTAGAGTCTCCGGTTTAGATCATGCAGTAATTTCTAAAGTTATGGATGCTGGAGCATTGGGAATTATTTGTCCAATGATTAACAATAGGAAACAAGCAGAACAATTAGTTAAGGATAGCAAATATCCTCCTGTAGGTATTAGAAGTTTTGGTCCTACAAGAGCAAATTTTACTGTTAGCTCAAATTATTTTTATGAGTCTAATGATGGGACATTCTGTCTAGCAATGATAGAAACTCAAGAAGCTTTTGATAACCTTGATGATATTGCTTCCACTCCTGGTTTAGATGGGCTTTACATCGGGACAGCTGATCTGACAATAGGTCTCAACCAAGGAAAGTTAACCCCTGGGTTCGATCGAGCTGAACCAGAGATGATTGAGTCAAAGAAGAAAATATTAGAAGTTGCACATAAACATGGAAAAGTGGCATGTCTTCATTGCGGAACTCCAGAGTATGCTGCCAAAGCAACTGAATGGGGTTTTGACCTTGTGACTATCACTAATGATGTGAGGTTATTATCAGGCGCAGCTGCCGCTCATGTAAGAAAATTTAAAGATCTTACTAATCAAAAACACGATGAGTCTGATAAAGATAATAATCCTAGTTCTTACTAATTAAAGTATTATACGGACTCAAGCTCTTTAGCTAGATCGCCTATTTGAGCACCACCAGCCATTAAACGTTTAACATCATCTCCACCTAATTCTGACGACTTTCCAGATCCTATTACTTCACCCAAGCTTAAGAATGTAAATCGATCAGCAATTAGTCTCGCATGGATTTCGTTGTGAGTAATCAAAATAATTGCGATATTCCCTAATTGTTGGACCTTTTTAATAGTTTTTAAAACTTCCATTTGTTGTTTTTGTCCAAGAGCTGATGTTGGCTCATCCAAGATTAATATTTTAGCTCCAAAGTATATCGCTCTAGCAATCGCCAAAGTTTGTCTCTGTCCTCCAGACATCGTACCTACTAACTGAGTCGGATCAGAGATATTTATTCCTATCTTACCCATTTCAGCAATAGTAATTTCATTCATATTTTTAAAGTCTAAAATTCCAAGTGGTCCTGGACCTTTTTTTAACTCATTGCCCAAAAAAAAGTTTCTAGTAACCGAAGTAAGTGCGTTCAGTGCTAAATCTTGATAAACAGTTCCTATGCCTGCACTCGTAGCTTCTCTTGGAGATCCAAATTTCACTTCACTTCCAGCAACTTTAATAACACCAGATGTAGGTTTGTGAACACCAGATAAAACTTTTATCAAAGTTGACTTTCCTGCACCATTATCACCAAGTAGTGCGTGAACCTCTCCAGGTAAAACATTTAAGGAGACTCCGTTCAGTGCTGTGAATGTACCAAACTTTTTAACTAAATTTGTAATTTCAATAAATGGAGCTTGATTATCTTGACTCATTATATGCTTCCTATGATTCTTTTTCGGATATTTTCATTAGTTAGTGCAGAGGCTATGATCACTAACCCCAAAAATACTCTATAAAATGATCCATCAATTCCAGGTATATAGAAGAAAGCCTCTTTTGCTATTCCAAAAATAAATGCACCAACACATATACCTAAAATTGTTCCAAAACCACCTGTTAGTACGACACCACCAATAACAGCAGCAGCAATCGCCTCTAATTCTTTTAAATTTCCTTTAGCTGCATCTGCGGTATTAACCTCGAAAACTTGGCAAGTTGCAAATACAGTTGCACAAAAAGCAGAAAACATAAATAGAGATACTTTAACTTTATCTGTGGGCACACCATTAGCTTTAGCGGCACTTAAGTTTCCACCAGTAGAATAAATCCAGTTACCGGCCTGTGTTCTACTTAAAACAACATAACAGATTATGGCTATAATAAGCCAAATCATTACACACGAGTATAACCCAGGAGCAAATTGATTTCCAAAATTATTGGTATTCCAATCAATTGGAAAATATAACCAATCAAATACAGGCTCTAAAATATCTCCACCAAAAAAGTTAGCGACAGGTTGAGCTGAGTATAATGAGTCTATATAAACCCTTGCTATATCAACATCTGTAACAGTTTTTGCAACAACGGGATCAATTTGAAAGTTAGCAATTTTTTCTTGTATCATCCCAACCATATATTCGTTTCCAGTAGCCTGAGCATTTACTAGAGCTTCTTGCAAAGGTTTGGTGTCTTTATCCACCAAAATTTGAGTTTTGGCATCTGCTACCCTTTGATATGTATATTCGAGTCTTTCAGTTATTGCTGCGACTGTATCAGCTGGTAATGTTTGAGCTAAAGATACAAGGTCAGCTTCTGGAAGGGCTTTTGCTTTTTCACGAACCATTTCACCATGTCCGGGAACATTTACAATATTTTTAATATCTGGGATTTCTGTAACTGTTGTAGCGCCTTTAGCTTGATCTGGTCTATGATTGAAGGAGCGTAGAGATACTTCTGTAAGTCCTCTTAAAAAAAATAATCCACCAAGGGTAACAATGAAAGAAGGTAAGCCTGATCTAACTACAATGGTACCTTGTATCCATCCAAAAAAAAGTGTGAAACATAAAGTAATAAATATTGCCAGTATTGGGGAAACATCAGCAATGTGGAAAACCGTATAAAATTCTATATGGAAACCTCCCTCAAAAGATATGTAGGGCACAATAAATGAAAAACCCCATCTAAGAATCATTGCCATACAGGCTCCTGCGAAACCAATCATGGATCCAATAGATAAGTCAAACTCACCTGCTATGATTAATAGACCAGCACCAATTGCTATGATACCAAGTTGAGATATAACTCTTAGAAAGTTTCTAATACCTAATGCATTAAAACCCTCACCTGTAAAAGGGTTCCAAGACATTTCACCAGTAGGGATGGAGAAATAACCAAGCATTCCAAATAAAAGGAGCATAACTCCGATAGGTCCAATTTCTGGTCTTGAAACCAGTGTGGTAAGCCAAGTTTTCTTTTGATGCCTATCAGACTCTTGTCTTTGGGGAGTAGAAGTTGTTGCCATATTTTATTTTATATAATTTTAATAAAAGTCATTCAGTTTAATTTTACTTAAATTTAAAAAAAAAGTGGGCAGTTTACTACCCACTTTTCAAGATTTATAAGATTATACTATCTATCAATACCTGCTAAAGCAGCAACTGATGAAGCATTTGACTTGTCAACAAATCCTGGACCTGATGGAATATTTGCACCAGGTAAAAGGCCAGCACCGTTGTTGTATAAGTGTAATACTACAACAGGCATATAACCTTGTAGACGTTGTTGTTGGTCAATTGTGAAAGCAACTTTACCCTCATTGATTAAGTCCATAACAGGTGGGCTTAAGTCAAAACAAGAGTGGTGTACTGACATACCTAACTCATCGATAGCCTGTTGAACTCCGACACAAACGTGCGGACCAACTGATAATACTGCATCAACATCTGGGTTTGCTTGTAAACCAGCAGCAGCTCTTGTTGGGATTGTAGCTGGATCGTTTGAGCTATCTACTAATTCAGTAGGAATAGCTTCACCGTAACCACCACATCTATCTGTCAAAGCTGTGTTGTATGCTTCTTGAATCATGCAAAGAGCTTTTGTAGCACCTTCTGCTTTTGCTCTTGCACCAGCAGATTGACCAGCAAGATATTCAGGCTGACCAACGTGCATTAATGCACCAAGTGATGCAGAAGACTCAAGACCTGAGTTCATTGTAATAACTGGAATACCAGCAGCAACTGCGTCTTTAATAGCTTGACCTAATGCTTCTGGATCTGGAAGTGAAACAACCATTCCATCAGGCTGAGTTGCAGCAGCAGCAGCAATTGATTTTGCCATGTCACCCATGTCACCTGAAGGGTTAAAGATATATTCAAAATCTGCACCTACGTGTCTAGCAGCATCTTCACCACCTTTTTGCACAACAGGCCAGAAAGGGTCTTTACCCTCACCGTGTGTAACCATTACATATCTTTCAGCAAAAGCAGAAAGAGATAAGAATGATACAAGAATTGTAAGAATTATTTTTCTCATAAATTCCTCCTTAATTATAACGAGAGCATAATATTAATTTTTTCAAGCAAATCCAAAACATTTGTTACTTAAAATCATGCAATTTGATCATTTGCGACAAAAAAATCAGATTAAACATCAAAAAGTTTCAATAATCAAAAATATAGGCATTTCTCGTGTTTTACTTATAATAAATCAAAACACATTGGCTAAATTAACTATGAATATATGTTTCCCAATTAAGATAATTACCACAAGCCTCATTTAATATTTCGCCCGTTTTAGAAGCATTCATAACTACATGGTGTTCGTAACCGTGTCTACAAACATATTGCATTAATTTTTGAAGCTTGGGTACTTTCGCAACTGCTCTTGTACCAAAAGTATTTAAAGGATCATCAGTTAGCTCTCCCTCTCCAAAGTAGCATTTTATTTTACCTAAGTTATCATCAGTGGAAATCCTTCCATAAGTTAGAGGATTGGCTGGTGTTCTACCCTCAAGTGCCCCATGGGTTTTTTCCTCACCAAAAACACTTCCCAATATAGGTGCTGTACTTATTTTCAAATCAGGGAGGAAACTTTTAGCCCAATTTCCACAATGAAATAAAACACACTTTTCCTCATCTTGGTCATAATTATTATTCCAATCAACTAAAGCACTAGGACTGTTTGAGGCTAATTGCATAGCATACATCGTTAAAGTTCCAGTGACATCTACTTCACAAGCACTTGGAAGCATATTTTCGCTCATCATGCTCATTGACGTACAAACATTACATCCATAATTTTCTTGAACACTTGTCCAACATTGAATAGCAGTAGCATCGAGTTTGTTTGTTTCAACAAAATCATTTAAAACAACATCGAGCCTCGCAAGCTGTAATAATTTTTCAGATGGGGTGGCAGTAGAATCTCCATAACCTGAAATTTTATTCATCGAGTCTTTAACTTTTTTGCTATCATCATTAAGTTCTTTAGCTTTACCAAGGACTTCTGATAAATCGATAGTAGTGACACTAATACCATGGCGTTCTAAAATTTTTTCACTGAACCTGACTGTATTAAAAGCTTGTGGTCTTGCTCCAACAGCTCCTATTCTGACCCTCCTCATACCTTTCACTACTTTACAAATTGAAATAAATTTATTTAGCTCATGATCAAATTCATTTCCCGACAAACTTACAACATGGCTTTTTGTTAACGAGTACTTTATTCCATATTGATAAAGATTATTACAAACAGATATTTTACCACAATAAGCATCTCTTCTATTTGAGGGTTGCATTTTATCTAAATCATCTGGAGTTGCTTGAACCAGAACAGGCACATCTAAACCTGATAGTCTAATTGTGTCAGCTACTCCTTTTTCATCACCAAAATTAGGTAAGACCACTAATATGCCCTCTATTTCATCTTTATGGGATTTAAAAAGATCAGCGCACTTTTGAGCTTCAAGAAATGTTTCCACTCCACCCAGCTTGGTGTCTGAGTCTTTCAAAATAATAGGTTTTAAACCTTTATTCTTAAAAATATTTAAAACTTCATTTCTAGCCTCAGTAATAAGATGATCTGGAAAAAAATCTCTATTACCTATTATTATACCTAATGTTGATGACACGTCTTATTACCTCCTACCTTACTAAATGTAATATATAATAATTGATCAAGCCTAGAAAGGGGATATTCTTTATCTATTCACTATGAATGAGAAAAATTTAAAAAAGAAATCATTAGAATATAGAAAAACTATTCTTGAAATAATTTTTCAATCTGGTGCAGGTCATACTGGGGGGAGTCTCTCTTGTATTGATATTTTGAATGTTCTTTACAATTCAGTTATGGATATTTCTCCCAAAAATTTTTCGAGCTTGGATCGTGATCATTTTATTCAAAGTAAAGGACACTCTGTGGAAGCATTATACACAGTATTATGTGATTGTGGTTTTTATTCAAAAAAAGATTTAAGTACTTTAAATCAATTTAATTCGCACTTTATTGGTCACCCTACAATAAAGGTACCTGGAATTGAACATAACACTGGAGCTTTAGGACATGGTCTGTCAGTTGCTGTAGGTTTAGCGCTATCTAAAAAAATAGATAAAAAAACAAATAAAGTTTTTACATTGTTGGGAGACGGTGAGTTATCTGAGGGTTCAGTTTGGGAGGCTTGCACCACTGCTTCTAAATATAAATTAGATAATTTAATCGTAATTATAGATAGAAATGATTTACAAATTACTGGAAAGACTGAAGATGTTAATCCTATTGAACCCATTGATAAAAAATTTGAGTCATTTGGTTTTGAAACTATTTTGACAAATGGGAATAATATATCTGATCTCTTAAATGTTTTAAAAAAATTACCTATTAAAAGGAGTAAGCCATCTGTAATAATTGCAAAAACTACTAAAGGGTCAGGTGTAAGCTTCATAGAAAACCAAATCAATTGGCACCATAAAGTACCTAGTGAGGATGAGTATGGGAGGGCAATCTCAGAGTTAAGCGAGAAACTAAATTCTTATGAATAAAATTGGTAAACCTAACCTTGAGATCTTTTCTGAGACATTAACGTCTGAAGCGAAAAAAAATAAGGACATTATAGTTGTAACAAGTGACTCAAGGGGATCGGGAAAATTAGTCCCTTTTGGTAGAGAATTGCCTGATCAAATCATTGAAGTAGGTATAGCTGAACAGAATTTAGTGGGAGTTTCAGCGGGGTTAGCTGCTGGGGGAAAGATTGTATTTGGGGTATCGCCTGCAAGTTTTTTAACTGCTAGATCTTTAGAGCAGATAAAGAATGATGTCGCCTATTCTGACTGTAATGTCACATTAATTGGGATCAGTGCAGGGATAAGTTATGGGCAGCTTGGGTCAACACATCACTCAATCCATGATTTTGCTACATTAAGAACAATAAATAATATGACAATAGTCGCACCTGCAGATAACTTTGAAGCATCAGAGGTTATTAAACAGGCTGTTTCTTATAATAAACCTCTTTACATTAGGTATGGGAAAAAACCAATGATGGATATTCATCCTCCAGGTACAAAATTTAAAATTGGAAAATCTATTTTGGTCAAAAAGGGAGAGGATTTAACAATCATTGCAACTGGTGAAACTTTACAACGAGCATATTTAGCTTATGAAATTTTAAAAGAAAACAATATTCATTGTTCTATTATTAGTATGCATACAATAAAGCCCTTTGATAAAGATACATTTTTAGAATTTTCTAAAAACTCCAAAGCGATCTTAACAATAGAAGAACATAGTATATTTGGGGGGCTTGGAGAATGCTGTGCAAACCTAATTGCTCAAAACAATATAGATACAAACCTCAAAATACTTGGTATCCCTGATGAATATATGATTAATGGATCTCAATCTGATGTGTTAGATTACTATAATATGAGCCCAGAGAGGATAGTTGAAATATCTAAGGATTTACTAAATAAATGAGTTATCTGACTATTGACTCGAGCACATCTTCTACAACAGTTCTTGTATTTAATGAAAAATTAGAAGCAATAAAAAGATTTCAAAAAGAACATCGCCAAATAATTACAGAAGAAGGATATATCGAGCACGATTTAGAGGAGATTTATCAAAACTTACTTGACTTAATTAAAGATGCATCTGAAATAATGCCTAATCCCAAGTTCATTAGTCTAACTAATCAGAGAGAAACATTTACTCTTTTTAGCAAAAAGGACGGGAAGCCAATATATAATGCAGTTGTTTGGCAATGTACTAGAGGTCAAAAAATTTGTGAAGGTATTCTGAAAGATGAATTAAAAAGTGATGAAATTCTGAGTAAAACAGGTCTCAAACCAAATACATTTTTTTCAGGAAGTAAATTTAAATGGCTATATAACAACAAATCAGAAATTAAATCGAAGATTGATAACGGTGATATTTTATTTGGGACAATTGAGACATATCTCATTTACCGACTCACAAACTTTAGTTCATATGTCACAGACACAACTAATGCATCAAGAACTTTATTATTTAATTGTTTGAATAATTCTTGGGATGATGAATTGTTAAATATTTTTGATGGTACTAATCTCAA
Organism: uncultured Alphaproteobacteria bacterium; assembly: GCA_902617515.1. Taxonomy (GTDB): domain Bacteria; phylum Pseudomonadota; class Alphaproteobacteria; order HIMB59; family HIMB59; genus HIMB59. Next base: position 56,889 of record CACMWX010000003.1, read on the forward strand.
TTTTCCAAAAATAATTAAAAGCTCAGAGATATTTGGAGAGAGTGATTTTAATAAAGCTTTCAAATATCCAATACAAATAATTGGAGTAGCTGGTGATGCACAAGCATCACTTTTTGCTAATTTTTGTTTTGATAAAGGTGATACGAAGATTACAACTGGAACTGGTTTTAATATTCAAACAAATATTGGCAATGAGATGGTAATTGATGAAAATTCACTTACCTCACTTGCTTTCACTAGTGATAAAGAAAATATTTATGCATTAGAGTGTTTGAACTCATTTGCTGGAGGAACAATCTCATGGTTTAAGAATAGTTTAAATTTAATTGAAACAGCTAGCGAAAGTGAAATCTATTCAAAAAAAGAAAAAGATAGTAATGGAGTGTGTTTCATTCCAGCTTTCTCTGGACTGGGTCCACCGTTTTGGAAATCTAACGCAAGAGCTGCTTTCTTTGGTATCAGTGCATCAACAAATAGAAATCATTTAGTTAGAGCTGGATTAGAGTCAGTTGCTTATCAAATGGTGGTATATTTAGAAACTATGAAGAAATCGAGAAATTTGGATTTAAAAAGCTTATCTATTGATGGTGGAATGATAAAAAATAATTTTTTTCTTCAAATAATTAGTGATCTATTAGAGATTGATTTAACTATCCCTGAGATGGAAGATATGTCTTCCTATGGAGCCTTGCTTTTTGGGATGCAATATTTTCATAATTTTAAAAATTTGGACGATTTGAGAGATTTTAAAGTAAAAAGTTCAGTAATTAGTCCCGGTAATAATGAGATTACAAGAAACTCCTATAACTTATGGAAAGATATCGTAGATAAACATTTCATCAAAAATCAAGACTAAAAAATTAAAATTTGACTAGTAAGTTAGCATAACAATAAGATATTGTTATAATGACTATATATAGGAGGAAATAACTATGAGAAAATTATCTCTAGTTCTAGCTTCACTTATGGCAGTTGCTTTTACTTTTGCTACTATGCCAGCAAAAGCAGGAAGCCATGCTGTTGAAGCTTGCTTAATTACAAAAACAGACATCAATCCTTTCTTCGTTAAAATGAAAGAAGGTGCAGAGGCGAGAGCAAATGAATTAGGTGTCAAATTATCATTCTTTGCGGGTAAAGTTGATGGTGACCATGAGACTCAAGTAAGAGCTATTGAGACTTGTATTGCTTCAGGTGCAAAAGGTATTTTAATTGCTGCATCTGATACAAAAGCTATTGTTACTCCATTAAAAAATGCTCAAGACAATGGTTTACTAGTCATTGCTCTTGACACACCACTAGAGCCAATTACAGCTGCAGACTCTACTTTTGCAACTGATAACTTCAAGGCAGGTGAATTAGGTGGAGCATGGGTTGCTGCAAAGTTAGGAGCAGATGCTGCTAATGCCAAAATTGCAATGTTAGACCTTAACGAGAGTCAACCTTCTGTTGGTGTTCTTAGAGATCAAGGTTTCTTAACTGGATTTGGAATCGATGTAAAAGATGTTTCCAGATGGGGAGATGAAGATGATCCTAGAATTATCTGTAATGAAGTTACAAACGGTAACGAAGAAGGTGGAAGAACTGCAATGGAAAAATGTCTTCAAAAAGATCCAGACATAAACGTTGTTTACACTATTAATGAGCCAGCAGCTGTTGGTGCTTATGAGGCGTTAAAAGCAGTTGGTAAAGATGATGGTAGTGTTCTCATTGCTTCAGTTGACGGAGGTTGCCCAGGTGTAGCTGACGTTGAAAGAGGTATCATTGGTGCTACATCTCAACAGTACCCATTATTAATGGCTTCTTTAGGTGTTGAAGCTATTAAAGCTTGGGCTGAAGATGGATCAAAGCCTGAAAATACTCCAGGTCTTGACTTCTTTAACACTGGTGTGAACTTAGTTACAGATGATGCTGCTAGCGGAGTTCCATCAATTAGTGTCAAAGAAGGTATGGACAGATGTTGGGGTTAATCCAATAATTTTATTATTCAGGGCAGATTATTCTGCCCTGAAACTTTTGCATTTTTAATATGAATAAAATTTCTGATGACATTTCTAAAGATCTAAAGGATCAACCTAAATTTACTACTGATATCGGTGAAAAAGATCAAGATCATCACTCATTTGATTTAGGTGAACAGACCACACTAAAAAAAATTCAACATTTTCTTCATGGTAACCCAACTATAGTTCCTGTTATAATTTTGATTTTAAGCGTTATCGCTTTCGGTTTTATAGCTGGAGGAAAATTTTTCTCTGCTTTCAATTTATCTTTAATTGTTCAACAAGTTACAATCGTTGGGATACTTGCAGCTGCTCAGACGCTAATTATTCTCACTGCTGGTATTGACCTAAGTGTTGCTGCTATGATGGTTTTGGCATCAGTTTTTATGGGTAAACTTTCTGTCGAAATGGGCATACCTACATTACCTGCTATTCTTGTTGGAATGATATCAGGTGTTGCGACAGGAGCATTCAATGGATTATTAGTTACAAGATTAAGATTGCCTCCATTTATTGTTACATTGGGAACTTGGAACATATTCTTTGCTTTAGTGATCTTTTTTACTGGGTCTCAATCTATTAGAAGCTCTGACATTGAAGTAAATGCTCCTCTTTTACATTTTTGGGGAGAAAGAATTAATCTTGGAGGCTTTGTATTTACTTATGGCGCTTTCCTTATGATTGGAATTTTCATTTTTTTATGGTTTTTGCTTAACAGAACAGCATGGGGCAGACATGTTTATGCAATTGGTGATGATAAAGAAGCTGCAGAACTCTCAGGTATTAGAACAGATAGAATGCTTGTTTCAATATATGCAGTGGCAGGTTTTGTAGTTGCAATTGGAGCATGGGTTTCAATAGGCAGAGTTGGCTCAGTATCACCTACAAGTTTCTATGAAGGTAACTTAGACTCAATTACTGCTGTTGTTATAGGTGGAACCTCGCTTTTTGGAGGAAGGGGAACAATAATTGGCTCTCTATTTGGAGCGTTAATTGTGGGAGTCTTTAGTTCTGGATTATCAATAGCGGGCTTGGATGTTTTATGGCAGCGATTTGCTTTGGGTTGTCTTATAATCGTGGCCGTTGGAATAGACCAATGGATAAGGAAGGTGTCAAACTAATGGATCCAGTTCTTGTTGCGAAAAAACTGTCAAAAAAATATGGAAAAGTAGTAGCTTTAGATAATGCTGATCTTGAATTATACCCAGGTGAAGTTTTAGGAGTAATTGGTGACAATGGTGCAGGAAAATCAACATTGATTAAAGCTCTTTGTGGTGCAGTAATTCCAGATAGTGGTGAAATTCAATTAGATGGAAATAAGGTTTCTTTTACATCTCCCATTGAAGCTAGAAAGTTAGGTATTGAGACTGTTTACCAGAACCTTGCACTCTCTCCAGCTTTATCAATTACAGATAATATGTTTTTAGGTAGAGAAATTAGACAAAAAGGATTTATGGGGAAAATTTTAAAATTTCTAGATCAAAAAGCTATGGCGGAAGAAGCAAGAAAAAGACTCTCCGATCTTGGTCTTCTAACTATTCAAAACATTAATCAACTTGTCGAAACACTCTCAGGAGGACAAAGACAAGGTGTAGCTGTTGCACGCGCTACCTCTTTTGGAACTAAGGTGGTAATTATGGATGAACCCACTGCTGCCTTGGGTGTAAAAGAGAGTAGAAGAGTATTAGAATTAATCGGAGAAGTTAGATCAAGAGGAATACCTATTATTTTAATTTCTCACAATATGCCCCACGTATTTGAAGTTGCAGATAGAATTCATGTACATCGATTAGGCACTAGACTATGTGTTATTGATCCAAAAAAATATGAAATGTCAGATGCTGTTGCGTTTATGACTGGTGCTAAGGAACCTCCACAAAATTAATTTTCAAGAATATATTCAGCCGCAATACTATTTTTTAAAACATTTACGCCATTAGGTAGATCGTTTTTATATACTTTTTCATCAATTTCTTCTTTGGGTAAATTGAAATTTCTCCATCGCTCAATTAGTCTTTTTTCTAAAATTTTTTTTTCACAATTTATCATTACAGTTGTATTAAAAAACTTATGTAACTCACTCCAAGGATAGGAATTTAAAAGGACATAGTTTCCCTCAACTATAATTACTTTAGTATTTTTTGAAATTATAACTGCTGAGGATCTTGATAATTCTAATGATCGATCAAAAATTGGTATTACAACCTCGTCCTCTTTGTGCAATCTAGACACAAAGTTGATTAAACCCATTACGTCGAATGTTTCTGGTGCTCCTTTTTTTGATAAAAGGTTTTTCTCTTTTAAAATTAGGTCATCGTAGTGAAAACCATCCATTTGAAGAATACTTGAGTTATACCCTTTTGCACTTAGGTCTTTTGCTAAATTTTCAGATATAGTACTTTTACCAGAGGCAGGAGGGCCAGAAAGGGCAATAAAATAACGGGTTTTATTGTTATTATCAATGTGATCTGTAACTGATCTTATAAGCTGATCATAAGTTAATCCTGACATTATTTATTTTAAGAAAAACTATTTAACATAGTATTTCTTCCAACCATCAAAGCGATCTCTAAGTATTGGTTTTATATTATTATTTTTTTTTATTATTTCTTTAACTAAAGGTGGCTTTAATACATCTTGATGTTTAAGATTATTAAAACCGAGGTATGCCAACCTTGCGGCACCGTAAGCAGCCATAGCATCAGATGCTTCTGTAATAGCCAGATCTCTATCAAGTATTGATGCTAAAAGTTTAATCCAATCTTTGTTTTTGGACCCACCACCAATTACAAATAAATTATTTAATTTGATGCCAGTTTTTGAGAGAGCTTGGTAGTTATCAAAAAGGCCAAAAGAAATACCTTCGATTAAACTATAAACAAGTGTATTTTTATCTGTTTCAATTCCCATATTATGAAAACTTGCTCTAACGTGAGGATCATTTAATGGAGTTCTTTCTCCTGTCAAATAAGGCAAGTAATAAGGTGAGTTAATCATTGAAGTATCAGAACTCATAGACTCTTTTAAACACTTTGTAATTTCATCAATTGAAGAGTCAAAAGTATTTATAAACCAATTAATGTTTGAAGTGCAGGAGAGCATTACCGACATAAGATGCCAAGTATTAGGCAAACAATGGCAAAAAGAGTGTATTGCATCATCATAATTTTTTAAGAATTTCTTTGTGGACCCAAATATAACGCCTGAAGTACCTAGTGATATTGATGCATCACCCTCTTCATATAATCCTAAACCGACTGCAGCAGCAGCGTTATCTCCTGCGCCACCGTAAACCTTGCATCCCATATTGAAGCCATATTTGTCAGCTATATCCTTTTTTATAATACCAGTTTGATCAGTACCTTCACAAACATTTGGCATTTGTGAAATATTCATTGAGCTTGCTTCAAGTAATTTTGTAGACCAATCTCGTTTTTCAACGTCCAGCCAATAAGTTCCAGAAGCATCAGATAAATCGCTAAAAAATTCTCCTGTTAGGTAAAATCTTAAGTAATCTTTAGGTAAAAGAACCTTATAGATTTTATTAAAATTATTATTTTCATTTCTTTTAATCCATAGAACTTTTGGTGCTGTGAAACCTGGCATTGCAATGTTTCCAGCTATATCCATGACAGATTTGTCAGTCATTATCTCTGAACACTCTTGATGGCTTCTTGTATCATTCCAAAGTATACAGGGTCTGATTATTTGATGATCCTTATTAATACATGTAGCACCATGCATATGCCCTGAAAAAGAAACTGAATTTATTTCATTGATGTTAATTTTTTCTTTTAATCTTAACATACATTGATCAAAGGCAACTATCCAAGAGGATGGATCTTGTTCAGACCATCCACTTTGAGGGTTAGATGAAGGTATATCTTCGCTAGAGACACTATGAATAATTTCCTGCTCTTCACCAATGACTAAGCATTTCATTGATGAAGTTCCAAGATCTATACCTAAATACATAACTATTACTATACAATCTTTAAATAAATTTTCTATTTATACTGTGAGAAATTTGATGATAAAGTTTTAATATAATGAATAAATCTTTAGAGACGAAATTACAAAAAATAAAAAAACAAATTTACAAACCCAAAGATTTTATTATTGCAGATGCAAAAGACGGTGATATGGCAATGGGCATCATTACGCCTGGGCCTAAAAGAGATATTAAGGGTAAAATTTTAAAATCTTATAAGAAGCTAGATGATTATAAGCAAGCTATGATATCTATGTCTAAATCAAATCTTGTCGATATTATGTTAATGTCTGCATCAACTGGTGAAGAATTAATTAAAAAAAAAATATTTATTAATTCCAAAGTTACTCCTGCTATACGGATGAATGATACTACAGATATTTGGTTAATGAGAAATGGTAATTACAGATCTACTTATCCAAGACCTTTCCGATCTGCTCGTCTAAAAAGTGTATCAAAATTTGCAAATTTAGGATTATTTTCAATGACATTCTCTAACAATGTAGATTTTGATTTAGCAATGTTAAATGCTTATAGAGATTTTAGAATTGAAGCTATTGAATATAAATTTAATCATTTTTTGGAGGTATTTAACCCTCCAATTAATATCGGCATGAAATCAAATAATCTGGGTGACTACATTAATGATTGCATTATTAAAGCCATTGCGGGACAAACTAAAGAAGAAAGACCCTTATTTTTGAAAATTGCATATAATGGCCCAAAAGCGATGGAGGAACTGGCAACTTATGATCCTGCAAATTTAATAATTGGTATATTAGGCGGTAGTAAAGGAACCACACGAGATTGTTTTGAATTAATTAAAAAAGCTAGTCATTATGGTGCAAGAGTTGCTCTTTTTGGTAGAAAAATTAATCTTGCAGAGAATCCAATCTTGTTAGTAAAGCTAATGAGGGCGGTAATAGAAAAAGATATAAAAACTATTGAAGCTGTTAAGTTATATCATAGCGAATTAAATAAAAAAAATTTAAGACCAGATCAATCTCTCAATAAAGATCTTCAAATAACTGATCCTATTTTAAAATTATAATTTTTTGATATTAGGTAAATTACCTGACGATGAGTCAATTTTCATCATAGCTGATCCCGCTGCATGAGACTTCCTCAGTGTAACTTCAATATCCCAGTCTTCATGTACACCAAAAATAAATCCTGCACAAAAAGCATCCCCTGCGCCAACAGCATTTTTGATATTTTTTTTTTGAATTTTGGGAGACTGGGAGTGATAAATATCTTTTTTAGAAATATAAAGTGACTCATACGGGCTATGTATAATAAAAGCTCTTTGAAGGCCTTTTTGAAAAATTTTTCTAGACAAGTTTATAATGAGTTTTTTGTCTAATCGGTTTTTTGAGTTTATAATTTTTTTTTTAAAAAGTAATTGTGCTTCAATTTCATTTAGTAAAAGATAGTCAGTATAAGGAAGAGCACTAAAAATAATTTTCTGAAAATTTGGAATATTGTTTGATGCTAAATCAATGATATTAATAATACCTTTTTTTCTTGACTCTTTTAAAACTTTACAAAGTCTTGTTTCTTTCCCACTAAATTCGTCTAATCTTCCTAAAAGGCTGAGATATCCTACATATAAAATTTTAGGATAATTGCTAAGTTTACTTAATCTAAAATGATCTATGTCTAATAAATCATTTGCCCCAGAGTAGTAGAGAAAAGTTCTTTCATTTTGTTTCTCAGACATGCACAAAGAATATGAAGTTGGGATATTAGATGAAACTGAAAGGTATTTTGAAATAATGCCATTACTTCGACAATGATTTTTAATAAGTTTAGAATTATCATCATTTCCTATTGATCCCATGGCAATTAAATTATATTTGAAACCAAGAGAAGATAAGTTTGTTAATACATTATTAGGACCGCCGCCAACACATTGATATTGACCTTTGATAGACTCAAGCTTGCCTCTCTCAGGAAGGTAGTCAATTTTATAAGTTGTATCTACGCACCATATACCTAATCCTACAACCCCACGGCGCATTAAACTTCATTCCATAAGGGATGAAGAGGTGGTTCATCTTCTTGTATCTGACTAAATCTTCCAACTTGCTCAAGAAAATAATTGTCATTATTGTCATCATTGACTTGGGACACTTCTCCAGCCATAACCATTCCAGAGCCTTTAACAGAATAAAATCTATGAAAAACATTTCTCTCAACAGTAACGCTTTGACCCTTTTTTAAAATCAAAGGTTCATGTGGATCTAGTTCTATTTTTTCTCCATCAACAAGAACAGTAATTTTTTTTGATAATTGCTTGTTATTATTATCAATTTCTAAAAACTCAATTGCTAAATCTCCACCACCTCTATTTATAATATCTTCCAATTTAATCTTATGACTATGAAAAGGGATTTCCTGACCCTCTTGCATGAAGAGTAATTTTTCTGCATAAGGTTTATCATCAAAATTACTTTGAATGCCATTCCTAATGCAAAAAAGTGTTATACCTTGACTATTAAAATTATCTTTTCCAAAATCTGTTACATCCCAGCCCATTTGATGATCTTTAAGATATTTAGTCATCTCGGGATTGTTGTTATAGTCTTCCTTTGACCAATAACCCCATTTTGGAAGTGTCCAATTATATGTATCCATCATTTTTTTTGCTATTTCTATAGCATTATTAATCTCTGAGCGCTTCATGGAGTAAGATTATCAAAAATAAAAATAATTGATATAATCATGTAATGAAAACAATTATTGTTGATCCATTTCCACGTAAAATGGAATTAATTTTTAAATCTAGTAAACTTAAACTTTTAAAAAAAAAATTTAATATAATTAATGCACCTAAAGAAAATAAACTAAAATTTTATAAACAAAATATCCCAAATGCTGATTTTATTATTGGCCAACCTGATCTACCAAAATCAATATTAATTTTAGGTAAAAAACTTAAAGCTATTTTCAATGTTGAAAGTAATTTTATGGATAACATGGACTATGATTACTGCTTTAATAACAATATCTATGTTTTATCCACGGCTCCTGTTTTTGCTCAAAGTGTTGCTGAAATAGCTGTTGGTTTAACTATTTCTTTGAAAAGAGAAATACATACAGCACATTTAGATTTTATACAAAAAAAGGAAAAGTATGGCTTAGAAAGTAATAAGCGAAGCAGTCTATTGCTTAACAATAAAATCGGTATTGTCGGTTTTGGAGACTTAGCTAAAAGTCTTAAACCTATGTTGGTACCTTATACTTCAGATTTTCGAGTTTATGATCCTTGGCTTCCAAATAAACTTATAGAGGACAATGGTTGCAAGCCAGCATCATTAGGTAAAATTTTCAAAAATTGTGAGGTAATATACATACTTACCACAATAACAAAAAAAAATAAAAACATGATAGATGAAAAACTTATAAGATTAATGAAAAAAGATGCTTGTTTAATCATTCTGAGTAGAGCTAATGTAATTAATTTTCAAGATTTAAATAAAATTTTAAAGAAAGGTAAAATTAAAGTTGCCACTGATGTTTTTCCTCAAGAACCTGTTTCTAAAAATGATCCAATAAGAAGACAAAAAAATATTCTTTTTTCTTCTCACAGAGCGGGAGCTTTAAATAGTGTTTTTTTTGAAATGGGAGAGATTGTTTATGAGGATTTAAATTTGATCACAAAAGGACTGCCTCCTAAATTATGTCGTCGAGCTGAATTGGAAACTGTCAAAAATTTAAGATCTAAGCCAGTTGTTATAAATTAATTATATTGAATATAGTTAATTTATTTAGTTCTATAGGTATATGTTAATTAATATTGATCCAATTCTTGGACCTGAGGTTCTTCACACCCTTCGTGCTATGGGCCATGGTGACAAACTCATTTTATGTGACTCAAACTTTCCAGCTTATTCTATGAATTCAGTTGTACATCGTTTAGATGGAGTTGATGCAGCCAAAGCAGCGAAAGCTATATTATCTATTTTCCCTCTGGATAGTTTTATAAAGTTTCCAATACTAAGAATGCAAATCGATAACAAACCTGATGAGCTTAACGATGTTCATAAAGAAATTATTGATGTAACTAGAAGTGTAGCAGGTGAAAACTGGAAAATAGGATCAATCGAAAGATTTATGTTTTATGAAGAGGCAAAAAAAGCCTTTGCAATTATCACAACTAATGAGACACGACCATTTGGTTGTTTTATTTTAACAAAAGGAGTTGTTAAACCTGATGGTACTGTTTGGGTACTAGATAAGTGAGTATTTGTGTATTTGGGATATTCGTTGCAGATCTATGTTTTTTTGCAAATGATATTCCAATACCAGGTCAAACGGTATTAGGAAAAAAATACATCATCGGACCAGGTGGTAAAGGGTCTAACCAAGCAATAGCAGCAGCAAGAGCTGGAGGTAATGTATCATTTATAAGTAAAGTAGGTAAAGATAGCTATGCCGATCTTGCAATCTCTTTATATGACAGAGATAAAATAAATTATGATGGTTTGGTTATCTCTGAAAATGAATCAACTGGGGCTGCAGGTATTTTGATTAATGAAAAAACTGGGCAAAATGCAATAAATGTTGTTCCAGGAGCCGCTGGTACAATCGATGAAAAGTTAATCGACTCAAAGTTAAAAATAATAGAGTCTTCTGATGTTTTTTTAACTCAGTTAGAGACACCAAAAGAGGTAACACTCTATGCTCTAAAAAAAGCGAAAAATTTTAATTGTACAACAATTCTAAATCCAGCACCTGCCAGTGAAATAACTTATGATAACTTTCAATATTTTGATTTTTTTACCCCGAATGAAACGGAGGCAAGTTTTTATTATGGTCAATCAATTAAAAATGAGGAAGACTGTAAAAAAGCAGGAAGTTTTTTTTTAAATAAAGGGATAAAAAATATAATTATTACACTTGGAGAAAATGGTTGTTATTTTAAAAACAATAAAGAGGAGTTTATAGTACCTGCATCAAATCTAAAAAAACCTGTAGTTGACACAACAGGTGCGGGAGATGCTTTTAATGGGGCTTTAAGTGTGGCAATCTCACAAAATAAAAACTATAAAGAAGCTATTGAGTTTGCTAATCTTGTAGCAGGTCTGTCTGTTACAAAGGAGGGAGCAGCAAATTCAATGCCATACAAGAAGGAATTATTTTAAAAATGCCATATATTTCAGACAAAAATCGCTATCAAAAAATGCATTATAGAAACTGCGGTGATAGTGGTTTAAAACTACCTGTCTTGTCAATAGGGTTATGGCATAACTTTGGTGGCAATGGAATGGCTTCAGAGTCTAAAAAAATTCTTTTTGAGTCTTTTGATGCAGGAATTACTCATTTTGATTTAGCAAATAATTATGGACCACCTTATGGCAGTGCTGAGTCTAATTTTGGAAATGTCATGAAAAGCGATCTTGGAAAATACCGTGATGAGTTAATTATATCGTCTAAAGCAGGTTACGATATGTGGGATGGACCATATGGTGAATGGGGTTCAAAAAAACATGTAATTGCTAGTTGCGATCAAAGTTTAAAAAGGATGAAACTAGATTATGTAGATATATTTTATTCTCATCGTTTTGATCCAAATACACCTCTTGAGGAAACAGCTGATGCTTTAGAAAGTATCTATAAAGCTGGTAAAGCCCTGTATATTGGTGTCTCTTCTTACTCCTCCAATAAGACAAATAAAATGATTTCAATTTTAAAGAGCAAAGGTATCAAATTATTAATTCATCAACCATCTTATTCATTAATCAATAGATGGATTGAAAAAGATTTAACAAAAACTCTCATAAAAAAAGGTGTTGGTTGTATCGCCTTTTCTCCACTAGCCCAAGGTTTTTTATCTAATAAATATTTGAAAGGAATTCCCAAAGTTTCAAGGGTTAATGAAAATAGCTCTTTCAGCAAAGATTTAATAACGAAAAAAAATACTAAAATTATTAACGAACTCAATAAAATTGCAAAAAAAAGAAATCAATCTTTATCGCAAATGGCTATAGCATGGGTATTAAATAATCGTGCAATAACTTCTGCTTTAATTGGAGCTAGAACCGTAAAACATCTTAAAGAAAACCTAGCAGCACTTGATAATTTAAAATTTTCAAAAAAAGAAATAAAAGAAATAAATAAAGCGGCAAAAGAGGGTGATATAAATATATGGGCTCCTTCTAGTGCCCATTGATTAATTCAAATTTTTTATTATCTAACTAATAAATTAAATTTTAATCCACTTTTTTTTCTTAATAGACATAAAAATTGCATCTAATACTTTCATATTTTTTTTTGCATCTAATAATCCATAATCTATTTTAGTTTTATAAATTAACTCATTAGAAAATTTTGTAACTTGATGTTCATATTGATCAGTCGCTGGAAATACTTTTATTGTATTGTCTTTTCGATAGATTGATTTTCCATTGTAGATAACTACTGTAGTTGGTTTATTCGCAATTGCGTTGAAAGGATTTTCAATAACAACTGTTTTTTTTGTGCCAAGAATTACTACTTGTTGTGAATATGTGCTTTGTGTAGCAACTGTAAAGGTTGAGAAAATATCTCCAAAATCTAATAATGCAGATGATAAGATATCTGTTTTAAATTTTTTATCATTTTTAGAAGTTGCAATAACTCTTTTTGGTTCTTTATCTATTAGAAATCTTGATATGACAGTCGGATAACATCCAATGTCATAGATGGCCCCTCCACCAAAGTTTTTGATATTTCTGATATTTTTTGGATTTTTATTATTGTATGAAAACACTGTTGATATACTTGATATTGATCCGATTTTACCTGATTTTATATATTCTTTAACCCATCGCCATTGAGGATGATGCCTGACCATAAATGCTTCTTTAACAATAACTTTATTTTGTGAGGCAATTTTTATTAATGGATCTATATCTTTTGATTTTAAAGATAATGGTTTTTCTAATAGGAGATTTTTTTTATTTTTACAGGACTCAATACTTGATTTTATATGTAAGTGGTTAGGAAGAGGGTTATATATTACATCTACATCTTTATCTTCATACAACTCTTTATAAGAACCATAGCTTTTTGGTATTTTAAATTTTTTTGTTAGAGCTGTTGCTCTGGATAAATTTCTACTAGCGAGCGCTATAACCTGACTATTTTTAGATTTTTTTATTGCAGGTATTACGTGCTCCCAACCAATTTTAGCAGTGCTTAATATGCCCCAATTAATAATTTTTTTTTTCATAAAAAAAATTTTAAACTATCTGACTACAATCCATACATATATTTAAAAGATTTCATACATTTATTTTATAACTTATGGTATCTATTTAAAAATGAGTGATTTTAAAATAGGCATTGATTACGGTGGTACCAAAATTGAGGGTATTTTAATAGACTCAAATGGTAAAGAAATTCTGAGAAAAAGATCTACTTATGAAAAAAATTACGAAAGTGGTTTAAATACCGTAAAATCTTTAGTTTCAGAATTTGATAAATTTACAGATCAACAAAATTCTGTAGGGGTTTGCATACCAGGATTTTCTTCATATGAAACTGGCTTAGTAAATAATGCTAATTGTATATGGATTAATGACAAACCATTTCATAAAGACTTAGAAAAAAGTTTAAATAGAGAAATTCGAATCATGAATGATGCTAACTGTTTTGCATTATCTGAAGCTATCGATGGCTCTGGGGCAAATTATAAATCAGTTTGGGGTGTAATTATTGGATCTGGTTTTGGCGGATCATTTGTTTATGAAAAGAAAGTCATTGAGGGCGTCAACCAAATTGCAGGAGATTGGGGACATCAACCATTGCCCTATCCTACTGAGGAGGAAATTAATTCTAATGTACAATGTAATGTAGGTAATTGCAAAAGACCCTTATGTGCTGAGCAATTTATATCAGGAATAGGTTTTACAAAATTATTTAACGAGAAATATGGCACCAGTTTAAGAACAAGAGAAATAGTTGCTTTGGAAGCAAATGGAGATGAAAGAGCAAAAAAAGAATTTGAATTATATGAAGATCGTTTTGCCAGATTAATATCTGTCATGATAGGTATCGTTGACCCTGAGGTAATAGTTTTTGGTGGAGGTATGTCAAACGTTGGTAGACTTTATGACAATATACCTAAATTACTTCCTAAATACACATTTAGTGATAAGATAAGGAATAAGATCTTACGGAATACTCACGGTGACTCCAGCGGTGTTAGAGGAGCAGCGTGGTTGTGGGACTCAGATAAATTTTAAATGAAAAAAATTGGAATTCTTACTAGTGGTGGAGACTGTGGTGGTTTAAACGCGGCAGTTAGATCGATATTTTTCAGAGCTAAAAATACATATCAGATGGAAGTTATGGGTATTCGTGATGGCACTGTTGGTTTAATGCAAAGACCAGTGGCTTATGTTCCATTAGACTATCAAACTTTTAGCGGTTCTCTTCTAAGACAAGGTGGGACATTTTTGGGAACAACAAGTAAAGGTAATCCTTTTAAATTTCCCATGCCAGATGGTAAATACAAAGATAGATCCCAAGACATTATTGATGGTTACAAAGAATTAGGTCTTGATGGGCTTATTGTTATAGGCGGTGATGGAAGCATGTCGATATTAACTGAAATTGCAAAAAGAGGTGACTTAAATATTGTAGCCATACCTAAAACAATTGACAATGATGTGGGAGCCACTGAAAGCTCCATAGGGTTTAATACAGCTGTAAATGTTGCTACCCAAGCACTAGATAACTTACAAACAACTGCTGCAAGTCATCAAAGAACGATGATTTTAGAAGTAATGGGTAGAGACGCAGGGCACATAGCTATTAACGCAGGCATTGCAGGTGGAGCAGATGTAATCCTAATTCCTGAGTTAGATTACTCTATCAAAGGAATTGTCAATAAACTCACTGAAATGAAAAATAGAGGAATAGTTCATTCGCTGATTGTAGTAGCAGAGGCAGTAAAAACAGAAAACGGAAAAAGTTATACTGTTGAATACGCTGATGGTCAAAAAAGATTAGGCGGAATAGGTAATTATCTTTCAGAGGAAATAATGAAAGGTACTGATATAGAGTGTAGGGTCACTTCTTTGGGGCATGTTCAACGAGGTGCGCCTCCTACTCCACGTGATAGAATTTTAGCAAGTGCTTTTGGAGTTTATGCTGTTGATTTAATAGCAAAAGGGAAATATGGAAGAATGGTTGCCTGGAGAGATAGGAAAGTTGTTGATGTTCCAATTAGTGAAGGAATTTCTACTTATAAAGTTGTAGATAGATCCGATCCTCTAATTGAAACTGCTTTAGCACTTGGGGTATATGTTGGTGATATAAAGTGAATGTTTATACCAATAGAAAAAATTTTAAATCTTCAAGAATTTAAAAAAGATATTTTTAGTGGAAAAGTTTTTGTATTTCAAAAATCAAAAACTTCAAATGATTTAATAACCCAAATTAAAAATAAAATACAAAATATTTATGATGGTGAAATAGAAAAAATACACTATTTAAAAAATTCTGAGGATATAAGTAAGGATATTGTATCAAAATTAAAAAACCATGAAGATTTCAGAAAACTATTTTCAAACTTTTTATATGAAATTGGATATAATAAAGGTGGAACTTTTTGGGATCGATTTGTGGTAAGAGTAGCACCAGCAGAAAATAACTTACCTTATAGAGAAGCATCTAGAATAAATATTCATCGTGATACTTGGGGCACAAATTTGTATCAACAAATTAATTGGTGGGCACCAGTAAGCAATGTAGAGGAAAAAAATACTATGATTTTTTATCCAGATTATTTTGATGTTCCAGTTAAAAATAATACTTCGACTTGGGACTTAAACATTTATTTAGCCAATAGAAAAAAAGGCGATTTTTCCTATCCCTCTGCTCCACAATTAAAAGAGGACTTGCCCAGTAATATTAAGAAAATACCAGTGACTATAAAACCAGGAGAAATTTTATGTTTTTCAGGTGCCCACTTACATAGCTCATCAAAAGAAAAGTCTGAAAATACAAGGATAAGCTTTGAAATCAGAACTATTTGTGAAAATGACTTAAATAGTTCAGCTCAAGCCCCAAATGTAGACTGCGATTTGCAATGGAAGTTCCCTAAAATTTTTAAAAAAATTAATGACAATTCGCCCCTGAAAATAACTAGCTGATTATTTTATTTTTTGCTAATTTGCTGATGTGAAGAAAAAATATTCAATATTTAGCCTTGCTAAAAATGCACTATCTGGCCATAAAGAGTGGCCAAAAATGTGGAGAAGCCCCGAACCTAGAGAGTTTTATGATGTCATAATAATTGGTGGTGGGGGTCATGGACTAGGAACTGCATATTACTTAGCAAAAGAACATGGATTAAAAAATATTGCCGTAATAGAAAAAGGTTGGCTTGGTGGAGGTAACACAGGTAGAAACACCACTATCATTAGATCAAATTATTTATGGGATGATAGTGCTCATTTGTACGAACACTCTTTGAAGTTATGGGAAAACCTATCAAGCGAATTAAATTACAATGTAATGTTTAGTCAGAGAGGGGTTATGAATTTAGCCCATAACGAACATGATATAAAAGAGATTAAAAGGAGAGTGAGTGCAAATAATTTAAATGGTATTGACTCATTTTGGTTATCTAAAGAAGAAATTCAAAAAAAGGTTCCTATAATGAATACTGACAATCTTCGATATCCAGTGCTAGGTGCATCTTACCAACCTCGTGGTGGTGTAGCAAGACATGATGCAATAGCATGGGGTTTTGCAATGCGCGCTGATGAGATGGGAGTTGATATAATTCAAAATTGTGAGGCACATCAAATAAGGATTAAAAATGGAACAATAGAAGGTGTCGAAACTTCCAAGGGTTTTTTAAGGGCAAATAAAATTGGAGTTGTTGCTTCAGGACATACTGGTGTTTTAGCAGAGAGTGCAGGTATCAGATTACCTTTACAAAGTAAGCCACTTCAGGCACTTGTTTCTGAACCAATCAAACCTATTATTGATACAGTGGTAATGTCCTCTGCAGTTCATGCTTATGTCAGTCAATCTGATAAAGGTGAATTAGTTATTGGAGCAGGAACTGACAGTTATAATTCTTTCACTCAAAGAGGTGGTTTTAACATTATTGAAGATACTATTCGAGCTATGGTCGAGCTTTATCCAGTATTTGGCAAAATGAAAATGCTTCGTCAATGGGGTGGTATTGTTGACATCTGCCCAGATGCTAGTCCTATTATTAGTAAATGTGACATTGAGGGTTTGTTTTTTAATTGTGGCTGGGGCACAGGTGGTTTTAAAGCTACACCTGGAAGTGCGAATGTTTTCGCACATACCATTGCAAAAAATGAACCTCATCAAATTAATAGTGCTTTTAATCTTGATAGATTTGCAAGTGGAAGATTAGTCGACGAACACGGTGCTGCAGCCGTAGCACATTAATAAATATGCTCATTATTAATTGCCCTTATTGTGGCCCGAGAGATCAATCGGAATTTTCAAATGGAGGAGAGGCGCATGTAAAAAGACCCGATGGATCAAAAGAAATTGGTGATCGAGAGTGGGGAGAATATGTCTTTATACGAGCAAATCCGAAAGGTTTGTTTTATGAGCGCTGGGTACACACACATGGTTGTCGCAAATGGTTTAATTGTGTAAGAGATACATCTACTGATGAAATTTTGGTAACCTACAAGCTCGATGAAAAAAAACCAAATTTAAATAATTTTAAAAGTGTTGTTAAAACGCCCTCTGGTGAACCAGAAGTTGGGTCGGGTAATTTTACGGTTGAAAAATGAAATCTATAAATTTAAAAGAAAATCAATTTATTCAGTTTCATCAAAAAATTAGCTTCAAGTTTGATGGGGTTAAATATTTTGGCTACAAAGGCGATACTATAGCTTCAGCTCTATTAAGAAATAATATTAACCTTGTAGGAAGAAGTTTTAAGTACCATAGGCCAAGAGGAATTTATACCTGTGGTATAGAAGAACCAAATGCTCTAGTCCAAATAATTAGTGAATATTCCGAACCAAACACAAGAGCAACTATAAAAAAAATTTATGAAGGGATGGAAATTGAAAGTCAAAACAGATGGCCTTCTCTTGAAAACGATTTTGGAAGTATCAATAACTTATTTTCTCCAATTTTTACTGCTGGTTTTTACTATAAAACATTCATGGGGCCACATAAGAAATTTTGGAAAAATTTATATGAACCACTTATTAGAAGAGCAGCTGGATTAGGTAAACCTCCCAAAGATTTTAAAGGCATAAGTAATCATATCCATCATAACGTCGATGTTACAATTATAGGGGGAGGATTAAATGGACTTCTCGCAGCTAAATCTTTCATCAACTCAAATTATGATGTGTTGTTAATTGACTTTGAAGAACAACTTGGTGGCATTATAAATAATTCAAACAAAATATCATTAATTGATAACACAGAGCCTAAAAATTGGTTAAAAGAAACTATACAAGAAATAGAAGACTCTAAGAATATAAAGATTTTAAAAAACACACTTGTTACAACTTATAATTACATAAATCATCTTATAGCCATTGAAGATAGATTTGTTGGCTCTAAACCGATAGAAGGAAAAGTTAATAGTACTTTACATAAGATACGTACAGGTCACACAATATTATGTAATGGACACATTGAGAGATTTTTATCTTTTCAAAATAACGATCTCCCAGGCATAATGCTGAGCTCTTCCTTTGAAAAATATATGTGCCGATATGGACTAGCACCTTCTAAAGAACCTGTTATTTTCAGTAATAATTCGAATTCAAACAGCTTAGTTTATAGTCTTATAAAAGCTGGTTTAAAACCAAAAGCATATATCGACTCACGATCCGGCGAAGAAATTGAGCCAAATTTGTTTGACTTGATAAGAAAAAATGATGTTCCTCTATATACAAATTCACAAATAAAAGGAGCATTTGGAAATAAAAAAATTGAAAAAATTCTTGTTGAGGATAGTTCTGGTGCTTTAAATGAAATTAAATGTGACTGCTTATGTTTGTCAGGCGGAATAAATCCAGATGTTCACTTGTTTACTCAATCAAAAGGTTTATTAGATTGGGATGAGAAAGATTTAACTTACAAACCATCAAAACCTTTTCAACCTACCATAACTCTTGGATCTGCTTCAGGACAATTTAATTTTGATAATTTAAATTCTGATATAAATGAAAAATTGAAAACTTTTAAAGTCAAAAAATTAGACGTAAAACTCGAATTAAATACAAACACTAAGTATAACATTGAAAAATTGTGGGAGGTCTCTCCGCAAAAGAAATCATTATGGGCCAAATCATTTATTGACTTACAAAATGATGTAACAACTAAAGATATCCGTCAAGCAATAACAGAGGGTTTTGATAGAATTGAACATTTAAAAAGATATACAACAAATAGCATGGGAACTGATCAAGGTAAAATTAGTAGTATTAACGCACTGGGAATAGTTTCTGATCTTCTGGATAAAAAAGTAAATGAAGTTGGCACAACTATTTATCGACCACCCTATGCTCCTTTAAGTTTTTCTGCAATAGCTGGCAGAAATTGCTATGAGTTTTATGACCCAGAGAGAAAATCACCAATACATAGTTGGCACTTAAAAAATGGTGCAATTTTTGAGGATGTCGGGCAATGGAAAAGGCCATGGTACTTTCAAATTAATAAAGATGAGTCGATGCATGATGCTGTTCAACGAGAGAGCAAAAATGTAAGAGAAAACGCAGGTATTTTAGATGGGAGTACATTAGGAAAAATTGAGATCAAAGGTGAGGATGCGTTGGAATTTATGAATTTAATTTACACAAACAGTTTTACTAAGATGAAACAAGGTTCTGCAAGGTATGCTCTTATGTTGGGGGAAGATGGAATGGTAAAAGATGACGGGATAATTTGTAAAATTTCTGATCAGCATTTTATTGCCACTACAACTACTGGAGGTGCTGCTACTGTTTTAGGTTGCATGGAAGAATATGCTCAAACCGAGTGGCCAAACTTAAAAGTTTTTATGAACTCGATTACAGAGCAATATGCAACTTTCAACATTAGTGGGCCAAATACCAGAGAAATTATGAAAAAAGCCTTTCCAAATATCAATTTTAGCAATGAAGAGTTTCCATTTATGACTTTCCAATTTCATGAATTTAATGGTGTTCCAATACGAATTCTAAGAGCAAGTTTTACCGGGGAGTTAGGCTATGAAATATATATTCCGTCAAATAGTGCCCTTAAAATTTGGGATAATATTCAAAGTTTAGGAAAAGAATTTGGTCTTGCTCCCTACGGTACGGAGGCAATGCATCTTTTAAGGGCAGAAAAGGGTTACATTATTGTTGGCCAAGACACAGATGGTTCTATAACGCCTATAGATTTGGGACTTAGCTGGATGATTGGTAAATCAAAAAAAGATTTTTTAGGTAAAAGATCACTTACTCGGTCTGATACTATAAGAGAAGATAGGAAACAACTTGTTGGTATCATTCCTTCGAATAAAGCCGATAAACTAGAGGAAGGACAACATATCATTCTTGATAAAGAAATTAAGTCTCCTATCCCAATGCTTGGTCATATTACATCTTGCTATTATAGTTCTACATTAGGTCATGATTTTGCATTAGCTGTTATCAAAAATGGCCACTCTATGATTGGAACAAAAGCTTACGCTTCTACATCAAGTATGAGCACAACTGGTGTGGATATAGTAAAACCTGTTTTTTATGATGAAGATAATAAAAGGTTAGTTTCATGACTGAAGTAATCCGATCTGATGGTATTGAAATAAAAAAAAAAGTTATTCAACAAATTCTGTTAAGAGGATCTGGTGACTCAAAATTTAATAATCACATAAATAAATCTTTAAAACTTTTACCGCCATCAGATAATTTAAGGATAATTTCAAATGATAATTATACTTTAGCAAAAATGTCTTTTGATCAATGGAATTTAATATTTGAAAAAGAAATTGAAATTAAAAAGCTCAACAAAATCTTAGATGATTTAAATAAATCACCCTTAATATTAGCTACAAATATTTCTGACTCACAAGTATTTTTTGAAATTCAAGGTAAAAATAGTCTTGATATATTAAATAAATTAACGCATTTTGACTTTAGAGAAAAATCCTTTAAAAAATCTACTGCCGCACAAACATTATTAGCTAGAGTAGACTGTTCTATTTTTAATCTTGATCTTAAATTTTTACTTAGTTGTAATCGATCATTTGCTGACTATCTTGAGGGTCGTCTTATTGACGCGGTTAACTATTAAGTTTTTTTTCATATTGACATCAAATTTTGGAACTGATTAGGTATTTCCAGGGGAACAAATGGCAAGAAAATCAAGAATAATAATCGTTGGTAGTGGTATTGTTGGAGCAAGCACCGCATATCATTTAGCTCAATTGGGTTGGAAAGATATGGTTATACTTGATCAAGGGCCATTGTTTGAAACCGGAGGCTCTACTAGTCATGCACCAGGAGGTGTGTTCCAAACTAATCCTTCACGAATGATGTGTAAATTTGCACAGTACACAGTTGACTTACTTAGATCATTATCATTTGAGGGCAAACCTTGTTTTCATACTGTTGGGGGAATTGAGGTATCTAAGACAAAAGAAAGACATCAAGACCTTTATCGAAAACTAGGTATAGCTCACAGTTATGGATTAACTGATGCAAAAATAATTACTCCAGATGAAGTTTTAAAAATGAGCCCCTATATTGATCCAGAAAAAATTCATGGGGGATATTATGTTCCAACTGACGGTTTAGCAGCACCCGTAAGAGCAGTTAGAGCAATGGCAAAATATGTGACTGATTTAAAAGCAGGAGAATTTTTTGGTGATACAGCAGTTAATGGTTTTAAAATTCAGAATAATCAAATTCGTGGCGTGCAAACTTCTAAGGGTGATTATGAAGCTGACATTGTGCTTGTCTCGACTGGTATCTGGGCTCCAAAAATGGGAAGACTTGCTAACATATCATTACCTTTAGTTCCATGTGAACATCAAATGGTGTGGTTAGAGCCGTTTGAAGAATTGAAAGAATTTAAAGCTGATCACAAGGAGGCTTTGGTTGAACATGCATTGATGCGTCACCAAGATTACAGTCTCTATTTCAGACAATGGAATGATACTTATGTTATTGGAAATTATCGACATGAACCAAGAATTTTGGAGTCAGAAGAACTAAAGAAACCTGAGGATGCTGAAGAAATGCCCTCACTGGTAGACTTTAGACCTGATGATTTTGAAGGTGCACATAAAGAGTCGAATTGGTTGTTCCCAAGATTTTCTGAAAAAAAACTTACAAAAAAAATTAATGGAATTTTTTCATTTACAACTGATGGTAACCCTTTGATGGGCGAGACAAGTGTAAAAGGTTTATGGACTGCCAATGCTGTATGGATTACACATGCTGGTGGTGTTGGAAAAGCTATGGCAGAATGGATAGTGAATGGTGAGCCTGAACTCGATGTTCGTCAAGGAGATATAAATCGTTTTCATCAACATCATCATGTCAGGAAATATCTAAGATCGAGAGGTAAACAGAATTATAAAGAGGTATATGACATTATTCATCCGCTTCAACAAATGGAGCAGCCAAGACCACTACGAAGAAGTCCATTTTATGCAAGGTTAGAAGGACAAAAAGCACATTTCTTTGAGACAATGGGCTGGGAAAGGCCTCAATGGTATGAGTCAAATGCTGAATTAATGAAAGGTAAAAACTTTCCAAATAGAACAGGCTGGGCTGCAAAATATTGGTCACCGATTCAAGCAGTTGAACATCTTGTAACAAGACAAACAGGCGCCCTGTTTGATATTACAGGATTTGTGAAAATTGAAGTAAGTGGAAAAGGTGCTCTTAAGTTATTACAGAAAGTTTGCACAAATAATATTGATGTTGCCGTAGGTAAAGTTGTTTATAGCGTAATTTCTAATATGTATGGTGGTATAAAGAGTGACCTTACAATTAGTAGACTTGAGGAGAATAAATTTTGGGTCTTGGCTGGAGCTGGCAATGGAATGATTGATATTAGTTGGCTTCAAGCAAATGCTCCTGATGATGGAAGTGTTCAGATCATAGATTGGACATCTGCTTTTGCAGGTATTGGCTTATGGGGACCAAATTCAAGATCTGTTCTTGAAAAACTTTGTGATGATGATGATGTATCTAACGAAGGTTTTCCATTTTTCCATATTAAAAAGATTTCTATCAGTAACATTCCCTGTGTTGCTGTAAGAATATCTTATATAGGTGAATTAGGTTGGGAAATATATACACCTACTGAGTATGGATTATCATTATGGGATGAACTTCGAGAAACTTCAAGAGAGTTCAACATGATTTGTTCTGGAGCTGGTGCTTTTGAGTCACTCAGATTAGAGAAAGGCTATAGATCACTGGGCACAGATATTCATACTAATTACAACCCTTATGAGTCAGGCTTAGGCTTTACGGTGAAGCTTAAAAAAGAAAATGAGTTTATTGGCAAGACTGCACTTCAGAAAATAAAAGAAAAACCAATTGAAAAGAAACTTACTTGTATGATTATTGATGACCCTGAAGGAATGGCCTTAGGCACAGAACCAATATATTCAAACGGTAAAGCTGTAGGGTACGTAACGAGTACAAATTATGGCTATTTTGTTGATAAACACATTGTTTATGGATATTTACCAACAGAAGTTTCAGAAAAAGGAAATAAGTTAGAGGTCGAGTACTTTGGCAAAAGGTATCCATTAACAATTACTGAAGAACCTTTGCTGGATCCAGAAAATAATAGATTAAAGTCTTAACTATTATATTTTAAATATATGATCAAAGAAAATATTGTTTCTTTAGTAGATGGCTTTACCATAGAGTTAAACCCAAAAGTAAGACACAAACTAAAGTCTATCCCTCTAGATAAAAAAAATAATGTCTACGTAACATATTTACCTGATGCTACGGAAAACGATATCTTAGAAACTGTTGATTTTGTATCAAAACAAGAATT
>CACMWX010000004.1 GCA_902617515.1 uncultured Alphaproteobacteria bacterium
TAAAGATGAGTATTTGAAATACAAATAATAATAACCATATTAAATATATGACAGTTGAACAAATAAATGACGATGAATTTAATCAAAAAGTTCTTGAAGGATCAAAAGATAAGCCTGTTTTGGTAGATTTTTGGGCTGAGTGGTGTGGTCCATGTAAGGCTATTGCTCCTATTTTGGATAATTTAGCCTCTGAAATGGGCGATAAGATATCTATAAAAAAAATTAATATAGATGAAAATCCTCAAGCACCAGCAAACTTTAGTATTAGGAGTATACCCACAATGATACTCTTTAAAGATGGATCAATGGCTGATATTTCAGGATATAAAGATTTATCCGCTAATGAAAATTTACTTTTATACTCTTTATCCCAGACTGTAGCCCAACACGTAAGTTCACTCGATGTGCCAGAAGTAGTTGGTATAGCTATAATTTTTTTTGGATCTTGAACGTAAGCAGATTTTTTATTTCTTACAAAATCATTTAAATATTTATTTTCACCTTTAAATGCCGCAAGTAATTTGGCTGTATCCATGACAGAGCCGCCTCCAAGAGCAACAACTGTATCAATTTGACTTTCTATTTTTGAAAATTTTTCCCCTGCAGAAAGTAAATCTTGATAGTCTGGATTTGGTTGAACATCATCAAAGATTTCTAGAGGCTTGTTTGATAAATTGTTAAAAAACTCTCTATATGTATCAAAGTTATCATCAGGATGGGTAACAAGAATGTACTTTCGATTACCTATTGTATATTCAATTTCACTAAATTTTTCTGAACCAAAAATAACATTTACCGGATTATAATATTCCCACATAAGATTTAGAGATTTTTAACAGCTTTTGAAAGAATTTGCATTTTTTGTTTTGCTTGATTTCTATCAAAAAACCCTAGACCACAATCAGGAGCAGCAATTAATCTTTCCTCATCGATATGCTCAAGAACTTCTCTGATCCTTTTTTGAATTTCCTCGACACTTTCCATACGACTTTTAGCTACATCAATCAAACCCATAATAACTTTGGTTTTTTTAAATTTTTCTAATAATTTTAAATCTAAAGGTCGGTGAGAGTCTTCCAAAGAAACTTCGTCTATACTAGAGTCTTCAACTAAGTCAGCAATTTTATCATATGCATCTAGGTCTGCTTTTTTGTAGTGTTCTGAGTCAAGCGAGTTAGGATAACCGCAGCAAATATGACAAGCTTTTTGAGTTTCTTTTAGTATTCCATGCATTGCTCTTTCTAAGTTTTCCATACCATAATCGTGTGTTTCTTCTGGTTTTCTGGCGAACACTGGTTCATCAATTTGAATGTATTGACAACCAGCTTCGGATAGAGCCTTAACTTCATTACTAATACATAAAGCTAGATCATAACCCATTTTTTTGGGATCATTATAATAGTCATCAGCAATGGAGTCAGTTATTGTCATAGGACCAGGTATAGTTATTTTCACTGGGTTATTAGTAAACTGCTGTGCAGTTTTCCAATCATCTACTAATCGTAATGATTTATTTGAAACTTTACTTGTAATTGTTGGGAGCGTTGCTTCAAAAGCTCCTTTCCTGACTGATTTAGTCGTTAAGTGTTCAAAGCTTACCCCATTAAAAAATCTCAATTGATAAAAAATATAGTTTTCTCGCCTTACTTCACCATCTGTGGGGATATCTATTCCGCTACTTGTCTGATCAAGAATTACTTCTTCAATAGCTTTTAAGAATAGTTTTTCTTTTTCCTCATCTTTCTCTTCATATACTTTATGGTCTTCACTTTTGGGATCCCAATTTGATAACAATCCCTTGGATTGTTTTTTTTCTTCGTCAGATTTATCTTGGAGAAACCAATCTCTTATAGGGGTGTAATTAGGTTTTGGATAAGCTCCAATGGTTGTAGTTTTGATGCTCATTTAAAAAAAAACAGCAGCCAGTATACTAGCTGCTGTTTAAAAATCTAATGATAAACGGAATTGAAAAGACCTACATTAAGTCTTCAATTTCCTCCATCATTTCTTCCTGAAGATCGCCCATGTCGTCGGCGTCACCTGTAGCAATGGTCTCAGTATAGTCATAGATTACCTGAGTCACAGCAAGACCGTTTTCTCCAGGATATGCGAACCAATCAGCTAACAAAGGCAGCTGATTAACAGCAGTTAACTTGTTGGGGTTTGCATCATAAAAATCACCTAACAGGTCATTTGCAGCTTTGTTAGGAGGAACGTAACCTGTTGTTTCTGCAACAGCAGCTGCTCCTACACCTGATGTGATAAACTTTAAAAATGTCCATGCTGCTTGTACTCTTTCAGGATCATCTGAAGTAGTAACTAACATCGCTGCGTTACCACCGGCAGGTAGTCTAGCTGGAGTACCACCATTAACACCAGGTATTCCTGGGAAAGGCGCAGTCTTTAGTTCAAAGTCAGCTTTTGCAGCTTCAACAGAGCCTAAACTACTTGTACTCCAAAACATCATACCAATAGTACCTGCGTTAAACGCAGCTTGTCCGTCAGCAATAGAATAGTTAGGCATGTTACAACCACCCATGATATCTTTCATTTGCTCTAAAGTTTTTAGACCAGCATCTCCTCCCATATTAACAGCTCCATCTTTAACCATTGGAACATTTTGGCTATGCATAAGAGCTTGATGGAACCAGTTACCTGTAATATTCCATCCAAAGTAAAGTGTACCGTGTCCTGCAGCTTCTAATTTATTACAAGCGTCAATGACCTCATCCCAATTTGATGGAATGCTGCTAACACCAGCACTTGCTAAAAGATCCATGTTGTAGTAACCAACCGGAGTTGATACTGAAAATGGTAAGCCATAAACCTCTCCTCCAAAGGTAGATAAGCTCAACATAGCTTCATGATAACCGTCTTTTGCAAAATCTGGCTCATTAGCAATGAAAGGCTCTAAAGATAAAGCGATACCTTTGTCTACTAAAGGTGCTTGTCTATTAAGACCTTGCATGGTGATATCAGGTAAGTTTCCTGATGTTGACTCTCTTAGTATGGTAGCAGTAGCATCTTCATAGTTTTCATAAGTTGCTCTGAACTTAACTTTAATGTCAGGATGAGCTTTTTCAAACTCTGGCATAATTGCCTGGTATGTAACATCGAACAAACCTGAATAAGGATATGCAAATTCAATTTCTACCGCATTAGCGTTGTATGCGAAAACTGATGCAAAAAATCCTAAGATTACTTTTTTCATAGTTCCTCCTAAAAATAATTATAATTAATTATTAAATCCTTAATGTTAAGAATATGTTAAATTTTAAAGCAAAGTAGAAATATTCAGTATGTGTGAAAAAAAATCTGTGAATAATTCTTAAAAGCTATTAATTACCAAGGTAATGAGAAGGTTTTTACATTTGTGTAACTTTTCATAGCCTCTATTACACCCTCTTTATAGCCTAATCCTGAATCTTTTATTCCGCCAAATGGGGACATCTCAATTCTGTAACCGGGCACTTCCCAAATATTAACCGTGCCTACATTAAGACCGCTTATGTATTTTTTAATTCTTCTAAAATCGTTACTACAAACACCTGAAGACAAACCAAAGGCAGTTGAATTTGAAATTTCCATTACTTTTTCATCATCATTGGGAACTCTAATGACAGGCACAATTGGACCAAAAGTTTCTTCAACAACAAGTTCTGATTTATAATTAACGTTGTCTAAAAAAATTGGTGGCACAAGAGCTTCTTGAACCCCAGGGTTATAAAGAATTTTTGCACCATCCTGTTCAGCTTTATTTACTCTGTCATTAAACATACTTGCTGCCTCTTTATTAATTACTGTACCCAACTGATTGTTAACATCCATAGGATCACCATATTTAATTGCTTTTGCTCTTTCCAAAGCAAGCTCGACAAATTTATCAGCTACTGATTCTTGAACTAATATTCTTTTTACAGCAGTGCATCTTTGGCCAGAGTTTTTTGTTGCTCCCATGATTGCAAGATCAGCTGCTTTATTTAAATCATCATCATCTAAGTCACTCAAAACTATTAAAGGGTCATTTCCACCTAACTCTAAAACAGTTCTTTTGTAACCTGCATTTTCAGCTATCAGTTTTCCAACACCAACGCTTCCTGTAAAAGTAATCAAATCTATATTTTTATTTTTAATTACTTCATTCCCAATATCTTCAGGCCATCCTGTTAAAATTGAAAACATTTCTGGAGGAAGGCCACATTCATATAAAATATCTGCAAGTAGCATAGCTGTTAAAGGGGTCAATTCTGTTTGTTTACAAACAGTACAGTTGTTAGTTGCTATTGATGGAGCAATTTTGTGAGCAACCATATTTAAAGGATGATTAAATGGAGTGATTGCAGATATTGTGTTAAGCGGTTCTCTAATTGTAAATATTTTTCTTTGTTTTCCATGAGGTGTTAAATCACAAGAATAAATTTCTCCATCATCCTGGATACAAAGCTGAGCAGTAAGAGAAAATACATCAAAGGCCCTACCAACTTCATAAAGCGTATCTTGTTTCGATAGCCCAGACTCAAGTGAAATTAGATCAGAGATTTGTTCTTTTCTTTCAACAAGCGTTTCAGCAGTCTTTTGAAGTATTTTTTGACGATCATATCTAGATAAATTGGGTTTATAATTTGCAGCAATATCAAAGGCTTTTTGAGCATGTTCTGCTGTGCCAGCTGGTACTGTGCCTATAACTTTACCTGTGAAGGGATAGATAACATCAATCTTGTTATCGGTGTGAACAGTTTTTCCACCAATCCTCATACCCTCATTAATAATTTTATCAGCCATGATTAAGCTCCATTAATAGCATAAAAAAATGCATCATAGTTATTTAAACTTTGATCTTTGGCAATGTTTAGTTTTTTATTAGAAATAAAAGGAACTTCTCTTTCATGATGACCTCCATGAGATCTAAGGGGTTCCTTTAATTTTGAAAGATCATGATTAGCTTTTGAGGTACCAATTGTCATATCTTCGGATGACATGCATACGATATCACCTATTCTATCTGAAGGTAGCCTATATTCTCTACATGCTTCTTCTTGTTTAACAACTACTTCAATTTCTTTAATTGATGATATTTTGCTGATTGTTTCATCAATTTTTGATTTATCTTTTACATATATTGTGGCAAACGATCCCAGTGAACCATGATGAACTACATAAGGGTCAGTAATTGGAAGTATTACTTTAGCCTCATCTTTACCCATTTGGTCATCTAAATAATCTTGAAGGAAGATGGCATTAGGTTCTCCATTAATATTTGCTTTAGACTTCATTCCATGATCTGCAGTGATAACAACCGAATTCCCATTACTACAAATTTTACTGACATACTTATCAAACATCTGATAAAAATCATTTGCTTCTTTATCTCCAGGTGCATATTTGTGTTGAATAAAGTCAGTGGTAGATAAATACATAATGTCAGGATTAAATTCCTCAAGTAATTTTACCCCAGCAGCCATAACAAATTCTGATAGATCCTGAGAATATACTTCAGGTACTTTCATTCCAATCCAGTCATTAATATTTTCTATACCATTTTCACTGAGAGTGGCCTGATCTGATTTTTCTGATGAAAAACAGATTGCTCTTCCTTCATTAAATTTTAAACCATTACCTAAAAGAGTTCTTAATTTATCCTTAGCAGTGATTACTGCTATTTTATAACCTTCATTATAATATTTCTCAAAAATAGTTGGAGCTCTTAAATATTGTGGATCATTCATCATCACTTCTTCACCGGTTGATGGGGTATAAAAGAAATTACCACTTATTCCATGAACATCACTAGGCTGCCCTGTGACTATCGAAATGTTGTTAGGGTTTGTAAAACTAGGAATAGCACTGTTAGCCATCAGATATTGGCCATTTTCCAATATTTTATCAAGATTTGGTGTCAATCCTTTTGAAGAGGCGATATCAATATACTCTTTTTGACTACCATCGAGGCATATAACTACTACAGTTGAAGTAAGTGACTTATTATAACTTCTTTTATTAATGTCAATTTTATCACTCATAATTATAACTGCTCTCTACAAAGAACAAATTTTTGATTATTTTAAAATTTGTTCATAAAGTTTTAACATAAATATTACAAATTTACTTTTAAAATGTCTTAATCAGAACTATTTTAGTTTTGAGGAATAAAAATAGATGGGGACAATTTCTTTAAAGAACATCAATAAGTCATTTGGCTCAACTGAGGTGCTTAAACAACTAAGCCTTGATATCCAAGATGGTGAATTTTTAACATTAGTCGGTCCGTCCGGTTGTGGCAAATCCACTTTGTTAAAAATTATTGCCGGATTGGAGCAACAAAATAGTGGCGATGTAATTATTGATGATAAGAATGTTAACAGCACCAGAGCCAGCAAGAGAGACTTAGCAATGGTTTTCCAATCTTACGCTCTTTACCCGCACCTGACAGTCAGAAAAAATTTAGAAACACCTTTGAAATTAAGAGACTATAGTTTTGTAGAGAGGTTGCCTCTTATTGGTAATTTTGTACCAAGTAGAAAAGAAAAAAAGAAATCAATTGATGACCTTGTTTTCAAAACATCTGAAACTTTAAAAATAACAGAACTACTTGATAGGAAGCCAGGTCAACTATCTGGTGGTCAAAGACAAAGAGCGGCACTAGGAAGAGCGATGGTAAGAGAACCAGTCGCATTCTTAATGGATGAACCTTTATCAAATCTTGATGCTGCATTAAGAGTTCATATGAGATCTGAACTATCTGAGCTTCATAATTCTTTAAAGACCACTTTCATTTATGTGACGCATGATCAAGCTGAAGCACTTACAATGTCAACTCGAATGGCGGTAATGATTGATGGGGAACTTTTGCAACTTGATACCCCAAGTGAGGTTTATAATAATCCATCATCTTTAAGGGTTGCAGAATTTGTTGGCAGCCCAAAGATTAACACATTTGCTGCTCAGATTAGCTCTGATGGTTCTGTTGAATTTATGGGTATTAAGCTTGAAAGAAAATTTAATACTAATAGTCAAAAAGCTTTAGTTGCTGTGAGACCAGAACATTTAGAAATTACAAAAGACTCAAACAAACCTGCATTTGAGGCCACAGTTTCATACCGAGAAAACCTTGGTTCTGATATATTTTACCATGTTCAAGTTGATCAATCTGACTTTAAAATCATAGTCAGAGGCTCACCACAAGCTGGACTGATCTCAAATGGGGAAACAGTTAGAATAAGTCTCTCTCATGCAGAGGCTATGCTTTTTGAAACATCTGGTGAGCGTATCCGATAAATATGCACCACTCTAAAGCACATATTTGGTTTGTTTGGCCTGCAATCATACTAATGATTGTCATATTAATTCTTCCAATTTTTTTAGCCGGAGGTATCTCATTTACTAATTACAATCTTGGTAATTCTAGTTTCGAATGGGTAGGTACGGAGAATTATGAAAAAATGTTCTCCAGAAAAACTTACATAAAAATGATTATATCAACGGCAACTTACGTGTTGATCGTTGTTCCTGTTTCAGTGGTATTAGGTTTAGTTGCAGCCATTATGCTCAACTCTCTTCGATTTGGAGCTGATATTTATAAAACAATTTTCTTTCTTCCGGTGATGGCTACTTTATTGGCAATGGCTATTGCTTGGGAATTTACTCTTCATCCAACTCTTGGAATAATTAATTCTTTCCTTGCCAATGGATGCGGAGGTATTAGAGAATTTATTTTAGGTTTTCATTGGCTACCGTGGGTTAGTTCCGAGGACAGTTGGTACAGTGTTGCTTGTGCTAACAATATGGATTTCCCGTATTGGCTCAAAGATAAAAAAACAGCGATTTGGACAATTTGTTTTATTGGAGTATGGCAAGCCTTTGGATTTAATATGGTGTTATACTTAGCTGGTTTAACAAGCATACCAAGAGAACTGTATCATGCTGCAGAAATGGATGGTGCTCAGTCAACTTGGGAACAATTTAAACTTGTAACTTGGCCAATGTTAGGTCCAACAACTCTTTTTGTGGTTACTATAACGACAATAAGGTCATTTCAAGTATTTGACACAATTGAAATTCTTACAAAAGGCGGTCCTGCCAAAACAACGTATGTAATGATGTACGCAATTTTTGAAAAAGCAATTCAACAAAATATTACAAGTATTGGTGCAGCGATTACTGTTGTGTTTATAATTTTTATAATCTTGCTAACATTCTTCCAAAGATATGTGATTGAGAAAAGGGTACATTACTAAAATGTTAGCTAGACATTATATTGGAGAGTCATGGAAGCATGGACTGCTCATCATTGGAGCATTAATTGTGTTGATCCCATTCTACATGATGGTTTCAATGTCACTTAAATCTCAACAAGAAATTCAGTCAATATCTGGAGGTTTAGTCGGAGCACAGGAGATTCAAACATTCCCAGTTTGTACTAAGCACGGATATACTGAAGAGGTATGCACAATGCGACCTTATAAATACAATTTCTGGTTTGCATTCAAAAAAGCCCCAATTCCTAGGTATTTAATGAATGGTTTGATTGTGACTGTTTCAATCTTTTTAATACAAGTATTGATTGCACTTCCATGTTCTTATGCACTAGCCAAGCTTAGGTTTAAAGGAAGGGAATTTGTATTTTCAATGGTTCTGTTCTGTTTATTAATACCTGTACATGCAATCGCTTTACCGTTGTATGTCATGTTAGCAAAAGCTGGACTGGTGGATACCTATGCAGCCTTAATAATACCGTGGACGATATCTGTGTTTGGAATTTTTCTAATGCGGCAATTCTTTATGACAGTACCAGATGAACTAATTGATGCTGCAAGGATGGATGGTATGGGAGAATATTCTATTGTTTGGAAAGTTATGCTTCCTGTAGCCATACCAGCGTTACTCGCTTTTGCAATTTTCTCAGTTGTTGCTCACTGGAATGATTATTTTTGGCCTAGGATTGTTATCACAGGTAATCGTGATTTATTTACACCACCACTTGGTATTAGAGAATTTAGAGGTGGTATAGATAGTGATGAATTTGGACCTATGATGGCGTCGATTGTTACTGTTACCATTCCACTTATTGTGGCTTTCATAGTTGCTCAAAAAAGATTTGTTGAAGGTATTACTATGACTGGAATGAAGTAATTATTTACCCAGAGCGTTTACCATAACAATACCAAGTATAATCAGCCCACAACCAAGAATTCCAAATAAGTTTGGACTCTGACCAAACTTAATTATACTTAATATGAACGTTCCAAAAATCACTAAACCAGCATAAGAGGCATAGGCAATTCCCATTGGTAAAAACTTCATTACCTTAGAAATAAAAAAGACCGCGATTACTATGGAAATAGCACTTAGTGAGGTTGGTATGAATTTCTCGTATCCATTTGATATTTTTGCAAAATTATTTGAAAGTATCCCGAAGAAGACCGCTGCAGCTAAATAAAAATATCCAATCAGTTTAGATATCTATCTCATAAGGAAATGAACTTAGTTGCTTCAAGCCATCTTTGGTTACAACGAACTGATCCTCAAGTTTAATTCCTTCTTTGCCGCCAACTTCACCAACATAACTCTCTACACAGATAGTCATATTTTCCTCAAAATTGGCTGAGTAATCCGCGTTGCTAAAATCTCTATTTGGGTAAGCAACAAGTGGCCATTCATCACAAAGACCGACACCATGAATAATGCATGGATAATGATTATCGTAGCAATTATCAGGCAATTTCCAGGATTTTTCTGCAAATTCTCTAAAATTTACACCAGCTTTAATCAGAGATTTGTTATGATTAATATGCTCTAAAGACATTGAGTAGAGCCTTTTTTGTTCATCATTTAGACGATTGCCCTCAACAAAGGTTCGAGAGATATCAGCACAGTAACCGTACGGTCCAACCATATCTGTGTCAAAAGCAACTAAATCTCCAGACTCAATGACTCTGTTACTGCATTCTTGAAGCCAAGGATTTGTTCGTGGTCCAGATACTAAAAGACGAGTCTCAAACCATTCCCCACCATTTTCAATATTGACTTTATGCATGTATGACCAAAGTTCTTCTTCTGTCATACCTGCCTGAAGTTTGTCTCTCATTAGCCACATTCCTTTTTCAGCAGTCTCAATAGAAGCTTTCATGCAAATTAACTCATCATCAGATTTAATAGATCTTGCAAGCTCAATATACTTTTGGGCGTTCACTAGTTTAACATTAAACTGTTTAAGTAACATTTGTATTCCAACTGGATCGGAAACATCTATTGCAAGGCAATTATTATCAGGTGAATGCTCTCTCATTAAATCTTGAACAGTGCCAGCCCATTTTTTTGCATTTTTATCAACAAAATTATTTGCTGAAAAAAAATCCCAACTATCAACTGCTCGAATATCATCAATCGTGCATAAATGTTCTGAGAGATGCTCGCTCTTTGGATAATCAAATAGTATTACTTTTCCCTCTGCAGAAATAAATACGAATCGCACGAGTTCATGCATTGTAAATAAACTCATATTTCTACTGTCGGTTGCATACCTTATATTGATCGGATCAAATAATATGCAAGCACCAACATTATTTAATCGTAGTTGTTCTAAAACTCTATTGAGTCGGTACATACGTAAACGGTCGAAGTCTATTTTTTCTTCGTAGAGTCTAGGTTTGTAAACTTGATTTTCAAAATTTTGGTTAATTGTTTCGAAAAACTTTGGGCCAATTTTACGGTCTGCAAATTTACTTGTAAAATTACTCATCCAAATGACTTTTAAAATTATTCTTTTCAAATCTTAAAAGATAATCACTAAATTGCAATTTAAGTTTTTTTGCACTATTGCTAATTTTATCTAGAAAATTAATACTTATTTTAATACTTTTTTGTTCATTTTCGGATATTTGACCAACATAGGTGATAGCATTCCATAATCCAAGAGAGTTCATCGGTGAAAATTTTTTCTTAGAGGATAATGATAGGTTTATAAATGAAAATAAAAATGAAGATGCGGATACTTTAAATTTTTTTCTAAAATGAGGTATTTTTTTATTCAGGCTTTCTACAAATTTTTTGGGATCACTAAATTGATAGGGATTAATCTTTGGAAAGAATAATTTGAGAAGCTTTTTTGAAAAATCATTTCCGGATGAATAAATAAAAAATAGCTGACCTTTTACATCTAACATTTTTAATAATGGAATAAGTACTAGCTTAAGTGTTCTGTCGTAAGGAGATCTTAGCCTGAAAGCTTGCGATGCAATTATATAGTCGTAAAACTTTGGAATACTCTCTAACTTACTTGGTATCAAATGCTTTAATGCAATTTTTTGATCCCTCCTGTAAATAACCATCAGTGTCTTTTGCCTCGGTCTCAATATGGTTGAAGAAGTATCTTCTTTTATATCCCAATTTTTTCTTATAACCTCACCCATATTCATGAGTTGCTGATTGAAACTAAAACTTGAATTTCCAACTAATTCTTTTTTTATTAACTTACAATCTGTGAAACGATTATCATTAATTTCTCTGTAGGATGCATTCGTTATACAGAAAACTAAATTCTTATGTTCAAAAAATCTATAACCAAGATAATTTAGAAGACTGTTAATATCATCGATACTAATTTCTTTTCCAACAACTATAATTGGATCTTCAGGAAATTTGTCATGAACAGCCGATAGCAATGTGCAGATGACTGAGCCATCTCCTGTCCCAGCATCAAAAATTCTAAACGCATCCTTAGTAATTTTAGAATTTTTTAAATACTTCGCTAATTGAAAAGCTATTCGACTTTTTTCGTTGGTAGAATTTACAAATGATAAATATTTATCTCTTGAATCAAAAAAATCTGACTTTTTTGCCCCCACCTTATTTCTCCTAGTTTTTTTTTAAACTAGAAATGCATTGATTACCATAATAGAGTTAACTGGTTAGATTATAAATATGACTTTAGAAACCTCGCTTTTATTGGGTATATTTGGCGCAGTTTTAGCAATAGCGATAATGGTTTTTGATATTTACAAAAGAAACAAATAATCTAACTCAAGTAACATTTATTATAATAATAAGACATGACCAATATTATAAAATCAGGTGGAAGCCACGAAACAGACGTTGTTATTATTGGCGCTGGTCCATGTGGTCTGTTTCAAGTCTTTGAATTGGGTCTTTTAGATATGAAGGCTCATTTAATCGACAACCTTGATAAAATAGGAGGGCAGTGCGCAGAATTATATCCTGATAAAAATTTATATGATATTCCAAGTAGGCCTGCTATTACCGGCCAAGAACTAACCGATGATTTAATAAAACAAGCTGAGCCTTTCAATCCCTCTTATCATCTCAATCAATTAACCTCTAAAATATCTTTAAATGATAATGATATTTTAGTTGAAACCGATAAGGGCACATCCATTAAATGCAAGTCTTTAGTGATTGCAGCGGGCGCTGGTAGCTTTGTTCCAAGAAAGCTTCCTGCAGAGGGTTCTCAGGAGCTAGAAAATAAAAATATTTTTTACTCTGTTAAAAAAAGATCTGATTTTCAAGATAAGAATATTTTAATAATTGGTGGTGGTGACTCTGCGCTTGATTATGTTATGGGATTTCAGGGAATAGCTAAAAAAGTTTCTTTGGTCCACAGAAGAAAAGAATTTAAGGGAGTTCAAGACTCTGTTAATAAAGTTATGTCTTTAGTTGATAAAGGCGATGTAAGTTTCAATATGGGAAGTTTAAAAAAGGTTGAAAAAAATGATAATGGTAAAGTTACAGTGACACTTGATGATGAGACAACCATAGATGATATTGACGCTATATTTCCTTTTTTCGGTTTAAAAATAGAATTAGGCCCAATTGCAGATTGGGGTTTGAATTTAGAGAAAAATTTAATATCAGTTAATACTGAAAATTTTGAAACTTCTGT
Source organism: uncultured Alphaproteobacteria bacterium (assembly GCA_902617515.1). Lineage (GTDB taxonomy): Bacteria > Pseudomonadota > Alphaproteobacteria > HIMB59 > HIMB59 > HIMB59. The sequence continues at coordinate 12,896 of CACMWX010000004.1, forward strand.
TCCAAGAGTTTTTGCTGTAGGGGATATTTGTATTTATCCTGGTAAATTAAAGTTAATTTTGAGTGGCTTTCATGAAGCAGCTCTTGCAGCTAAAAAAATGTTTGAATATTGTCATAGTGATAAAAAGTATGTTTTTAGATACACTACTTCTTCAAGTGATCTTCAAAAAAAACTTGGTGTAAAATAACTGTTAAAATGCTATTAACCCGCAGTTTATTACTGACTGTATGAAGATAATAATTTTTTCTAAGACTGTTTTTTTATTTATTTTTTGTTTCTTAATACTTTTCTGCACCCATTTATATTCAAAAACTTTAGAAAAAACTACAGTTTCTCTAGATAATCCCTGGGGGATGACTTGGATAGATGACCACTTATTGATCACTCAAAAATCAGGTGAAATTTTCCTTATCAATACAAAAGATTATTCACAAACTAAAATTGATCACAACATTCCTTTTGTTCAACATGGCCAAGGAGGGCTTTTAGATGTAGTAAGTGAAAAGAATTTTATATGGGTTACTGGCTCAATTAAGAAAAATGGCAAATACACAACTGCTGTGTATTCTGCTGAACTTAAAGAAAATAAGCTCATTAATGAAAATCTTATATATGAGGCCTTACCATATTTTGGTAATGGTAAACACTTTGGTTCTCGAATAGAAATTCTTGATGATTACCTTTATATAAGTATTGGCGAGAGAGGAAAAGGCATGATTGCTCAGGACTTCTCAAATTCAATTGGATCAATAATCAGAATACATAAAAATGGTGAGCACCCTAAAGATAATCCTTTCATGTCGGGTAATGATTGGCTTCCTGAGTTATTTCAAATTGGTGTTAGAAACCCTCAAGGGATGACTTTGGATCCTCATACTAAATCTATTTATATATCTAATCATGGACCTAAAGGAGGAGACTTTATAGGTAAAGTTGTTGGAGGTACTAATTATGGTTGGAAGAAAATAGGATGGGGAGGAACAAATTACTCTGGAACTAAAATTGGAGATGGTAATGCTTGGGAACCTGGTTTTTTAAAACCAGAATTTATTTGGGTTCCCTCTATCGCAGTAAGTGGCATTAAATTTTATCATGGTGATGCATTTCCTCAGTGGCAAAATTCACTTTTAGTTTCTTCACTTAAGTTTCAGTACTTATCTGTTTTACACAGAATTGATAATAAATTTGTAAAAGAAGAGATTATTTTCAAAGATCAAATTGGAAGAGTCCGAGATATAGAAATAGACCAAACGGGTAATATATACATTATTGCAGATGAGACAGACTCAAATTTATTTATTTTGAAACCTTAAATTTTCTATTTCCTTGTTACTAAGTCAGCAATGCCTCTGCATATACCAAGGTGATTGTCCTCAACTATAACCGGATAATCCCATTTTTTTTCAATAGTACCTAAAAATGTTTTATTTTTTGCAAAAGGGCCTGAACAAATTATTGGTCCCTTTGAACCTATTGCTTGTAATCCAATCAATGTTTGATTAGCAAGTACTTCGGAGATTATTGCCTCTGCTTTATTTGACTCAAAGTCATGAAAATTTATTTCTTCATTGGATACTTTATTTACAAACCTAGCCTTTTCTATATCTTCAAAATCAATAAAACTTATATCCGATATATTGATATTTTCATGATTAAAAGAAGACTTATTCTTTTTAGAAATTTGTCTTTCATATATTTTTCCTCCAGGAAATCTGAAGTTGGGAACTAAGTTACCAAAACAATCGCAACTAATCATTAAACCAGGGTTTTCCGAGATATCAATCTGGTTTGAACCTAATGAAAAAAGAGTTACCCAAGTGCCTGTTGACAATATTGAACAAGGTAATTCTTGTTTTAAATATGCCGAAACTAAAGCTAAACTTGAGTCATGAGCCCCACAATAAACTGATGTATTCTCAGACAAGCCTGTTTTATTAGCCAACTCTTTTCTCAAATTTCCAAGTATATTTGATGCAGATTTTATGGGTGGAAAACTAATATCTGACTCAATGCCAAAAGTTTTAAGTTCAACAAATTTTTTCTCTTTAATATCCCATAAATCTGAATGACATGTAGCATAACTAATCTCACTTGCACAAATACCCGTTAACCAATAGGTCCAAAATTGTGGCCAAAATAAAATCTGATCAACTTTTGCAAACTCTTTTGGAAAATACTTATTTTGCCAGTATAATTGTGCTCCAAGATTTAATCCAGCACTCATGCGTGGACTGCCGGTTTGATTAAATGATGGGCGTATTCGGTCGTACTCTGATTTTAGTTTATCAGGACCATCAAATTCATAATCAATAACAGGAAGGGCCAGTTCTCCTTTAGACATCAAAGCTACACACGCTCCATGAGTTGATGTAAATATTGAGTCGACTAAGTATTTTTCTGCAATACTACTTAAAGAACTGATGATAAAATTTTTTAGCGAGTCTATATCAAAGTGTGGATACAGCGAGTTAGTCAAAATAAAATTTTCGGTTTGAAAAACCTCCAATTCTTTTAAATTATAAGCATCAAATAAGATTACCTTGGCATGTGTTTTACCAATATCCAATACAGCAATATTGTTTCTGATATTAGGTTTTTTCATAGGATTTTTTTGTTCTGACTCTGTCGATAATGTTCCGCTTCCCAATTTAAAAGAAAGCTCATTTCATCTTCACTTAAATATTTAAGATCAACATCATCCGGTATCAGACATAACAAATCATATATACATCGAATTATTTCAACTGTTCCTCTTAACGCATTATCGCGAATTATAACTCCATGCCCAATTAAAATTACACATGAGTTGAAGGGTAAAGGCTCTTTGGATATTTTATTTAATTTCTCAACAAAACCATCACCTTTTGGATCAAGAGCTAGAAGTCTTGGTCCAAGAAATACTAAAAAATCAGGTAGAAGTGTCCCTGTAGTAAGTTTGTCAATCCAAGGTTGATGAAAAGCCAGATTATTGATCAAATTATCTTCACAAAATTTAAATCCAGTATTTTTTAGATTAACAATTTTAATTTTTGATTTAGTTTTACCAACGATACTATTTTTATCATTGAATTCTTTTAGGCGATATCTAACAAGTTGATTTAACTTTTTTAGTTCCTCTAAATCCTCACCACAAATAATAAGACCATGGTTTTCTAAAATAAAAATATTATCCTTCTGTGTTTTAGCTTCCATTATTTTATGACATAGTTCGATACCAGGTTTAACATAAGGTATAAATTTCCAATTAAGATCTGTAAGTAGCTCTTTAAATTTTATGTGGGAATTTTTCTGCACAGCTAATGCATTAATATAAATATCATGTGTATGAAAAATATATTTGAAATCAAGAATGGCATGCATTGGGGTTTCAATTGATGGACGAAGGCCTTTAGGAGAATTTATTAAATCTACTGATTTAAGAATATCATCATTAGAACAGTTTTTATTTTTAAGAGCGTCTTTAATTTTAGAAATACCCACTGCGACCATCGTTTCTGAAGAACCTGTGTCGATAAGCCATTTACCAGAGGCCTTAATCCACATTGTATCGCCGTCTTTGATTGAGGTATTTCCTCCAGCTGCCTGTACCATTGTTCGATCCAATCCTAATTCTTTAGAGTAATTGAGGAAAAGCTCATAATCTTTTGCTGAAATGTCATTACTTTTGCTTATCATAGAAATCAATAAAATTATGACATTTTAATGAATTTTGAACAATTTAATTTAGTTTCATTTGAAAATAAAATTATTCCTATGAAATTTTTAGTGAGCCATTATAAAGTTAATTCATGAAAATCTTAGTTGTTGGTGGGGCAGGATATATAGGCTCTCATATGTTAAAACGCTTCCAAGATACTGATTACGAAATAGAAATACTTGATAACTTATCAACTGGGTTTGAATTAAATTCTCAAAACTACAAATTACACAATTGTGATTTATCTAATAAAGACCACGTCTACAAAATTCTTAATGAAAATAAGTATGAAGCGGTTATGCATTTTGCTTCATCTATAAATGTTGAAGAGTCTTATTCTGATCCAAAGAAATATTATGAAAATAACGTAATTAATACACTTAATCTTCTCAACTGTATGTTAGAGCTAAAAATTCTTAACTTTATATTTTCTTCTACTGCTGCAGTATATGGAGAGCCACAAAACATTCCTATTACAGAGGATGAAAAGATATCTCCTGTAAACCCTTACGGAAATACAAAGGCCATTATCGAAAATGTTTTAAAAGACTATGACAAAGCTTACGGTTTTAAATACATCTCACTCAGATATTTTAATGCATGCGGAGCTCATTTAGATGGCTCAATTGGTGAGAGACACAAACCTGAAACACATCTTATTCCTCTCATTTTACAGACTGCGTCAGGCAGAAGAGAAAACTTTACTATTTATGGTGACGACTATGATACAAAGGATGGAACTTGCATACGTGACTATATACACGTTATGGATATTGCTGAAGCCCACCTTCTATCTTTGGAAAATTTAATGCGAACAAAAAAATCTGATATTTACAATATTGGCAATAGCCAAGGTTTCAGTGTCATGGAAATATTCAATTTAGCTGAAAAAATCACAAATACTAAAATATCTTATGAAATATCAGCTAGAAGAAAAGGAGATCCAACAAAATTAATTGCTGATAATAAAAAAATTAAAAATGAATTAAATTGGTCTCCTAAATACTCAGATTTGAAAACTATATTAATGACTGCTTGGAAGTGGGAAAAGTATCTGTCAAAATCTAATTAAAACCGTTATTTTTAAGCTTTAATAAATTTTTTCGAAATTTAAATACTTATATTTTTGATTTTTAATAGTAGATAATTACTAGTATATTGTCATCGTTATATAACAATATTACCTTTATTATCTCAAATTGGTAATTGTAGGAGGAACAAATATGAGAAAAATCTTAGCTACAATAATTGCTGTAACAAGCTTAGGTTATTCTTCTGCTTTTGCAGGCACGCTGGTTATCAATACTGACTTAACTGATCCAGCTCCAAAGGCTGCATTTGATTGGGCTTTTAATAAGTTCCAAGAAGAAAATCCTGATGTGACTATCGAGGTGAATAACTTTGATCATGAGGGTTACAAACAAGCAATTAGAAATTTTTTAACCACAAATCCACCAGATGTTTTTAACTGGTACGCAGGAAACAGAATGTTACCTTTTGTTAGAGCAGGTCTTGTAGAAGATGTATCTGATATTTGGTCTGACACTGGTTGGGTTGATGGAAATTTGACAGAAGGTATGTCCCACGCAAAAAAACCAATGACAATTGGTGGAAAACAATGGGGTATCCCTTACACTTATTATCAATGGGGTGTATATTACAGAAAAGATCTTTTTGAAGCGAATGGCATCTCAGTACCAACAACGTGGGATGAATTTGTAGCTGCTTGTGCAACACTCAAAGCTGCAGGCATCACTCCAATTACAATTGGATCAAAGTATCTTTGGACAACAGCTGGTGTTTTTGACTATTTAAATCTAAGGACAAATGGTTATGAATTTCACATGGCTTTGACAAAAGGAGAGGTTCCATATACAGATCCTAAAGTTCATGCTGTATTTGATAAATGGGATGAACTAGTCAAACCAGGTTATTTTTTAGAAAATCATGCATCACTAGCTTGGCAGGAAGCAATTCCTCCAATGGTAAACGGAGAAGCAGCTATGTATGTAATGGGAAATTTCTCAGTAGCGTTATTTAAAGAGGGCGGACTAACTAATGATAATCTTGGTTTTTTCCAATTCCCAGAGATAACCCCAGGTATTCCAATGGCTGAAGAGGCACCAACTGATACAATGCATATTGCATCAGGTGCAAAAAACAAGACAGACGCAAAAAGATTCCTAATCTTTTTAAGTAGAGCTGATGTTCAAGAAGAGATGAACAAAACTCTTGGACAGTTGCCCGTCAATAGTGGCTCTAAAGTCGATCCAGATCCATTCTTAGAAGCAGGTTTAAATATGTTAAATAATGCTTACGCTATGGCACAATTTTACGATAGAGATGCTCCAGCAGAAATGGCTTCTGAAGGAATGAAGGGTTTTCAAGAGTATATGGTGAACCCAGATAGAAGAGATAAAATTCTTGAGCGTTTAGAAAAAGTACGTCAAAGAGTATATAAATAATTATTGAAATAGGGGTGGCCTTTGTGCCACCCCCTAAACAAAGGTGCCAGGCTCAACTCAAATACCTTATAGAAAATCATCATGGTGGAAGCTTAATCAACAAAGGTTAACCCCTTGGATTTTTTTATTTCCAGGCTTAGTCTTATTTCTCGTTTACGTAATTTGGCCAATATTTAATTCTCTATACATATCTTTGTTACAGTGGGATGGTTTATCACCTGCAATTTACGTAGGATTTTCAAATTACATCGAATTACTAGATGATGAGTATTTTTATATATCTTTAATAAATAATATTAAGTGGTTAATATTTTTTATGTTAGCCGTTCCTATCGGATTAGGTTTGGCAATTTTTTTAAACCAAACAATTTTTGGAATTAGGCTAATTAAATCTCTTTTTTTCTTCCCTTTTGTAATCTCTCAAGTTGTAATTGGAATTATTTTTGCTTGGTTTTATAATCCACGCGGTGTAATTGGACCATTCCTTGAGGCAATTGGTCTTGGCAATTATGCAATATTAGCAGATGAAGATTTTGCAACTTATGGAATAATTTTTGCAGGCATATATCCACAAATTGCCTACTGTATGATTTTGTATCTTACTGGCTTAAACAATCTTAATACTGATCAAATTGAAGCTGGTAGAATGGATGGCGCTAAAGGCTTATCTTTATTTAAAAATATTATTTTACCACAACTGAGACCCGCAACATTCTTAGCTATCGTTGTAACAGTAATTGGATCATTAAGAAGTTTTGACATGGTAGCAATTATGACACAAGGTGGTCCTTGGGGTTCCACAAATGTCTTAGCGTATTATATGTTTGAAACAGCCCTTAGTGAGTATGGCTATAGAATGGGATATGGATCTGCAATTGCAGCAGTATTATTTACAATCATGATGTTTTATATTCTGTTCTTTATCTACCGTATGTATCAAAGTGAGAAAAAAGGTCTTTAATGTTTCCAATTCCTATTCAAAAAAGACCATTAATTAATCAAATTTCTTACAGAGTTTTAATACCTATTTCACTATTAATATGGTTGATACCACTAATTGGAATAATGCTCACATCCATTAGAGGCTTGGGAGATATTGCTCAAGGAAATTTATGGGGAGTGCCAAGTGAATTTTTATTATTTAGTAATCTAAAAGATGTTTTTCAAAATACACCAATGCTCTCTTATATAATGAATAGTTTTAAAATAACTATACCAACAATGATAGGAGCTGTTGCTTTAAGTTGCATGACAGGATTTGCACTTGCTTCATACAGATTTAAGGCAAACTTGTTTATATTTTTTACATTTATAGCTGGAAATTTTGTTCCATTTCAAATTTTAATGATACCCGTAAGAGATCTAACTTACCAAATGGGCTTGTATGATACAGTTACAGGATTAGTTTTATTTCATGTTGCCTTTCAAACAGGTTTTTGCACTTTGTTTATGAGAAACTTTATAAAAGCTTTACCAAATGAGTTATTTGAAGCCGCAAGGATAGATGGCACTTCGGAATTTAATATATTTTTAAAAATTGTTCTTCCATTGACTAGACCTGCAATTGCGGCACTATCAGTATTAATTTTTACTTTTATTTGGAATGATTTTTTTTGGGCAACTGTTTTGATACAAGGCCACCATGCGATGCCTATCACAGCTGGTTTGAAATCTTTAAATGGTCAATGGATATCCGCGTATCATCTTTTATCTGCAGGTTCTATCATGGCAGCTATACCACCTGTAATAATGTTTTTTTTAATGCAAAAACATTTCATATCCGGTTTAACCTTGGGCGCTAGTAAGGGATAGATTTGACTAAAATTTCCTTTGTTGGTGCGGGAAGCACTGTTTTTATGAAAAATATTTTGACAGATATTTTACTTGAGTCAGAATTAAATTCTTCTGAAATTACTTTATACGATATTGACTCATCAAGGCTTAAAACTTCTCAAATAGTTGCAGATAAGATTGCATCCTCTCTTAAAGTTTCAGCATCAATCAAATCAACAAATGATAGAAAAAAAGCCTTAAAAGAGGCTGATTTTGTTATAGTAATGATACAAGTAGGTGGCTACAAGCCATCAACTTTGATTGATTTTGAAATTCCTGCTAAATATGGGCTCCAACAAACTATCGGAGACACCTTAGGTATTGGAGGAATTATGCGCGGGATAAGAACAGTTCCTGTTTTAGTTGAAATTGCTGAGGAAATGTTAGAGCTGTGCCCAAGAGCAATGATGCTTCAATATGTAAATCCAATGGCCATTAATTGTCTTAGTCTTTCTCATTTCGTACCAGAGCTCAGATATGTAGGACTTTGCCATTCAGTTCAAGGTACTGTAGCTGATTTAGCTAGGGACATAGGTGAGGATTTTAACAAAATTGAGTTTGAGTGTTCTGGTATCAACCACATGTCCTTTTTTACTAAGTTTGCAAAAAAATTGAATAATGGTTCAACAGAGGATCTTTATCCTAAAATTTTTCAAAAAGGTGAGACAGGAGATTTTGGTGCTAATTGGGATGGTTGTTCAAACAAAGTGAGATATGAAGTATTAAAAAAACTTGGTTATTTTGTTACTGAGTCATCCGAGCATTTTGCTGAGTATACTCCGTGGTTTATTAAAAGTCACCAAAAAGATTTAATCAGAAAATTTGATATCCCAATTAATGAATATATTCGTCGATGTGAAAAACAAATTATAGAATGGAATAAACAAGAAAAAGATATGCTCAGTAATCCAAAAATAGACAATAATAAATCTGTGGAGTATGCATCAAGAGTAATTTTATCTATGACTACAGGAAAAAAAGATATTATCTACGGTAATGTTTTAAACACAAACCTTATACCCAATTTACCTAACAATAGCTGTGTTGAGGTTCCGTGTGTTGTTCAAAAAGATGAGTTGGTTCCACAAGTTGTGCCGCCATTGCCAATTCATTTAGCAAATCTGATTCAAACAAATATTAGTGTTCAACAATTAACCGTCGAAGCGCTTAAGACCCGCAAAAAAGACTCAATTTATTATGCTGCAATGCTCGATCCTCACACTGCTGGAGAGCTCAATTTAGATCAAATATGGAGAATGGTTGATGAGCTAATAGATGCTCATGGTTCAATGCTACCAGCCTTTAAATGATTAGAGACCCATTCATAAAAAAAATTGATAGAGGTGAGGGTAAAGAGCTAATTTTATTTAGTAAAAATGAGTTAAATTATGAGTTTTTTAAGGGTTTACCTCCTATTTTAGATAATCAAACTCATCTTCGGTTTCACCCAACTCGATCTGAATGGGTAGGTTATTCAACAACTAGACAAAATAGAACCTTTCTTCCTAACTCACTTGATTGTCCTCTATGTCCTATGACAAATAATAAAAATCCCACAGATATTCCAGTTGATCAATATGAAGTTGCTATTTTTACTAATAGATTCAGCTCTCTTCAATTAGAGAGATCTGAATTTCCATCCTTAGAAATAAACACAGACAGAGCAACTGGAAATTGTGATGTAATCTCTTATAGTTCAAATCACAGCGATGAATTTTCTAAATTACCTTTGGAGAGAATTGAATTAATCATTCAAGCATTATCTTTTCGGACTAAAGAATTAATTAATAACTCTAAAATTGAATATATTTTACCATTTGAAAATAAAGGAAAAGAAATTGGTGTAACATTAGAACACCCACATGGACAAATTTATAGTTTCGGACATATTCCAGAAATAATAAAAAAACAATCTATCGCTCAAAAAATTAATCCACTAAATAAATATTTATTTGACATACCCGAAGAATTAATTTTAAAAAAAAATACTACTGCAGTATCTTTTGTTCCAAGATGGGCAAGATACCCTTTTGAGATCTGGGTTGTTCCATATCGAAAAATATCTCATTTATTTGAACTTTCACATAAGGAGCAACAGGATCTTGCAGAACTAATTCTTGAGTCCTCTAAGAAATTAGATGCAATATTTAATTCTCCTATGCCCTATACACTGGCATGGCAACTATCACCAAAAGGTTATGAGAAATTCCATCATCTTCATATTTGTTTTCAACCAATTCGCAGATCAAAAACAAAACTTAAATATTTAGCAGGTGTTGAACAGATTGCTGGATTTTTTCTTGTAGACCTTCCTCCAGAGCGCTCAGCTCGTATTTTGCGGGGTGATGAAAAGCCTGATGAATAGTTTAAAATTATTCCAAACTAACTTTCAGTGTTCACCAGTTTCTTCAGCACAAGCGCATGGAAGAGTAAATTTAATTGGAGAACATACTGATTATAACTACGGTTTTGTGCTTCCTACTTTAATTGATCAGAAAATCGAAGTTAGTATTGGCCCACGATCAGACTCACAAATTGTTGGAATTTCTGATGATTTTGGAAAAAAATCTTCTCTTTTTGACTCTAAAACAGATGGATCTTGGATAGATTTTGTAAGAGGAGCCTTGTTTTATTTAGGTAAGGAGGGACATCATATGTCAGGTCTTAACTTGTCTGTGACATCTGATATTCCTGCAGGTTCTGGTTTATCCTCATCCGCAGCACTTGAGATCGCATTGATAAAGGCCCTATGTAAAATGGTGAACATAGAATTACCTCTAACCAAAATAGCTCAGATAGGACAATTGATTGAACATAATTTTATTGGAACCTATTGTGGGATAATGGATCAAATGTCTACAGCGATTGCTAAATTTGGACAGGCACTATTCTTGGATTGTGAAAATTTGAGTTCAGAAATAGTACCTATCTTTAGTGAGTATACTTTTGTCGTAATTCATTCCGGCAGTACACGTAAACTTTCAGAAGGTTTGTATAATGAAAGAAAAAGAGAGACAGAAATAGCTGCAAGATCTCTTAACATTCCTTCTTTACGTCATGCTGAAATTACTAACTTAAATTTAATCAAAGACCCTAAAATTTTAAAAAGAGCTAGGCATGTCATCTCTGAAAATTTTCGAGTAAAAAAAGCTGTTCAATTTTTAAAAAATAATAATGCACAGGCATTTGGAGAATTAATGAATGAAAGTCATTCCTCTATGGATAAAGATTATGAAATTTCTAGTCCTGAATTAAATTATGTAGTTAAAAAAGCCCAGTCACATGGTGCTCTTGGAGCTAGACTTACAGGAGCCGGTTTTGGTGGTTGTACAGTAATTTTAACATCTAATATTCAAAGAGAAGATATAACAGAAAAAATTTTAAATGATTGTCCAAAATCATATTTGATTACTAATATATCGCAAAATAATATAATTAATTAAGATGAATAATGCTCAGGTTTCAACTGTACTGAAATGTGAAAATATACTCGGAGAAAGTTGTTTTTGGGACCCAAGATATGACTGCTTAGTTTGGACTGATATACAAGGAAAAAAAGCTTTTAAACTTGATGATAAAAATAAAAGTTTTGAATTTAATTTACCGGATAGGGCAGGTTTTATTCTGCCTAGAAAAAAAGATGGTTTTATAATCGGTTTCCCTAATTTTATTGCTACTGCTGATCAAGATTTTTCATCTTTTAAAAAATTATGTGACGTTGAAAACAATATAAAGGAAACTCGTATCAATGATGCAAAAGTAGACCCATACGGAGGTATTGTGTTTGGTACATATAACGAGGATCCAGATAAAATAAACAGAAAGCCTATTGCCAATCTTTACAGACTAGCTCCAGACTTATCCTTAACACACCTTTTATCAAACATTACTGTCTCAAATGGAATAGCGTTTTCTCAAGAACAAAATTTAATGTACTTTGCTGATACCCCAACAGGGTTAATACAAAAATTTGAGTATTCTCAAGATTTTAGTACATTCGTTAAACGAGAATCTAATATGATCTTTAACAATGTTGGAGAGCCAGATGGTGCTACTGTTGATATTGAAAATAATTATTGGTCAGCAAGAGTTAGAGGAAAATGTGTCATTTGTATTGATACAATAAATGAAACAATTTTAGAAAAAATTGATCTTCCAACTAATACACCTACCTGCGTTACATTTGGAGGTGCGGAATTATCAAGTCTTTATGTGACATCTCTAAGAGCAGATCCAGATAACGATCGTGCTGGTGGCAATATTCATAAAATTGAAACAAGCACTAAAGGTCGTGTGCAACTTTTATCTGATATTTGATTTTAAATAAATTCTTTATTAACTAAATTATCTTCATTAAGTGCTGGCATATTTTTTAAAAAATAAAGTATATTCTGTGATGCCTCAAGAGACATCCTCTCTCTACACTCTAAAGTTAATGCCGCATTATGAGGAGTTAGTAAAATATTATCTAAACTAAAAAAAGGGTGGTTAGGCTCAGGGGGCTCCGATACAAATACATCCATACCAGCAGCACGAATTTTTTTTGACTCTAATGCTTGAAACAAATAATTTTCATTAACTATTCCTCCTCTTGAAGTATTAACAAGTACAGAGTTTTTCTTCATAAGGTTTAATTCATTTTGAGATATAAAGTTTTTTGTCTTTTCATTCAAAGGTAAGTGAATGCTGACAAAGTCAGACAAAGCTAATCCCTCATTTTTTTCGATAGGCGCGCAATTACTTTTTATTATTAAATCTTTATTCAAAAAAGGATCATACACATATACCTCCATATCAAACCCTTTGCATCTTTTTGCAACTTCTTTGCCAATTCTACCAAAACCAATAATTAGAATTTTTTTCTTATATAATTCAAAAATGTCTGGTAGTTCAGATCTTTTATCAAAATTACCTTGTTTAACAAGATTATCTGATAGAGAAAGGTTTTTTGTTAAGTAAATAAACATAGATAAGACATGTTCTGCTACACTTGCCGCATTAGAAGTAGAAGTAATACAAAGAGCAATTTTCTTTTTATTAAGATAATTTATATCTACATTATCATAGCCAACACCGTGTCTTGATATAATTTTTAAATTTTCACAATGTTGTAAAACTTTCTCTTCCAGCTTTGCTGTTCTTAACAGTATTCCATCAACAAATCTTAATTCTTTTATCAAGTTTTGACTTTCAATATTTTCTATTTCAATGACCTCTAGTTTATTTTTCTTTAAAAACTCAAGCCCATTTGGGTGAACTTTACCTAATATAGCTATTTTCATTTTATCTATTGATTAAAAGTTATTTCAAAAAAGTTTCAATATTAAAAGGTTTTTTCATTCAAATTACTTTTCTATCATGTAATATTCAAATTGTTATTTTTTTTGGAGGAATAATGAAAACCATTAAATTGTCTTGTGCTCATGCACTTTTTAAATATTTAATTGCACAAAAAACGATTATTGATGGAAAAAAACTACCATTATTTCCTGGCGCATTTGCAATATATGGCCATGGTAATGTTGCTTGCTTAGGTCAAGCAATGGAAGAATTTCAATCTGATCTTCCTGGTTACAGAGGACATCATGAACAAAGTATGGCTTTAACGGGTATAGGCTACTCCAGAGCGATGAGGAGAAAACAAATTTTTATTGCTACCTCATCAGTAGGACCAGGTGCAACAAATATGGTTACAGCTGCTGCTGTTGCGATGAGCAATCGTCTTCCAATATTGCTTTTACCAGGAGATACATTTGCTAGTCGATTCCCTGATCCTGTTTTACAACAAGTTGAGAATTTTAATTCTCCCATAGAAACAGCAAATGACTCTTTTAAATCAGTATCAAAATATTTTGATAGAATTACAAGACCAGAGCAAATTCTTGCATCTCTCCCACAAGCAATCCAACTAATGCTAGACCCCGCTGATTGTGGTCCTGCTACCATTGCTATGTCACAAGATGTTCAAGGAGAGACATTTGATTATCCTGAAATATTTTTCGAAGAGAGAATTCATGAGGTAAGAAGAGTTCACCCTGATCCAAGACAAGTTAAGCAGGCAGCTGAAAAATTAATGAATTCTAAACAACCAATTATTATCTCAGGAGGGGGTGTTCTGTATTCTGAGGCAGAGGAAGAGCTATCTATTTTTGCTAAAAAACATAATATCCCAGTAACTTCAACTGTAATGGGGATAGGATGTATGACTAGAGATGACCCCTATTATATAAGTGCTGTAGGAGCATTGGGTGAGGGTTCCTCTAATAGCTTATCCAAAGACACTGATTTGGCTTTAGCTATAGGTACAAAATTAGCTGATTTCACCACCGGTTCATGGGCAAATTTTGAAAATCCTAATTTTAAATTAGTTTCAGTAAATACAGCTCGCTTCGATACCACTAAGCATTTAGCTACATCCGTCATTAGTGACGCTAAAATTGGTTTACAACAAATATCAGATGCTCTTGGCGACTGGAGGGCTCCTAACACTTGGTACCAAAGAGCAATTAAAGAAAGAGATGAATGGGATGCTTATGTTGAAAAACAAAGTGGTCCTACAAATCAAGAAGAACCCTCCTATGCCCATGCAGTGGGAGCAGTTTATCGAAATTCAGATCCAAGTGACATTGTTGTTACTGCTGCAGGAGGGCTTGTTGGTGAGGTGGTTCAAGTTTGGAAGCCAAAGCAACTTAATACTTTCGAAACTGAATGGGGCTTTAGTTGTATGGGATATGAAATATCGGGAGCACTTGGAATTAAAATGGCTAAACCCGATCAGGATGTAGTTGTCTTTGTTGGTGACGGATCTTACTTACTAAATAATAGTGATATTTATAGCTCAGTTCTTTACAACCAGAAACTGATTATCATTGTATGTGATAACGGCGGACATATGGTTATCAATAGACTTCAACTTGCGAAAGGAGGTAAGGAGTATATTTGTAATCTTCGTGCTGCAAGAGCGACCAATCTCCAATTTGTAGATTTTGAAAATCACGCTAAAAGTATGGGAGCAAATGCTGAGACAGTTAGTTCAACTTCAGAGTTAGAGGCCGCTTTTAAAAGAGCCAAAGACTCAGATAAAACTTATGTTATTGCTATAAAAACTCATGGCTACGAATGGTTAGAGGGAACTGCTTTTTGGGAAAGCCCAACACTTCAAGATCCAATAACAGATGATAATCAAAAAGCCCTAGACGATTTCAAAACAGGTAAGAGTAAACAGCGTAAAGGCGTTTAATTTTGAATTCAAAAAGGAAAATTGTTCTCATTACTGGTGCTGAGTCAGGGATTGGAAAAAGTACATGTAAATTATTCCATAATAATGGATATAAAGTTATTGGGACATGCTTAAAAAAGCCCAATATCATAAGTAAAAAAATTGAATATCATCAAATAGATATAACCAATAACTCAGATTGGAAAAATTTAGCCTCAATTATAAAGAAAAAATATAAAAAAATTGATGTGCTTGTGAATAGTGCAGGTGTCAGATTAAGCGGAAATCTAGAGACAACACCTTTAAATGAATGGACATATCACTTTAATAACAATGTGACTGGTACATTTTTAGCTTGCAAATATGCTTTACCATTGCTCAAAAAGGGTAAGCAATCATCAATTGTAAATTTAGCTTCTATTAACAGCATTAGAGGAGCAAAGAATATGTTGGCATATGCAACATCAAAAAGTGCATTGATATCTTTTACAGCATCTTTAGCTCTTGATTTGACAAAACATAATATAAGAGTTAATGCAGTTGCGCCAGGAGCGATAGATACCCCAATGCTTGCTTCTTTTAAAAAAGATTTAACTTTAAAAGAATACGAAAAAAGAATGCAAGAAAATCATCCTATCGGAAGAATAGGAAAACCAAAAGAGGTTGCAAGTGTTATTTATTTTTTAGCTAGCGAAGCCGCATCTTTTATGACTGGTCTAACCTTACCAGTAGATGGTGGAAGAAGTATTAGGTAATTATTATTTTTTAGATTCTAATATAGTTACATCTGCCTGTTTCATTTTCTTTGATCCTAATAAAATATCGCCTTCAAAATAATCTGGTATATCAACAATCTCTTTTCCATAATTTGTAAAAAATAACAAATTACCTCTTCTTCTAACTCTAAGATAATGAGGAAGCGTTATAGGTTTTAAACCTACAGATATCATTTGTTCTCTCATTATTACACTTAACAAGTTGTCATCCGGCCATCCACATAAATAATTTCCTTTGTTTCCACTAGTCATAACTGGAAAACCGTCTTCTGAGTTGCCCTCAACTACTCCTGAACTCTTCCCTTGCTCTCTCCAAACATGAAGTTGACCTTTAATACCTTTCCAATCAACTTTAATTGGAAGATCATATGATAATGCATCCACTCTTGTGACTTGATATCCGAGACCCTCCAAACTTAAATTCTCTGGTATCTGGAAATTTGAATTTTTAATTCCTGTTCGAGGGCCGGCTAATATTTTCGCGCCTGAAGAGACAATTTTTTGAAAAACTTTATCATCTAAATGAACAAAAGATGGAATAATAATTAACTTATATCCTCTAAAATCATCATTTTTACCAATAATGTCCAGTGAGCCCCCGTTAACCCTAACTGACTTATAAAAATCAAGCATCAAACGCGTATAGTGAAAATCTGCTGTTTGCCCATCCAGCTCTGTCATCCAACAAGCTTCGTAATCATGCATTAAAGCTATTTCCGAATTTTCAGTTTTTGGCAAGTTGATCATTTGAATCTCTTTACTTACTTGCATTACTTCTTGACTACCAATATTTGGAGAATTATCTCTTAACATAAGACCTGAGTGCATTTGCTCTTGAGCAAAGGGTGCTTGTCTCCATCTAAAATAGCTTACAACTTCTGCATTATGAGCAAATGCCTCCCATGTCCACATTCTAACTGCACCAGGTATGGGAACAGGATTATATCTAGCCCAATTTACTGGCCCTGGTTGTTGTTCCATTATCCATAACCGACCCATTCCTCGATAAAGATCATGATGGTATGATTGAAAATCAGGATCACCAATATTGTAACAATCATTGATAAGTTTTTTATCTTTTCTAGCAATAATTTGCATATTTTGAAGATTACCTAAAGGATAACTATTCCAAGCGGTAATATCTAAATCTTTAGATACTTCTCTATGATCAAATTCTACAAAGTGCCCCATATAATTATGACTTACAGGTCGTCCTGGAGAATATTTATTTAATATTTTTACTTGTTGAGAATTAAAATTTTTCACTTGCTCAGAACTAAATTTTCGAAAATCAAAATTATGTGATGGATTTGCCTCTGTAACAGTAAGATTGGGAAGATCAATTTCATCAAATGAACGATATTCCATAGACCAAAAAACATTACCCCAAGACTTATTAAGGTCATCAATATTTTTATATTTTTTTTTAAGCCATACTCTAAATTCAGTTAAAGAAGATTTACACCAAGAGTAAGTTGTTTCATGACAACCATACTCATTGTCTGTTTGCCACGCTTGTACATATTTATTTTGACCATATCTTTCTGCCACTGCTTGAGTGATCCGCTGACTTTCTTTTTGATAGCCTTTATGTGAAAAAGAATAATGCCTTCTCGATCCAAATTTCCTAGCTTGACCATTTTCATCAAGTGCAACCATATCGGGCATTTGGTCTACTAACCACTTTGGAGGAGTTGCAGTGGGTGTGCACATTATAATCTTGAGATTGTTATTACCCAAGATATCCACAATTTTATCCAGCCAATTCCAATTGAAATCCCCAGGGTTAGGCTCTATACGAGACCAAGCAAATTCAGCTATTCGAACCCATTTAATACCATTTTTTTGTATATTTTTTGCATCAGTTATCCACAAATCTTCTGACCAATGTTCTGGATAATAACATACCCCTAGTTCAGGATTATCAGACATTATTAATTTAACGAAAAACCCATAGAGTCAAAAAAGTGTTGATGGTCTTGATGCCAATTTAAATTAATAATTTCATTAACTCTGATATCACTATTTACGTCAAGTTTAGCTGTGATCTCACTATTCATTTCAAGATTGACATAACACAATAAGTGTTCACCTAAATTTTCTATATGTCTGACAGTGCCTCTGAGTTTATGAGACTCACTATTTGCTAAACTAATGTGTTCAGGTCTTATTCCTATTTTGCTAGCTTCACTTGGAAGGTTAAGATTTTTTAAATTTAGACTTCGTTTATCTTGTAAATTAATCATATTCATTTTAGGGGAGCCAATAAATTCAGCTACAAATTGGTTTTTTGGAGAATTATAAAGTTCAACTGGGGTTCCAACTTGTTCAATGATACCCTGATTTATAACAACAATTCTATCTGCTAGAGTCATTGCTTCAACTTGATCATGAGTAACATATATCATCGTAGCAGTTAATTGATTATGAAGTTTAGCTATTTCAATTCTTGTTTGAACTCGAAGTGCTGCATCTAAATTAGATAAAGGTTCATCAAATAAAAAAACTTTAGGGTCTCTTACAATTGCTCTACCAATTGCCACACGCTGTCTCTGCCCACCTGATAGTTGCTTTGGAAGTCTTTCAAATAAATTTTCAATTTGTAAAATTTTTGCTGCCTCTGTAACTCTTCTTTGTATTTCATCGACTGGAGTTTTAGCCTGTTTAAGAGCAAAGGCCATATTATCAAAAACTGTCATGTGAGGGTATAATGCATAAGATTGAAAAACCATCGCAACACCCCTCTCTGCTGCAATGATTTTATTTACAATCTCTCCACCTATAGATATTTCACCTTCTGTAATATCCTCTAGGCCGGCTATCATTCTAAGGAGTGTGGACTTTCCGCAACCTGATGGTCCAACAAAAACCATGAATTCCCCAGAGTTTATATCAAGATCTACACCATGAATTACCTCAGTTTTATCATAGTTTTTTCTTATATTTTTAAGAGTTACATTAGCCATTATACGTTGAAAACTTTAGCATTTTTTGCATTAATATAAAACAATGACTATAGTTTTAGTCATTAAACTTGAAGCAAGTTTTTTGAAAATTCGTAATAGGATTTTTTTGGAACTCTTTTATAACTATTAAAATCTACATAAACTAAACCAAATCTTTTTGAATAGCCAAATGCCCACTCGTAGTTATCAAGTAGAGACCAAGCAAAATATCCCTTAACAGGTAATCCCTCATTTATACAATTTAAAATTTCCCTTAAATGCAAATTAAAAAATTCTATTCTATCTGAGTCATTAACTTCTCCATTTGAATTTAATTTATCATTATTAGCCATTCCATTTTCAGTAATATATATTGGAATTTTATTATCATATTCATTGTTTATTCTTTTTATAAAATAACTTAATCCTTTAGGAAAAAATTCCCAGTCCATGTCAGTTTTTTTTAGAGACCCTCTTAGTGTTCTATAGTTAATATTATCTTCAGACTTCTCAAATTTTATAATCGATCTTGTGTAGTAATTCAAACCGATCCAATTAAGGCCACAAGATATTTTTTTTAAATCACTTTCATGGTTTTTGGGTAAGTGCTTCTCCAAAACACTTAAGGCTAATTCAGGATATTTTCCTTTAAAAATAGCATCAGAAAACAATCTATTATGAATACTATCAAATAATTTTGTTGCATTTATATTTTCATCTTGTTGATCTAAGGGTTCTGCATACTGGTTATTTAATACAATCCCTATTTCATGAGATTTATTCACTCTTAATGCCTCAACAGACCAACCATGTGCTAACAAAATATTGTGCATAGTAGTGGTAGCAGATTTAATATTTTTTTTACCTGGTGCATGTTCACCTAAATAATGGCTAAGCCATGAAACACACCACGGCTCGTTAATGGTCGCAATCTTTTTAAACAAGTCACCATATTGTTTTGATATAAAATAAGAAAAATCAGCAAAATGCTTACAGGTATCTCTGTTTTCCCAACCCTCAATGTGTGAAAAACGAATTGGCAAATCCCAATGGTAAAGTGTAGGAAAAGGCTCTAAGCCATTTTCTAATATTTTATCTAAAAGTCTGTGATAGAAATCAACACCTTCATTGTTTAATTCACGATTGTTTTCAGGATATAGTCTTGGCCATGAAAATGAAAATCGATAAGCCCTAAACCCAAGATCTTTAATTAGTTTTATATCCTCCTCAAAATATTCATAATGATTACAAGCATTTAAACCATCTATTCCATTTAATTTTCTTTTAGCAAAATCATCCCATATAGATTTGCCACAACCACCATATTGATTTCCCTCAATTTGATAAGATGAAGTAGCAGTGCCAAAGATAAAACTAGAGGGAAAATCCTTTAAAAAAGATAAATTATCCAATTATGTTATTTTAAGTATCCTAAATAATCTTTTTGAAATTCTATCATTGTATCTACTAGAGAACTAGCTGAGTTTGGATTTTCAACGAGCGGATCAGCTAAAAGAGCATGAATAGCTGTTTGTTTTGATTCATTTAATATAGCTTTTGTTGTTAATTGTATTGTGCCAACTTGTGAATTAAGAAGAGAGCCAAAAGAGTTAGGATAGTTTTCTAATTTAATTCCATGTATCCCAGTTTTATTAATTATTGCTGGTACTTCAACAACAATATCATTTGGAAGACAATCGATAAAATTATTGTTTCTTATATTTACAGCATGCTCTAGCATATTTAAGTCTTCAACAATACTCTCGATAATAGGTATAGCTCTTTCGTGAGGTTCAGGATGGCTCATATCAAAAAATTTTTCATAACCGTCATTAGAAAAAAAAGCCAAACACCTTTTTTTATATTTATCATAAAAGTCTAAAATTCCATCATGATCTACAACACTATAGGCCCAAGGTATATATTCTCCTAAATGACTATCTGTTGTAATTGGGAGGTAACCATATCTTTTAAATAATTCAAAAAATAAACCCCTCTCAGCACCAGCATTTGAAAAAAATCCTTCATGATCATTAACCAAATCAGAATAATAATTATCAAAGTTTTTATTAATAGTAGGATATCCATCCTTACCAGAATCTTTATATTTGGCACTTAGTAAAATGCTTAAATGATTTAAACCCCCCGCTTCAAATTCAATGTTATCTAAATCAGTTTCCATTAATGTAGGGAGCTGGCGAGTCATTGAAGCAATCTCATGACACAAACCAGTAATTCTTAAATTTGGGAAACGAGTATTTAATGCATGGCAAATTCTTTGCATAGGATTTGAGTAACTAAACACAAAAGCCTCGGGGCAAATTTTTTCAATATCTTCACATATTTTGATTATTGCTGGAACTTGACGCATTGCATGAAACAATCCACCAGCTCCTCCATTTTCTCCATAAACTTGCTTGATGCCGTATTGCAGAGGCACTTTCCAATCTTGTTCCCAAAGTTCAAATCTATTACCAACTTCAATTGATATTAAACAAAAATCAGCCTTTTTTAGTGCATCAGATCGTGAAGTTGTTGACTCAATATTAAAGTTTACACCAAGTTTTTCTTTGTAAGAGAGTGCAATTTCATAAGTATTTTTAAGCGTTTCTGGATTGATATCATGAAGTACTAAAGTTGAGCCGGATAGTATTTTAGATTTAAAAAAATCACCAACAATACCCAGACCAAAGTTTGTGCTTCCTGCACCAATAATTACAATTCTATTACTCATCCTTTGATAGATCCTGCCACCAATCCTCTTATAAAGTATCTTTGTAGAGAAAAGAAAATAAATAAAGGCACTGTCATTGAAACAAATGCACCTGTTGTGAGTATTTCCCAATTCTCTCCTCTAGAACCAAGTAATTCTTTCAATTTTGCAGTTAAAATAATTTCACTAGGATGTTTATCTAAAAATACTAAACCAACTAGTAGATCATTCCAAACCCATAAAAATTGAAGAATAAAAATAGATGCAAAAGCAGGAATAGATAAAGGTACAACAATTTTTATAAAGGTATCATAATGAGTCGCACCGTCGACTTTTGCTGCTTCCATCATTTCTTGTGGAAGAGACTTTAAAAAATTCCATAATAAAAATGTGGTAGACGCTAAACCAAAGCCTGTGTGAGCCATCCAAATACCAGGATATGATTTTGCAGCAACTCCAAATAAAGCACCAAAGTCATTATAAATAGTAAGAATAGGTATTAATGACATCTGTAACGGAACAACAAGAGATGCGATTATTGTTGCTAGTAAAATATCACGACCATAAAACTTCATCCAAGTAAGGGCATAGGCAAAAAAAGAACAAATAATTAATGGTATCAAGGTAGATGGTAGCGCAACAGCAAAAGTGTTAAGAAAAGCTTGTCCTAAACCCTCTTTAAATAAAACCTCTTTATAATTATCTAAAGTAAAACTTGGAGGGCTTTTAGCTGATACAAATACCCTTTTACCTTTTTTCTTTTTAAATTCTTCTTGAGATTTCCATATATAGTCACCATTTTCAAATACTGTAATTTCTGTCTCATCTTTAAATGATGCAGACTCACCTACTTGATATTCATCAATATTTTTTGATGTAACACCAAATCGAAATATTTCTTTTCCTTTATCTTCACCAAATAAATTACTTTTAATAAAATAGTAGTCTCCCTCTTTAACTTGAGCATCTTTTCCCTCAGTTCGATATATTTCATTCACTTCTGTCGTAGTAAAAGAAGTCCACCATCCACTGATTGCAAGAACATCTTTATCTCTAAGAGAGCTAATAAATAGTCCAAAAGTTGGGGCTATCCATGCAATAACAAATATTAGTAATAATAATTGTGAGAAAAGTGATGATAATGTTATTTTTTTCATACTTTTTGGTCTTGCTTATGCCTATACAAGTTCCATGCTAATATTGGAATAACACCTATTAATATACAAAAGGCCAGGACACTTCCTCTACCAGTGTCTCCACCACCTCTGAACATCCAGTCATACATTAAGTTTGCTAGCACTTCTGTTTGCCACTGACCGTTAGTCATGGCATAGATTATGTCAAATACTTTCAAGACCAAGAGTGTGATTATGGTCCAAATTACTAAGATTGTTTGTTCAAGATATGGGATTATAATTTTCCAAAAAATTTTAAGCTCGCTAGCACCATCTATCCTAGCTGCATCTAAGGTTTCTTTAGGAATTGTGCGAAGTGCAGCACTAAAAATGACCAAGGCAAGACCAGTTTGTATCCATATCATTATTGCCATTAAAAAAAAATTATTCCAAATTGGTATTGTCAACCAAGCTTGAGGTTCAAAACCCAATGCAACTGCAATAGCATTGAGAAGGCCAATTTGTTGGTCACCTGGCCCTCTATAATCATACATAAACTTCCAAATAACTCCCGCACCAACAAATGAAATTGCCATTGGCATAAATATTATTGATTTAGCAATTGATCCCCACCAAATTCTATCTGCTAAATTTGCGATAACTAAACCAAAAAATGTACTAAGTGTGGGCACAACTATTAACCAACCTAAGTTATTAATAATACTTCTTTTAAAATCAGGATCTTTGATAGCCCAAGCGTAGTTATACAATCCTACAAAATTATCTCCTAACTTATCGTAAAAACTTAACCTGATAGTTTCAAATACAGGATAAATAATAAAGACGAATAAGACAATAAAAGCAGGACCAATAAATATGACAACTCTTATAGAGTTTTCCCAAGCAAATTTTTTAGATTTTTTTACTTGAAAGTAATCTAGTAAAAAATTTGAAAAGTGGAAAAAAGCTACAAAAATAAGAACACCAATAAGAACAGTTAGTGCTAAAGAAAATATACTCATTAAGTTTTGATTAAGAGGAACTCTAAGGGCAAATATACTATTCGCCCTTAGATAAGAAAATTACTTTTTTTTATTGACCAGCTTCCCAGCTAGCTTGGATTTCGTCAGCAACGTCTTGAGCTGATTTACCATTGGTGTAATCAACCATACCTGTCCAGAAAGATCCTGCTCCAACCCAACCAGGCATCAAGTCTGAACCATCAAACCTGAAAGTTGTTGCATTCATTAGGATATCATGCAGACCTCTAAATGTGTCACTAGAATATTTGCTAGTATCAACATACTTGTGAGGTGTCAAGAAACCACCTTTTTCCATGAATCTTTCATTTGCTTCAGGGTGAAGCAAGAATTTCATGAATTCAGTTGTAATCGGTCTGGAGTTAGTAGGAGCCATTAGAGTCCCTGCACCTAAAACCGGCTTACCTAAGTCTTGAGATGCGAAAGGTGGAAAGTAGAAGAAATCATAATCCACGCCGGCTTCTGCTCCCTCAGGGAAGAATGCAGGGATAAAGCTAGCTTGTCTGTGCATCATGCACTCCGCAGGTGAGGTAAATAGACCATTTGGTGAGTCTCTAAAATCTGTTGTAGCAACAGCTTTAGTTCCACCGTTAACATATGAGTCGTTTAATGCTATTGAACCAAAAAATTCCATAGCATCGATTACTCTTTGGTCATTGAACTTCATGTCATTAGACACCCATTGATCATAAGTGTTTGGTGAGTGTGTTCTCAACATAATGTCTTCCATCCAATCTGTGGCTGGCCATCCAGTAGCACCACCTGAACCTAAACCAATACAAAATGGAGTATTACCATCACTGACCATTTGATCAGCTAAAGCAAGTAAATCTTCCATAGTTTCTGGTATCTCATAACCGTTATCTTCGAAGTTATCTGGTGAATACCAAACTAAACTTTTTACGTTTACTCGATAAAATACACCGTAGAATTTGTCGAAACCAGCTGGGTCTTTATAAGTTGTAAGATCTACCCAGGATTGACCCGCAGCATAATTATCAAGAACCATTTGTTTAACATCATTTCCTAGTGGTGACAAACAACCTGTAGCTGCAATATTTGCTGCTAATCCTGGCTGAGGGAATACAGCTATATCTGCTGGACTACCTGCCTGACAGTCAATATTAATAATTGACTCAAATTCATCAGAACCACCGTACTCGACAGATGCCCCTGTTGCTGCTTCAAAAATTGATATGACATCCCTGAAATCATCATCTTGTGGCGCCAACCATGGACCAAAGATTGTTAATTTTTCTCCCGACAGGTCAGGGCCTGTATATGCGTGAGAACCAGCATTTGCGTAGCTTGCTCCAAATAGAGAAATAGCTATCAAAGCCGTTAGTGTTTTTATTAATTTCATAGAAATCCTCCTCCTATAAAAAATATGTGTGGTTGAATTTAACAAAATGAGAATGATTTCAAACACATTAAAAGCCCAAACAACATGCAATTTATTGATATCAAAAGATCAATATTATCAAGCTTTAATCTTATTAAATCTACTTTTTAGGGGTATTTTATCGATTAGCTATGTTTAAAATTAATGTTTAGTTATGGTATCGTATTTTTTCTGTATTGACTCAGGCCAAACAGATTTCATGTAAGCTAAAATAGACCATATGTCATCATCATTTAATTTGTCGTTACCTTGCATTTTACCATCGTAGTTTTCATTATAAATTTTAAATCCATACCTAATAATATTAAAGAGCTGTTCTTGACTGTGATGCCATGTATGACCTGTTCCATTTAAGGGTGGGGAGAGGTTATGACCATCTTTATCTTTTCTTGTACTCCAGTTGGGTTGACCTTGTAAATTATCTCCATGACATGACGCGCAATGAGTCACATAAAGAGATTTACCTAAGTTAATTTGACTAATTAATTTTTCGTCAATTTCGATATTAGTTATTTCTATATTGTTGCTTTCCTTTTTATTAGGGTTTAAAAAATACAGAAGAGAAATTATTATTGCTGCGAGACCAATAATAAATATTAAAATTCTTTTTAAAAGAAACGACAATTTTTTTAATTATTAAATTTTCTAAGTAAATCTTGTAATTCTTCTATTTTTTGTTTTTTTTGTTTGTCATTTTTTTTCATAGCATCTACAACACAGTGGTCAATATGCTTATTAAGTATGTTATTTTCTAGAGATTTTATTGCTGAAGTTATAGCTCTCGTTTGTTGTAAAATTTCAAGACAATATCTTTTTTCAACAATCATTTTTTCAACACCTTTAAGCTGACCATGAATTCGATTAATACGATGAATATTTTTAATATGATCTGGATTTTTATTTATTTTAATAATATTTGACATATAAATAATATACTATATACCAGTATATAGTAAATAAAAAAATTATGTTTGTATCAACTCTCACCAACTTTAATTGGAAATGTAAACATACCTGGAAAAAAAGTGCTCATAATACTAAGTGGTGTTTAATTGGATGCGCAATAGGAGATCTTGGTACGATATTCTACTTTCAAATTAATGAAATTGCTTGGCCAACCTTAAATATAATGATTTTAGCAATCATTAATGGACTGATTACTAGTATTATTCTGGAAACAATAATTCTTTTAAGACAAAATTTTTCTCTAAAACAGGCAATTAGTACTGCTCTTGGAATGAGCTTTATTTCTATGATATCAATGGAAATAGCTATGAATATTACAGACGTCGTTCTAACAGGAGGGGCAATGCTTACTTGGTGGGTTGTTCCTATAATGCTTTTTGTTGGTTTTATTACTCCTTGGCCCTATAATTATTGGCGTTTAAAAAAGTACAATATTGCGTGTCACTAAAATTTTCTATTATTTACCTAATTTCCTCACTGTTTTTAATCGTAAATAACCTATTTGCATCTCATGTCACCGTAGTTGATGGAGATACAATTAAATTAGGTGATGTTAAAATACGTTTTAGTGGAATAGATGCTCCTGAAATCAATCAGACTTGTATTGCAAGTGAAGGGAAGGTTGCATGTGGAAAAATATCAAAAGATACTTTAATTGCAAAAGTAACAAATAATAAAATTAGTTGCACTGATGAGGGCAAAGACGTCTATGGAAGAGTATTAGGTGAATGCTTTGTCAATGGTCAGTCATTAAGCAGTTACTTGGTCAGAGAAGGTTTTGCATTCGCATATAGAAAATACTCAAATAAATACATACAAGATGAAGAATATGCTAAATCTAATAAGCTTGGAATGTGGTCTATGGAATTTGAATATCCATGGGATTTCCGAAGTAATAATTAAATATTTTGTCAAAAATATATCTTTCCGTAATAATTTTCATTGTTAATTTAAATTTTTATTCAAATTTATACTCGTCAGATCAAGATTACTGTGTAGGTTATTTAGAGGAGGTCTACTGGTCTTTGGATCCGATTGAAGAGATTGAGACACGAGATCAAATTATACTCTTCTTCAATGAAAATTTTGAAGGAGCAAAAGCTTTAAACTATGACTTATATTATGACTCCCTATCAAAACAGTTTTTAACTGACTTAAGTGATGTTGATGTCAGTCAGTACAAAAAAGTTAATTACCCTAATTTTGAAATTCTAGTGTTGGATGCATACATCAATCTATTTAAAGGAGACGGAACTAACTATTGTCCTGCTTTTTGGAATGATTGCTCCGAGGAGTCTTTAAACTCTTTTTTTCAAGCGTCTGAAGATTTTAGTAAAACTTGGAGCGGCGAAGAAAATGTTTTGAATTTTTTAAATGACTACTTTTTGGGACACCATTGCACCATGTACTTTGATAATTCCATAGATCAAGGAATATTTATTAGTGACCTGAATATTTTAATTAGAGAATTAACAAAACAACAATGATTGCTACCTAAATCTTAAATTTTTCTTTGAAAGCTCATTAATATTTGAAACTCCCATTAAAATCATATCTCTCTCGATTTCTTTTTTGAGATTGCTTAAAGCTAATTCTACACCTTTTTGGCCCCCTGCAGCCAAAGCGTATAGATACATTCTACCACCCGAACAGGCCTTAGCGCCTAATGAAAGAGCTTTTAAAACATGAGTTCCTCTTTTGATACCACCATCGCATATCACATCAATTTTATCACCAACAGCATTAACAATTTCTTCAAGCTGATCAAAAGGAGATCGAGATCCATCTAATTGTCTTCCACCATGATTGGAAATCATAATAGCAGATGCTCCAACATCTACAGCTTTCATGGCATCGTCTACAGACATAATACCCTTGATTGCTAACGGCTTTCCCCATTTTTTATTAATGTCTTCAATCTTTTTCCAAGATAAGGAGTTATCTAACATTTTTGTAAAGTAGTCGCCAATACTGGTCATCACATTAGTGCCCTCTGTTACATGCCTTTTTAAGCTACTTAATTCCCACTTTGGTTTTGTGAAATAATTAAAAGCCCAAGCAGGGTGTGTAGCGAAACTCACTATACTCTTTAAGGATAAATTTAATGGAATTGTAAAACCTGAATATAAGTCTCTTTCTCTGTTACCTCCAACCGCTGAGTCAACTGTAATGGCCATTGTGTCAAAATTATGTTCTTTGCATTGATCAATTAAATAATTATTTAGTCCCTCGTCTTTATGCACATAAAGTTGAAATAATTTTGGAGTCGAAATTAATTTAGATATTTCCTCAATGCTCGCTGTTCCTAGAGAAGAAACCCCAAACATTGTTCCATATTTTTCTGCTGCTAGTCCAACCCCAATCTCTCCATCAGGGTGAAACAATCTTTGTAAAGCTGTTGGGGAACAATAAATTGGCATTTCTATTTTATGCCCCATTACAGTTGTAGACATATCAATATCTTTTACACCGGTTAGCACATTAGGAATTAAGTCACATTTATCATACGCTTCGGTATTTCTTCGAAAAGTTACTTCATCATCAGCTGCGCCATCAATATAATGAAATATCGGTGACGGAAGTCTTTTTTTTGCTAAACTCCGAAAATCCTCAAAGTTATGACAATTGTTAATGCTACTGAACATATTTTTATATTAAACAAAAATTAAGAATGTCTAAATAACTCTTTTTTATAAAGGTTCTGCTCCCAATTTTTGTAAATAGCTTGAATAGATTGATTTTGATACTTTTTTATAACAACTGTTTGTAATTTATTTTTCTTCTTAATATTAAATAAATTTGTAGCTCCTAGAGTAGTTCCTATTTCTTTCTTATTTTTTAGAACTATTTGTTTTTTTCTCAATGATGAAAGTATTTTCATAATTGTAATATTTTTAGTAATTGGTCCATCAAGAATTATAGTATTTGAAGACTTCATTTGGTTTAAACAAAAATTAATTACAAACGAAATATATAAACAAATTAGATAATAAATTTGACCTTTGTTAAGCCTTTCATATAAACTAATATTAATTTTATTTATTGAAAACCCTCCACCGGATGCGTAACTAGGATAAATCAAATAATCATGAAAACTAAAATTTTTAATAGCTCTAGTTTTATTTGAAATTTTAAATACTCCCATTAAATGATCATATTCCCTTCCACCCATAAATCTCATAGTTGGAACAGGTTTTCCAAAAACATCAATATTAGCTAACATGTCAAGACTAGGGTTAAGGTTCTTTAAAGGTGTTTTTTGATTAAATATGATGTACCAAGTTCCCGTTGAAACCAAGGTAAAATTTTTGATATCTGAATTTTTAAAATATAAATAGGACGCATTACTATCATGAATCCCATTTATAATTTTTAAATTTGACTCACCAATTTGTTTTCGTCCTATGGTATCCCATGCATTTCTAATTTGTGGAAATTTTTTTTTTAATTTTATTTTTTTAACAAAAGAGGAGAGTTTATTTCTTTTAAAATCCCACAAATGCGTATGACAGCCTACATATGATATCTCAGATGAAAAACTAGAAGTGAGCTTCCATACAATATATTGAGGATAATTAAGGATGTATTTTGTTTTCTTAATAAGTTTTTGTTTTCTTTTATACAAATAGTAAATTTGCTGACCTATATTAAGTCCATTTTCTAAAAAGGGAGAGAAACTTTCACTAAATTTAGGTGCTATTTTCTTATAATTATTAAATAATTTATCAAATTTATATTCATAATCAGTACAAGCCAAAAGCTCTTTATCATCATAACTTATAAGAGCAATAGAAGTTCCATGAGCAGTGCAAACAAATTTATCTAAATTGTGTTTTCTTCCAATGTATGTAATTTTTTTTAGTGCCCACTCAAATATAGAATTTGAATTTAAAATTTTTATACCATGTCTATAAATATTTTTTTGTTTTGTTTTAAAAAATTTTATTGTCTTATTATTAAAGCTATCAACAAATGTTAACTTGACGTTTGTTTTACCAATATCGAGGACAATATTTAGTTTCTTAGAAGACACCATTATCTAGTGAATGATGTTATATTACCTCCATCGACATTGATAATATTTCCTGTTGATTTTTTCGATTTGGAACTTGCAAAGAAGTAAATTCCCTCGGCTATATCTTCTGGAAGTATGCTTACTTTCAATAAACTTCTGTTTTTGTAAAATTCCTCGACTTGATTAACACTAATTTTATTACTGATTGCTCTTTGTTTGGTCCACTCACCTTGCCATATTTTTGAGTTTTGAATAACAGCATCAGGATTTACGACATTTGAACGAATTTTATGACTTGAACCCTCCAGCGCAATAGATCTAGAAAGGTGAAGCAAAGAACTTTTTGCTACACTATATGCTGACGCTCCCTTTGATGCATTTAAGCTATTTTTGCTTGAGACAAATATAATTGAGCCTCCATTTTTTTGATCAATCATTTTTTGGTATACCTCACGACTTATTAAAAAACATCCTTTTGATAAGATATCCATATTTTTATCCCAAAGTTTTGAAGATGTTTTTTCAAATAGAGCTGCTGATGCAAATCCTGCATTTGCAACTAGTATATCGATACCACCAAAAGCATTTACACTATTCGATACAGCTCTCTTAACATCTTGTTCGCTAGTGACATCCATTAATATAGAATGAACAACATCTCTGCCAAATTCTTTACTAAACTCCTCATGTTTTGAATTAAGTGCTTTTTTATCTATATCCGTTAAAATTACACAACAACCCTCACTAAGGAATTTTCTTGCAGTAGCTGATCCAATTCCCCCAGCCGCACCTGTAATAAGAGCTACTTTTCCAGCAAGCTCTTTTTCTGGAGGCATTCTTCTTAATTTTGCTTCCTCCAACTCCCAATATTCTATTCTAAATGCTTCTTTTTCAGTAAGTCCAGTGTATTTGCTAATACCCTCCGCACCTTTCATTACATTCATTGCGTTACAAAAAAACTCACTTGAGATACGTGCAGTTAATTTATTTTTTGCAAAAGACATCATTCCATACTCAGGTATAAGAATTATTACTGGGTAAGGGTCCCTAAGGTTTGGAGATCCTTTGCTTTTATTTCTATTATAGTACTTTGTGTATGCTTCTTTATATTTTTCTAAATATGTTTTAACGATACTGTGAATTTTATTTTCATTTTTAATTAAATCAGACAATGGAGGTAAAACCATAGGCAATCTTTTTGTTCTGAGAAAATGGTCAGGGCAAGAAGTTCCAATTGCAGCAACTTTTTTCAAATTTGTTGAGTTAACAAATTCCAAGGCGATATGTGATTTGTCTATGTGTAGAATTTTTGAGTTTTCATTAGAGAGACTTCCTCGAATAGTTGTTATTAATTTTATTTCAAATTCAGGGTTTGATTTATTCTTGTAAATAGGCTTTCCAAATGAATATTTTTTAATAGAGCTATTTAAATACATTTGAGCTCTTTTTATTAAGTCTACAGAATTTGAATAACACTCTTTACTTGTATTTGACCATGTAAATAATCCATGATGACCAAGCACTATTCCAATAATACCTTTATTTTTATGAATTAAGTTTTCCATTTTTAATCCTAGGTCAAAACCAGGTCTTTGCCAGTCAATCCAGCCAACACTATTTCCATAAACTTTTTTAACAATATCTCTTCCATTTTTCATTGTTGCTAAGGCAATAATTGAGTCCGGATGAGTGTGATCTACTTCAGGATAAGGCACATAGGCATGAAGTGGTGTGTCAATACTGGCAGCCCTTGGATTATTATTAAACGTACACATCGGGTAATATCCAACCATTTCATCCTCATGATTAAAGCCCCTGTAAATATTTTTAAGGCTATTAAATTTATCTAGATAAAGACTTGCAAAACCATCTTTTTTAATTGAGCCTAAATCCCCTCCTGACCCTTTAACATATAAAATTTTTTCATTTTTTTTTGTTATGGGATCTCTCACAGAAATCTTGGAGGAGGTGTTTCCTCCACCAAAGTTGGTAACTTTTAAATCTCCACCTAGTAGGTTCGATCTTAATATTAATTGATCAAGTTTAGATAATTTATTAAATTTATTATCCCATTTATTTATTACGTTTTTTTGAAATCTCATGTAACGTTTTTAATTGAAAAAAAATAACCTTCAATAAAAAAATAAAAATCATTTTTTCCATAAAATCAATTATAAAAAAAAATTTATTATACTAAAATTTCTCAAAATTAATTGATTTAAAATGAAATAGAGTAAATAATATTGATACTAAATATATTAGGAGGAATAAATGAAAAAATTATTTTTAGTAATAATATCATCAATCCTGTTTTCTTTTAGTGCTAATGCTGCTGATATGAGAATTGCGTTAGTGGTAAAGGGTTTAGGTATTGGTTTTTTTGAGGCAGCTGCCGAAGGTGGTGAAGAAGCTGCGAAAGAAATTGGTGGAGTTGAAGTTATTTATACCGGCCCAGCTACTACTACTGCTGAAGCTCAAATTGAAGTTATTAATTCTTTAATAGCTCAAAAAGTTGATGCTATTGCTATTTCCGCTAACGATAGGGATGCTCTTGCTTCAATTGGTAAAAAAGCTATGGACAGAGGAATTACAGTTATCTCTTGGGACTCTGGTATCGCTGAAGAGGGAAGAATTATGAACTTAGACCCATCTAATACCGCACTTATTGGCTCATCAAATATTAAGTGGATGAAAAATTCAATGGGTGATGAGGGTGAATTTGCAATTCTAAGTGCTACTAGTCAGGCAACAAATCAAAATGCTTGGATAGAAGAAATGAAAAAAGAACATGCAAAGCCAGAATACTCTAAGATGAAGTGGGTAGATACTGTATATGGTGATGACCTTTTCGATAAGAGTTATCAAGAAGCTCTTGGTTTGTTTAAAAAACATCCAAACCTCAAAGGTATCATAGCCCCAACATCTGTTGGTATCGTAGCAGCAGCAAAAGCTGTTGAAGATCAAGGATTGGTTGGAAAAGTATTTGTAACTGGTCTTGGACTCCCAAGTGAAATGAAAGCACATGTTAAAAGTGGTGCTGCAATTCAATTTGGTATTTGGAATCCAATTGATTTAGGTTACTCAGCTGTTTATTTATCACATCAAATTGCATCTGGTGCTTACACAGGTCAAGAAGGAGAATGCATTCCAACTGGCAGAATGGGTGAAATTTGCATAGGCGCAGGTAATAATGCAGCAATGGCAGATCCATTTATATTTGATGCTTCAAATATCGATAAGTTCGCAGAAATCTTTTAATTAAATATATATTTTTGCACACGATCACTAAGTGGTCGTGTGTTTACAAATGAAACTTGAGCTTAAAAATATCTCAAAAAATTTTCATGGAGTAAAAGCACTCCAAAACGTTGATTTTCAGCTCCAAGAAAATAGCATTCATGCACTTTTAGGAGAAAATGGTGCTGGTAAATCAACATTAGTAAAAATTCTATGTGGTGTTTACCAACCTGATAGTGGAATAATTAATTTAAATAACAAACAACAATCTATACCTGATCCTAGTGCCTCTTTAAGCTTGGGTATTTCGGCAATTCACCAAGAGTCAGTTATGTTCGATGAATTATCAGTAACAGAAAATGTTTTCATTGGTAATCATATAACTAAATCTAATGGTTTAGTCGACTGGGGTTTAATGCAAGATAAAACAAATCAGCTACTTAAAGATCTTGAAGCAAACATTGAGCCAAATGAAAAAATTAAAGACCTTAGTATTGCTCAAAGACATATTGTTCAAATATCAAGATCACTTATTCATGATGCTGATATTGTAATAATGGACGAACCCACTGCTTCTCTTTCACAAAAAGAAATTAACGAACTTTATACAATTATAAGAAATTTAAAAAAACAAAATAAATCTATCATATTCATTTCGCATAAATTAGATGAGGTAATAGAAGTTTGCGATGAATTTACTGTATTAAGAGATGGAGAATTAATTAAATCAGACACGATACAAAATACTAACAAAGATCAACTGATAACTTACATGGCCGGAAGAGAAGTAAATCAAATATTTCCAAAAAACAATGTGACAATAGAAAATGAAATTTTCGAAGTTCGCAATTTATTCAAAAAAACACAATTCAAAGATATTAATTTCAATCTTAGAAAAAAAGAAATTTTAGGTTTTTATGGTTTAGTAGGTTCTGGTCGAACAGAAATCATGAAATCCATTTTTGGAATTACAAAACTAGATGAGGGAGAGATACTATTTAAAGATCAAAAAATCTTAATTAGAAAACCTAGTGATGCTATCGATCAAGGTATAGTTTATCTATCTGAGGAAAGACAACAGTTGGGAATGACTGGCCTTATGTCAGTTAAAGACAATATCAATATGGCTGTCATGGATAGAAACTCTAACTTTTATGTGATGAATAAATTAAAAGAGATAAAAAACTCATCTGCCATGCAGGAAAAATTAAATATTAAAGTTTCATATTGGAGTCAATTAACTCAAAGCTTATCAGGGGGCAACCAACAAAAGACTGTTATAGCTAAGTGGCTTTCAACAAAACCTGAGGTATTGATACTAGACGAGCCCACCAAAGGCATTGATGTAAGATCTAAGTCTGCTGTCCATGAATTTATGGGAGAGCTAGTTGAAGAGGGGATGTCTATAATGATGATCTCTTCTGAGTTACCTGAGATATTAGGTATGTGTGATAGAGTTGTGGTGATGTACAAAGGACTCATTAAAGATATTTTAAATGTTAAAGAGGCCTCTTCAGAACAAATTGTCAAGTTAGCAAGTGGAGAGTCATGAAAAAAATTTTATTAAATAGAGATTTCATTTTATTCTCAATTATTTTAATTATATTAATTGCAGTGGGCTTTGCTAACCCACTTTTTATAACTCCAAAAAGTATCTCTGATGTTTTAACTGACACCTCAATACTAATTATTCTTGCTTTAAGTCAGATGATTGTAATCTTAATTCGTGCAATTGATTTATCGGTTGCATCCAATCTTGCACTTTCTGGAATGCTTATATCTTTGCTTTCGACAGTCCATCCAGAACTACCAGTTTACTATTTCATTGCTCTCTCTTGTGTAATTGGAACAACTTTAGGCGTTTTAAATGGTATTTCTATTGCTATTTTAAAGGTTCCTTTCATTGTTACGACTTTGGGAACATTAAGTATTTATAGAGGTTTAATATATTTTGTTAGTGATGGTAAGCAGGTTTATTCAAATGAATTCTCTGAAGACTTTCTTGCTTTAATTCATTTTAAATTCCTATCTCTCTCGTTCCTATTTTGGTTAGCAGTCGTAGTTTTTATTATCATATATGTCCTGCTTAACCATACTCGCTTTGGGAGAAATCTATATTCACTTGGAGGTAACCCAGATGCTGCTAAATACATAGGAGTCAATGAAAATAAATACATTATAATGGCCTATTCACTCTCTGGGTTTTTTGCAGGATTGTGCGGATATTTATGGGTTGCTCGATATTCTGTAGCTTCTACTCAAATAGCAATAGGATTTGAACTCACTGTAATCTCCGCATGTGTGGTTGGAGGTATAAGTGTTATGGGAGGTGTTGGA
This sequence comes from uncultured Alphaproteobacteria bacterium, assembly GCA_902617515.1. Lineage (GTDB taxonomy): Bacteria > Pseudomonadota > Alphaproteobacteria > HIMB59 > HIMB59 > HIMB59. The sequence goes on from CACMWX010000004.1 coordinate 48,656, forward strand.
ACAGTTTTGGGATGTGTTTTAGGTGCTCTTTTAATTGGTCTTATTCGAAATGCCTTACCTGCTGTTGATATTTCTCAGTTTTGGCAATTAGCTATTTCCGGAGCAATAATTTTATTAGCAATAATTATAAATACTAAAACTGAGCAGCGAAAAGAAAAAACAATAATGGTGGAAAACTAATGAGTCTAATACCAGATAAACCACCTTTTAAGCTATTAGATATTCTTTATAAAAAAGAATTTATTCTTTTTGTAGTTTTAGTATCCATTCTCATAATCAATTCTAACATCTCACCTTATTTTTTAGACTTATATAATCTTATCGATAGCACTTTTCTTTTTAGCGAAAAAGCAATTATTGCATTAACAATGACATTTGTAATTATTGCAAGACAAATTGATTTATCAGTTGCATCTATAATAGCTGTCTCTTCTGTTGTTTTAGGATATACAACAAGCCTTGGTTACGACACCTGGTTGGTCTTATTATTAACATTGTTAAGTGGTACTTTGTGTGGAGCATTTAATGGAGCTATCATTACTAAATTCGCAATTCCATCAATTATAGTAACAATCGGAACAATGTCCCTATTTAGAGGTTTAGCATACTCCTTCTTAGAGGACTCTTATTATAACAAGTTTCCGAAACTTGTAGGTGAATTAGGAGGAGGGTATCTTTATGGTTATATTCCATATGCTTTTCTTACATTTATTTTATTAGCGTTTGTTTTTGCATTTATTTTACATAAAACCTCCATTGGAAAAAAAATTTACTCAATTGGCAATAATCCTGATGCTGCTCAATACACTGGTATTGCTGTAGATAAATATACTTTTGTCCTTTTTACTCTTAATGGCCTATTTTCTGCTATAGCGGCAATATTTTTATCTGGAAGACTATCAAGTGTTCGTCCCAATATTGCTTTTGGTTGGGAATTAGAGATTATAACAATGGTTGTATTAGGTGGCGTATACATTTATGGCGGATCTGGATCAATTTTGGGAGTTGTAATCTCTATATTTATCCTTGGGATGTTATCATTTGGATTGGGATTGCTAAACGTTCCAGGTGTGGGTATCATAATTTTTACTGGATTACTTCTAATTTTAAGTATTGGTTTCCCATCTTTTGTGAGAACCTTAAGGAGAAAAAATGAGTGAGGCTTTAGGAAAAAAAATTTGGGCTTTCCCTGATGCGTTTTTACCTGCCAAGGGCCACCCTTATAAAACAACTAATCACGGAGATCAATTTAGTCATGAGTCTCTTTGTATTATAAATTACGATAAAAACTCTGCTGAAATAGTTTTAGATTTTTTATATGAAGACCAAGATCCTATAGAAAATTATATTTTCACAATGAAAGGTAAAAGAAGTATTCACTTAAGACTTGATGATATTGAGATTAACAATCAAAAATTACCAAGAGAAAAACCATATTCGATTGTTTTAAAAAGCAGTATTAATGTTGTTGCTCAGCTGTCGAGACTTGACACAACATCAGAAAACAATGCATTTATGACTGCAATGGGATGGGGGAGTGATGTTTAAAGCTGTTCAAAAAGAAATTATTGAAGAACAAAATAAGTTAGCAAAATCCTCTCTCGACTTTGATTTTGAATATTTAGAAAAAAAATTAAAAGAAAATCAAATTGATATCCGATCAATTTTAAATCAAGTAAAGAAATTTCAAGTTGCTGTTCCTACCTGGGGTGTTGGAACAGGGGGAACACGTTTTGCCCGTTTTCCCGGAATAGGAGAGCCTCAAAATATTTATGATAAAATTGAAGATTGTGCTGTGATTAACGATTTGATTGGTTTTACAAACAAAGTATCACCTCATTTTCCATGGGATAATGTAGATGACTTTTCCGAGTTAAAAGAATTTGCTGATGGATACGGCATCGGCTTTGACGTTGTTAATTCAAATACGTTCCAAGATCCAGCAGGTGCACCAGAAACATTCAAATATGGAAGCCTAACTAATGCAAGCTCTGCAATTAGAGATAGAGCAATTGAGGTGAACATACAGTCTATTGAAAGTGGAAAAACTCTTGGTTCTAAAGGCTTAACAGTATGGATTGGCGATGGAGGTAATTTTCCAGGGCAGATAAGCTTCTCAAAATCATTAGAGAGATACATTGACTCTATGAAAAAAATCTATGCCACTCTTCCTAAAGATTGGATAGTCTTGTTAGAACATAAGCCTTATGAGCCAGCTTTTTATTCTACTGTTATAAGTGATTGGGGCACCAGTTATATTTGTGCTAAAGAGCTAGGAGAACAGGCAATGTGCTTAGTTGATTTAGGACACCATCTTCCTAATACAAATATAGAAATGATTGTTTCAAGATTAATTGATGTTAACAAATTAGGAGGCTTCCACTTTAATGATAGTAAATTTGGCGATGATGATTTAGATGCTGGCTCCATCAATCCTTATGAATTATTTTTGATATTCAATGAGCTCACGGCAGCTTCACAAAATAATAAAATTAAAAATATAGCATTTATGATTGATCAATCACATAATGTTACTGATCCTATTGAAAGTTTAATTTCAAGTGCAAATGAAATAGTCAACTCATACACAAAATCTTTACTTGTTAATTTTTCTTCTCTAGAAAAAGCTCAAGATAGCAATGATGCTATTCAATCTATGCAAATTTTAAAGACAGCTTTTAACACTGATGTTAGTCCAATAGTTGCTATGGCTCGATTTGAAAACGGCAATTCAATCGATCCAATCAAAACATATCGAAAACTTGATTACAAGAAGAACAAATCATTGACTAGAAAAAATGAAGGTGGTTCTTCTTCAGGTATTGTTTAAGTAAAATTAATTTATTTTAGATATTCGTTAAGAGTGTTTTCTACGCCTCTTTCATAAATCATATTTAGCCAACTCGAAAATGAATCGCAAAAATTTTTATCTTTAGAAATATCACCATAAATCTCTAATTGCCCCAACCACTTAAGAGGATTGTCTTTAGACTTTTTAGCGCAAATATTTAATTTTTCCCAATGAGGATCATTTGGTTCAATAATAGAGCCATCTTCACGAGTTCCCTCGCACATGCGTGCCCACAAAGCTTCTGCTAGAGAAAGTCCAATTATTGAAATGTTGTGTTCAATACCATCTTTAATGGATGGTACTAAAAACCCTGAATGACGTGAAGAACCATCAAAAGCAACTCTTCGAATAGTATCTTGTATAGAGGGGTTGGAAAATCTAGCAGAAATGAGTTCGAAGTATTCCATTGGAGTATAACCAGGAACTGGTTTTATATGAGGTATAATTTCATCTTTTTCAATTTTCTCTAGTAGTTTAACTATCATTTCATTTTTCATAGCATCGCGAACAGTTTCAATACTCAAAAGTTCAGATACATTTGCTAGAATTTGGTGTCCTCCATTAAGTATGCGAATTTTTTGATCTTCATAACCATGAACATTATCTGAAAATTGAACGCCAACTTTTTCCCAAGGTGGTCGCCCCTTACAAAATTTATCTTCAATTACCCATTGACGAAAATCCTCATGAGAGACAGGTACTTGATCTTCAATACCTAAGTTTCTAACAATATTAACTTCAACCTCTCCTGTACGAGGAACAATACAATCAACCATAGCATTTGGAAAAGTACAACTTTGATTAATCCATTCTAATAATTCTAAATCTTGTTCCTTTGCTATTCCAATTATAGCTTGTTTAAGTTTATTTCCATTTTGCATCAAATTATCACAACTTAATCCAGTAATTGGTCCAACATCATTTTTCTTTCTATTTTTCAATGCCGACACAATTACCCCAAACACCGTTTGTGGAGTATCAGGATTTTTAATATCATGTACTATGCTGGGATCATTGATATTAAATTTTCCGTTCTCATCTAAAAAATATCCACCCTCGGTAACAGTTAGTGATACAATTTTAATTTTTGGATCTGATAAAGCTGTAATTAGCTTATGATTATTTTTTTCAACTGGAACATAATCAATCATTGATCCAACAATTTCACATGATTGATTTCCTTTAGGATCTAACTCAATTAATGTTGTAAGATAGTCTTGCGTTTTAAGCTTCTCTCTCATTTTTACATCATATTTTGTAATTCCAGATCCTATGATAGCCCAATCTTTTGCAAGATTTTTTTGCATAAGTCTATGTAAGTACCAAGAAAGGTGAGCTCTATGAAAATTTCCAACTCCGATATGTAAAATACCAGCGCTTAAATTTGATCGAATATAATTTGGTTTTAAAACTGCACTTTGTACAGATCCAAGATTATTTTCATTTAAAGGTAGTGTGTTTGATGAATTTGAACTCAATTTTAACCCTCTAACATGATGTCTGTAGCTTTATCTGCTATTGCCATAGCTGGGGCGTTTGTATTTGCTGCCACAATATTAGGCATCATAGAAACATCAAAAACTCTAAGATTATCAATGCCTTTAACTTGGAGTCTTGAGTTTAAAACAGCCATGTCATCGCTGTCACTCCCCATTTTACAAGTCCCAACAGGATGCCAATTAGTCTTAACCATTTTTTTACAATAATTAGCTAATGACTCATCATCATCAATGCTTTTTCCAGGAAGAATTTCTTCTAAAATTATATTTGATAGTGGTTTTGTATTGATAACTTCTCTGGCAAGTCTAAGACTTGAAATAAAAATATCGATATCTTCTTTGTTGCTTAAGAAATTTGGATTTATACTAGGAAGATCCAATGGGTTAGAAGAATTCAATGTTACCTCTCCTCGAGATTTTGGATTCATTATACATGGAGTAAGTGTAACTCCATGATCAGGTTTAATGTCTTTCGTATCCCTATCTGTATACATAATTTGTACGCAGTATAACTTTACTTTGGGATTATTTTGATCTTTTAAATCATCTGGGTTTAAAAAGGAGCAACAGTCAACCCCATTTGATGTTACAGGTCCTGACTTAAATAAAAGATATTGGATTCCATTTTTAATCATTCTTAGACCTTTGTTTTGTTTAAAATAACCATATCCTTTTTTAGCTCTTGAGATAAAAGGTACCTCATGATGGTCTTGAAGGTTCTTTCCTACGCCATTTAAATTTTCTTCTATCTTGATATCGAATTTTTTTAATATTTTTTCATCCCCAATACCAGAGTGCATTAATATCTTTGGTGTAATTAGTGCTCCAGCAGTAAGTATTATTTCTTTTCCATATATTTTTTCATACTTCCCATTAGATATAGTTTCAACTCCAATTGCTTTTTTATTTTCTATTATCAATTTAGTGACCACGGTATTGAGCATTATTTCAAGTTTCTTATCATTTAATAAAGGGTTAATTAGAGCAGAAACTGTGTCACATCTTTTGCCATCTCCAATAGTATATTGCATAAGACCAACTCCATATTGATTTCCATCGTTAAAATCTCTGTTGTAAGGCAGGCCCAGTTTTTGCATTGTTTTAATGTATAGATTTGATCCTTCAGCTACATAACCAGGATCAGATACTTTTATTGGTCCATCAGTACCATGTGTCTCTCCAGCTAACCTTTGATTATTTTCAAGCGCTTTGTAGTTATTTATAAGAGAATTCCAACCCCACCTTTCATCTCCAGTTGCCTCAGCCCACCTATTATAATCGGAGGGCTTTCCTCTCATGTAAACCATACCATTCACACTTGAGCCACCTCCTAGAACTTTCGCTTGTGCAATATCATGTTGCCTATTATTAAGTTGAGGTTGAGGGATTGATTTGTAAAATTTTAGATATGGACTACCATCTAACATAGGTATCCATCCAGCAGGCATGCTTAAAAGAGGGTTATTATTTTTTTTTCCTTCTTCAATAATTAATACTTTATACCCATTTCTAATTAATTTTTCTGATGTGATAGTACCTGATGTACCACCGCCAACAATTATAAAATCAAAATTTTTCATGTATTAATTGAGATATTAATAACGAAAATTATGAACCTAATCCATTTTTAATAAATTTTAATGCTTCAGATGCTAAATCTTCACTATCGCTCCACAAATTTCTCCAAACAGCTAATGTATTTGAGAGAACTGGATCAACTACTTCAGATGAAAAAGACTCAAAAGTAATTATTCCTGAGTAATTAATATCTTTTAGGCTTTTAAAAGTTTCTTCAAAGTTAATATGACCACTTCCAAGGTATCCTCTATGATTTTCACCAAAATGAAACATTCCTAATTTGTCATTTCCAATTTTTTTGATTGGCTCTGAATAGTTGTTTTCTTCAATGTTCATATGATAGGTGTCAAGATGCACTTTAACATCTGAAACACCTAGGTCATTGATATAGTTCAACGCTTCTTGTGCGGTGTTCATGATATTAGTTTCGTATCTATTAACTACTTCAAGACTTAATGTGACATTATTTTTATTTGCTTTTTCAGCAAGATCTCTGATCACAGATAAAGAATTTGCATAACCCACATCTGTTCTAGGAGCGTCATTTTTTTGGAGTGCTGAATGTATCACACCACAAAGATTTGAGGATCCTACATCAATTGTTTTATCAAGTGCTTTAAATAATAGCTCTCTTCCTGCTTTTACTCTATCTAGGTCTTCAGAAGCGATATCAGTTTTATAACTTAAACCTAGTGAAACCGTTGGTTCTAAATTAAATTTTTCATATGCTTTGGATACAAAATCTGTATCCAAAGCATCAGGGTTAAGGAGGGGTAATTCCATTACGTCGTAGCCAATCTTTGCTGCCTTTGACAAGCAATTTTCAACACTAGTATTTTCTATATCTCCAATAAATGTTAACGCGTGTACACCAATTTTATTCATAGTTGAATTTGTATTTTTACATCCTCGGGTAAGTTTTTGGCAGCCCTTTCGAAAGCCTTTATACTATCATCAAAAGCAACTGTATCTGTAATCATAGGCTTAACATCAATTTTATTGCTAGATAATAAATTTATTGCTCTTTCATATTGATGGGCATATCTAAAAACAGTTTTAATTTCAATTTCTTTAGTAAGTAGTGTCGCAAAATCCATTGGTATTGAATTCATAGGATTTCCTACGATAACTACTTTGCCTGCAGGACAAATAGAATCAAAAATTACATCGTATGCTTTTGTTGCTCCTGAAGCTTCAAAGATTATGTTTGCTCCCCAATTGTTTGTATTCTTTTTTACAATTTCTGCAGGATTATCTTTATTCAAATCTATGGGAATTAAATTATTGTAATTTTTACACATCTCTAATTTTTTACTTACAATGTCTGCTATAAAAACTTTAGAACATCCACCAGCAAGAGCAGTTAAAGCTATCACTAGGCCAATTGGTCCACAGCCCATAACCAATGCGCTCTCACCTGGAATAATTTTTGCTTTTTCAGCAGCTTGAAGTCCAACAGCAAGTGGTTCTATCATTGCACCCTCTGCATAAGAAACATTGTCTGGAAGTTTAAATACAAAATTTGATGGGAAAACCACTTCTGGAGTTAAACAACCATGATCGGGAGGCGTTGCCCAGAAAGTAAGCTTAGGGTCAAGGTTATATAAACCTTTTATATATTCTTTTGAATTAATATCTGGAACCCCAGGTTCTATGCAAACTCTATCGCCAACTTTTAAATTAGTTACCTTATTACCAATCTCTATGACTGTTCCAGATCCTTCATGACCTAAGACCATCGGTTTGTCTACCACAAAAGGTCCAATTTTTCCATGGGTATAGTAGTGGACATCACTCCCACAAATACCCACTGTATGCATTTTTATTTTAACATCATTTGGTTGGACTTTTTCTGGTAAATCAATATCTCTTAAAGATAGTTCTAATTTTTTTTCTAAGACAAGAGCTCTCATGTATTTCTTATAAAAATATTATAATCCTCTCCTATAACTACTGATATGTAATAATTTACAACATATGTAAATAATTACCAATATTTATTGTAATCAAATTTTTTTTATGCAATTATTAATCAAAGTAAAGATAGGAGGAGACTTATGTTAAGGAAAATCTTACTTACATTTTCACTATTAATTTTTCCTTTGAACAGCCTATTAGCTGTAAATTGGGAAGATGAACTTGGTGATCACAGTGGCTACAATCTAAAGGTTCAGTCAATTATGGACCCTTATATTGATGCTGTTAAAGAAATATCTCCACAATTTGAAGCAGTAACTGGTGCCTCAGTTACAGTTGAAGGTTTTGGATATGATGGACTTCACGAAAAGCAAATTGTTGCTTGTTCTCAAAATGACGGATCTTACGATGTTTTATTTGTCGATGGTATTTGGATTGGAGAATTTGTTGAGGCAGATTGTATCGAGCCAGTTGAGGATATTTGGACTGCTGAAGGCACAGATCAATCAATAGTTGCATGGGATGACTATATCTCTTCATTTGCTGGTCAAGCTATATGGGATGATAAGAAACAATGCCTACCATTCGGTGGTTATTGGCACATGCTTCACTATAGAACTGATTTGTTTGAAGCAGAGGGTTTAGATCCCCCAAAAACATTTGATGATGTTTTAGCTGCTGCAAAATTATTCAAAGATAATCCGAAATACCCAGATCTAGAGGGCGGATATGCCATGAATATGGCACGTGGTAGTGCTGCTGGACAACAATTCTATGAGTGGATTTACTCTGCAGGTGGAAAACCATGGGAAAGTAACTACCCTGGCTCCCCAGATGCTTATGCAGACCAAAGAGGTCTTTATAACTCTCCTGAGTCTGTAGCATTTATTGAGTGGATGCAAGAGATGATAAACTACATGCCTCCTGGTGTTGAGCAGTATGCTTGGGACGAGAGAGCTAAAGCATTTACTCAAGGAAAAGTTGCGATGATCAATAACTGGTCTGTGAGAACCCCTTTATTTAATGATCCTGAAATTAGTAAAGTTAAGGGAAAATTTGGAGTAGCATTATTTCCTCACGCTGCAGGAGCTGAGTCAGTTCCACCAGTTGGAGGTTGGATTGCTTGTGTAAATAAACATTCCAAAAACAAGGAAGCTGCTTGGGATTACCTAAAGTGGTTTGCAAGCCCAGAAGTTCACAGAGAGTGGGTTTTAGCAGGCGCTCCTCCTAGCAGACACTCAGCAATGAATGACCCTCAAATTAATGCTGAACAGCCATGGACACCAGTTCTATATGAGTCAAGCTTAAGAGCTTGGCAAGAACTAAGACCAAGACATGCGTTAACTTTTGAGTTAATTGAAACTCTAGGTATTGAGGTTAATAAAGCCCTTACAGGTGAGTCATCTGCTCAAGAAGCGATGGATACCGCTAATAAAAAAATCGATAGACTCCTTAAATCTGAAGGATACATTGATTAAATAAAAACATTGCTTGGGCTTTTTTATAAAGCCCAAGCATTTAAATTAAAACTATCAAAAGACACTTAAATAATGCAAAGTGAAAAAATTCAAAAGATTTTATTTATTTTACCAACATGCCTTTTTCTGCTTGTAATATCTATTTTTCCTTTTTTATACTCAGTTTATCTTAGCTTATTTCAAGCGAAGTTAACTAAGATGCATAAGAAATTCTTTATTGGATGGGAGAACTATCAAGTACTTTTATTTGAAGATGATACTTTCCCTACTGCAATTAAAAATACATTTATGATTGCTTTTAGCTCAATTACGATTGAAATAATTTTAGGTTTTATAATGGCTAAAATTTTTTTTGAGATACGACACATTAAGTTTTCTAATGCTTTAAGAACAGTAACGATTATGCCTATTATGTTAACACCACTTTGTGTAGGGTTAGTTTTTTTATATATTTTAAATCCGACACTTGGCATTTTTAGTTACATCTTAGACACTGTTTTCGGTATTGAACCTTTCGCTTATTTAGGAGAGCCTATACCAGCTAAGATTTCAATTATAGTAATCAACTCATGGCAATGGACACCTTTTATGATGATACTTTTACTCGCTGGATTGATGACTGTTCCAAATGAACAATATGAAGCTGCAAAAATAGATGGTGCGAATTGGTTTCATGTTATGACAAAAATTGAAATACCATCTATTTTGAGCTTTGTATTATTAGGAGTAGTTCTAAGGCTAATCGAGTGTATTCGCTTATTCGACATTATATATATAACGACAAAAGGTGGTCCAGGTATAGCTACAGAAGTGATGGCATTTTTTACTTACAGAACTGAATTTAGAAGTTTTCAAATTGGAACAGGATCTGCATCTGCAGTGATCATTCTTATTATTAGTTTAATTGTAACAACAATTGCAGTAACGCTTTTACGAAGGGTAGAGAGAAATGAAGGCCTCAATTAGAAAAAAAGCAATTTTACTAATTATTGCTACTTTCATTACTCTTATATTTTTAGCGCCTAATCTTTGGATGTTATTTGGTTCATTTAAGAGTCAAAATGCAATGTTCGCCTTACCTCCAGTATGGATACCTGATTTCTCATATATCAAAAACTTTACTATTATGTTATCTGAGAGTTACACTTATTTATTAAATTCAATTATAGTAACAATTTGCTCAACTATTGTTTCTCTCATTTTTTCTTTACCTACAGCATTTGGTCTAACTTTTTTCAAATTTAAAGGCAGGTTCTTTTTAGCTGATTGGATTTTAAGTACAAGGATGTTGCCCCCTGTTGCGGCTGCAGTGCCATTATTCATTTTATTCAAATATTTGAATTTATTAGACTCCCTTTTCGCTTTAGTGATAGTTTACACTGCTTTTAATATTCCATTTGCTGTATGGGTTTCAGCATCATTTTTTAAAAAAATCCCATATGATTTAATTGAAGCTTCAAGAATTGAAGGTGCTTCTTGGTTCCACATTTTTTTGAAAATTGCTATACCGCTGTCTAAAGGTGGAATTGCAACTGTTGCAATATTTGTTTTTATATTTAGCTGGAATGAATTATTAATTGCATTATTTTTTACAGTATCGGAGTCTAGAACATTTCCTATTTTTATTTCTGCGCAAGTAAGTCAAGCACAAATAATTTGGGGTAATGTTGCAGCTGCAACTGTTATTCAAAGTATCCCTCCAATATTATTGACTATATTCCTCCAGAAAAATATAGTCTCCGGTTTAACTCTAGGCGCAGTAAAAAATTAAGTGAATAGATCAGAAAAAAATCTGAAACAATATACTAACAGAATTGCATGGATGTATTGGAAACAAAAAATATCACAAAAAGATATTGCAAAAAAATTTAATATTAATACTGTTCAGGTTCATCGTATTCTTAACGATGCGGAAAAAAGAGGATCAGTAAAAGTTTTCGTAGAGGGGTCGTTTGATATTTGCAGGCAATACGAGGAGTCGATTAAAAAGAGATATGGCCTTAAACATATCGAAGTTGTTCCAACTGAAAGCACATTTAGTAAAGAAACTACGGCAGAAACCCTTGATCCTGATCCATTATCAATTGCTTACGCTGGTGCTAACACTCTACTTAACAAAATAAATATCGAAAAATGTAGAAATTTTGGATGGTCTACTGGCTCAACAAATTCAAAAATTGCCAATATACTCCCAGAAATTAGAGAACCTGTAAGTTTTGTCGATACTACTGGCTCTTTAAGAAATGATTTGTCTTTTAACCCACTCTTAGGTTTAAATACACTTTCAAAAAAAACTCAAGGCAAATGTTATCATTTAGGAGCTCCTTATATTTTTCCGTCATTGAGAGAAAAAAATAAATTTTTTAATTTGAAATTTGTAAAAGATGTTCTGAAAAAAGAAGAAGAATGTGATTATATATTATTGGGAATTGGCTCTATGAAAGGTGGTACTAGTTTATATAACAGAGTAAAAAACCATCCTTATCTAGTTGATAAAAAAACTTTTAATCAAATTAAAAAAGATGGAGCGCATGCGGAGTCTAGTGGTAATTTTTTTGATATTAAAGGGAAACATATTGTTTATGATGAAATTGTGAGTAAAGACTTTAGGCTTATAAAAAAGAAGAAAACTATAGCCATAGCTGGCGGTACCCAAAAAGCATCTGCTATTAAGTCTGTTTTATTGAACGGATGTTTATTTGGTCTTATTACTGATGAAGAAGCTGCGAAACATATTTTAGAGGGATAAAGGAGAGGGAAGGTTAATTGTTTTTTGATAAATTTAAACTTAATAACAAAATTGCGCTAATTACAGGAGGCGCAAAAGGGATAGGCTTATCTATAGCTCACGCTCTTGGTGAAGCAGGTGCAAAATTAGTAGTAATAGATAGAGATAATTCAACAGGTGGAATAGAAGAGCTCTCA